>NZ_JBFDAH010000001.1:0-476219 GCF_040719265.1 Aliikangiella maris | reverse complement strand
GCCAATAAGAAATTGGAAAGCGGCCTTAAATCGATTTATGATTCAATTTGAAGACCGATTAAAAGATTATGTTTAACCTAGGGCAGTTACACAGAATTTTTTACAGGGTCGAGTTAACTAAAATTTAGTGTTAACCCATTTTAAATAATTACTCAAATGCCACTGGTTTAACTGCCATATGGAAGTAAGCAGTTTGCTTTACGCCAGATCCGTTTTATTTTAAAGCAGTTAAAATACTTTCTTTAATTTCTTCCAAACTACCAACGCCCTGAACTGTAACATACTGCGGCGCTTTCTCACCACCTTGTTCCGCCCACTTTGAATAATAATCAACCAGAGGACGAGTTTGTTGATGGTATATGGCTAATCGATCTTTAACTGTCGCTTCAGTATCATCAGGTCTTTGAATCAACTCTTCGCCAGTTTCATCGTCTATCCCTTCTTGCTTAGGTGGATTATAAACCACATGATAGGTTCGACCAGAGCCAGGATGAACTCGACGCCCACTCAAGCGCTTGATAATTTCTGCATCAGCCACATCAATTTCAACAACATAATCAACATCAATATTATTTTCTTTCATTGCATCAGCTTGAGGAATGGTTCGCGGAAATCCATCGAGTAAATACCCATTAGCACAATCAGCTTGTGCAACACGCTCTTTAACCAGCCCAATAATAATATCGTCAGAAACTAATTGACCAGCATCCATAACCTCTTTTGCCTTTAAACCTAAAGGTGTGCCAGCATTTACTGCGGCTCGTAGCATATCCCCTGTTGAAATTTGTGGGATATTATATTTTTCCTTAATAAACTGGGCTTGAGTTCCTTTACCAGCTCCAGGCGCACCAAGAAGGATTATACGCATTATCGTCTCCGATTTTGATTATGTGTTATTTAATACCTAAATAAATTAAACAAATTTATTTTACTTTATAGATTGTCATTATAGACAGCATAACAATGAGATAAAACCCAAACACGGTTTTATTTGAATTCGCCGCCATACACCTGAGATTTTGCCTCTGTGTCTTAAGTGTGTCCAAAGTTAAATCGCCTTTAGCACAAACGACATCCAAATTGCCTTTCAACGCTTAAATTAAATAGTGGCACAGGCGTCACTGTAAACTGGTAAGCAATTTACCCTAAATTTTATATCGGCATAATAACTTTTAGCTATTGACAGTCAAATATTTTGAAGGGAAAATGCTGCAATATTTTATCACCGGAGCTTAAGACAATGAGCAATTCACCAGATATTAATGCTTTTCAAGCAGATATAGTGCTCAACACTTCAGTAAAGCTCTGTTGCTTGTCTCGTTTATTTCGATAAAGTCAAGCCAACTAAAGGCAACTCTCTCATTTATTACTGATTATTCGTTGCGCTACAGCGACTGATAGCATTAATTCCGCGTTTTATGTTTGTCTGAAACTCCAGCAAATATTTGCGCATGCTCACAGGAATTTGCCTGTTCATCAAAATTCTATTATCTGAAACTAAATACGCAAGGTAATTTTAGTTTCAGAAAGTTATATAACGGAAATACATATGACGACACATCAAACTCAGCCACAAAACTACAGCTTGTGGCAATTATTTAAATTATCGTTGAAAGATAATCATCAACGGGATTACACCCAAGGCTCAATTGGCCATGCCGCTTTCTTATTAGCCATTCCGATGATATTAGAAATGGCAATGGAGTCAGTTTTTGCTGTTACTGACATCTTTTTTGTTTCATTTTTAGGTGCTGAAGCAGTATCAATTGTTGGTTTAACAGAAGCGGTTATTACATTGTTATATGCGGTGGCTATTGGTTTAAGTATGGCGGTAACCGCAACAATTGCTCGCCGCTTTGGCGAAAAATCAAATGAAAAAGCCTTTTCGGTTGCGGGTCAAACACTCATCATTGGCTTGTTTTTTGGTCTACTAATAGGCATTCCAGGTTTTATTTACGCAAAAGACATTCTGCGCTTTATGGGAGCCAGTTTTGATGTTATTGAACAAGGCTACTCTTACACCCGAATTATGCTGGGTGGCTCTACAACAATTCTGTATTTATTTTTAATCAGCGCTATTTTTCGTGGCGCAGGCGATGCAACTATTGCAATGCGTTCACTATGGATAGCCAACTCAATTAATATTATTCTTGATCCGCTATTAATATTTGGCATTGGAATTTTTCCCGAAATGGGAATTGAAGGTGCTGCAGTGGCAACTAATATTGGCCGTGGCGTTGGTGTTTTATATCAGCTTTATCATTTATTCGGATTTAAAAATCGAATCCAATTAAATCTATCACACTTAAAACCTCACTTAAACACAATCCAACAATTACTTAAGTTGTCAGTTGGTGGTATTTTACAGTTTTTCATTGCAACAGCCAGCTGGGTTTGGTTAGTCAGAATAGTTTCAACTTACGGCAGTGATGCCGTGGCTGGCTATACGATAGCAATTCGAGTCATAATGTTTACGATTTTACCTGCCTGGGGTATGAGCAACGCTGTTGCAACATTGGTAGGCCAAAATCTAGGAGCGGGACTGGCCTCCCGTGCCGAAAAGTCAGTTTGGCGAATCGCTAAATATAACGTCATATTTATGGTTACTGTAGCGATTATCTTTCTCTCTTTGGCACCTCAAATCATTGGTTTATTTTCAACTGATGTCGCGGTTATTCAGTATGGCGTTGAATGCTTACGCTTTATAGGCTTAGGCTTTGGATTTTATGGTTTAGGCATGGTACTGGTGCAGGCATTTAACGGTGCTGGTGATACCCTTACCCCGAGCAAAATTAATTTTTTTTGCTATTGGTTATTTCAGATTCCGTTGGCTTATGCATTGGCTAAGTATTTTGAATTAGGTCCAACCGGTGTATTTCTGGCAATTACCATTTCTGAAAGTATTATTGCTTTAGTAGGGATTATCATTTTTCGCCAAGGAAAATGGAAACTCAAAACAGTTTAAAGCAAATACTTAAATTAAACATTCACTTTCTATTTAACAAAATACTGTGTACTAGTTGACCAATTAGTGCGCAGTATTATCACTTTTATTTGTCAATAATCATCAAGCTATTCATCTTAAATTCAGTTACGCTTAGCATAATGATTAACACTTTCACTTATCAAACCAATCTAGTCAACTATCTGGAGCAAGTGTATGCCTCTAAAAATTATTATTAATAGCTTAATAATATTGACTGGGTTAATCATCACTAATGTGAACGCCAGAGAACAGTCAGAAACTTTATTTATCGATAAAAGTATTCAAGGCAGTGAATTATTTCAATTTCCTAATGATGACAAAAGCTATCCCGATCAAAGTGACTTTATTATTTTGCACAGCCTTTTTATGAGTAATGAAGTTGGGGAAAGATGGGCGACCTTAACGATTAAAAATAATGCGGCTGGACGACGAATGTTAACAAGAAAACATCTTATGGCCTTGTTTGCCAATGGTGCACGCAGACATCCAATAATGAATGAACAAGACTTTAAAGCCCAGGAGGTCATATCAGTAACAATCAGCTTTGGATTAAATAAATACCCTATTCTTCAGATCATTTCACGTCAATAAAACCATTTGAATAACCTTTGCGCACAAAAGATATAACATCGCTTCTCTCTAAGTGACGCAGCTTGACGTTTTCATTATATTGCATTGGCGATATCGCAAAATTTGTCATATCGCCTTCACAATCTGATAAAGATTCAAAAATACGTAACGTCACAACATTCTGTTTAAATCGTAATTAAATAACTATTTAATATATTTTTCATTATTTAATTTTATTCTAAAACTTATACCGAACTATTAACTTTACTTTATTCTGGTCTTACCTCATCAAATATCTAGATTATAGTATTTACGTTTACGTTAATGTTAACATATAATTCCGACCGCTATGAATGATAAAGATATGACCTACACAATCAGTGAACTTTCTAAAGAGTTCGGTATAACACCTCGTTCAATCCGACATTATGAGGATGAGCGATTACTTTCACCTACACGAGAAGGCACCCAGCGGATCTATCACAAGGGTGATCATGTTCGTTTGCAATTGATACTGCGTGGGAAAAGGATCGGGTTTTCTTTAGCGGAAATTCGTGAAATTTTCTCAATTTATGACCTGCCCAGCGGCGAGGAAAAACAAATGGAATTTTTGGTTACCAAACTTGCTGAAAGACGTGAAGCCCTTTACCAACAACAAGAAGATATAAAAACAATGTTGTGGGAACTCGACCGACTCGAGCTTCGAATTAAACAAAACTAGAGGAAAACCATGTATACAGGCCTTAACTTTAATCTTGGCGAAACCGCTGACATGATTCGCGATACAGTCAGCGCATTTGCGGCCAAAGAACTCGCACCTATTGCAGCACAAATCGATCAGGAAAATGAATTTCCTAATCATCTGTGGCAAAAGATGGGAGAGCTTGGGTTACTAGGAATGACTGTAGAAGAACAATACGGCGGATCAGGTTTAGGTTATCTAGAGCATGTTATTGCAATAGAAGAAATCAGTCGCCACTCCGCCAGTGTTGGCTTAAGTTACGGTGCGCATTCAAATCTGTGTTTGAACCAGCTACGTAAAAATGCCACCGAAGAACAAAAACAAAAATATCTCCCTAAATTATGCTCCGGTGAGCATGTTGGTGCTCTTGCAATGAGTGAACCAGGCGCAGGTTCTGATGTTGTTAGCTTAAAACTCAAAGCAGAAGATAAAGGTGATCATTATTTGCTTAATGGAAATAAAATGTGGATTACCAATGGCCCCGATGCCAATGTCCTAATCGTTTACGCAAAAACAGATCCTAGCGCAGGTTCTAAAGGTATTACCGCATTTATCATTGAGAAAGGATTCGAGGGTTTTTCAACCGCCCAAAAACTTGATAAGCTAGGTATGCGTGGTTCAAATACTTGTGAATTAGTATTTGAAGACTGCAAAGTACCAAAAGAAAACATCTTGGGCGAACTTAACAGAGGCGTTGCCGTATTAATGAGTGGGCTTGATTTTGAACGTATCGTTCTTTCAGGTGCGCCGCTTGGTATCATGCAAGCTTGTCTAGATGTCGCACTCCCCTATGTACATGAACGTACCCAGTTTGGTAAACCAATTGGAGAATTCCAATTGATGCAAGGCAAATTAGCAGATATGTACACCACGCTAATGGCTAGCAAATCCTACGTTTATAATGTTGCTCAGGCAGCCGATCGTGGTGAAACCACTCGAAAAGATGCCGCTGCAGCTATCTTATATTCAGCTGAAAGCGCAACTCAAATGGCTCTGGATGCCATTCAATGTCTTGGCGGTAATGGTTACATCAACGAATTTCCTACTGGACGCTTGTTAAGGGATGCAAAACTATACGAAATTGGCGCTGGCACATCAGAAATACGAAGAATGCTGATCGGACGCGAATTGTTCAAAGAAACTGCTTAGTTATTATTCTTAATTATCAAAGCCTTAAAGTTTTTTATTAAAGTAAAATATCAGGTACTTTTTGGCTTTGAACATGTTAATCTTATTCTTGAAACAGGCTAAAAACGCGAAAAGCAGTATACTATTGGACAAGTATTCTTATTAAAATCGTACAAATTATAGAGGTTATAGCAATGTCACAGGATCCAATTGTAATTGTTGGAATGGCTCGCACGCCAATGGGTGGATTTATGGGAGAATTATCTTCACTTAAGTCGACTGAATTAGGTTCAGCAGCAATCCAGGCCGCGGTTGAAAGGTCTGGTGTTTCGAGCGAAGAAATTGACGAAGTGATTATGGGGTGTGTATTACCCGCAGCACTCGGCCAGGCACCAGCCAGACAGGCTTCCATTGGCGCAGGCTTACCATTATCGGCCGGCTGTACCACGATTAATAAAGTATGTGGATCAGGTATGAAATCGGTCATGTTAGCCAATGATTTACTGACTGCCGGCACGAATCAAGTAATGGTCGCAGGTGGAATGGAAAGTATGAGTAACGCACCACATATGCTACCCAATGCACGCGCAGGATATCGTTTTGGACACAACAAAGTTCTTGATCATATGGCATTTGATGGCCTTGAAGATGCTTATGAAGGTCTGGCAATGGGCGTCTTTGCCGAAGATTGTGCCGAACGCTATCAATTTAGTCGTGAACAACAAGATGAATACGCGATTACCTCACTAAGCCGTGCCAAAACAGCCATCGAAAATGGCTCATTTGCCGGTGAAATAACGCCTATTACTGTCAAAAGTCGTAAAGGTGAAACGCTGGTTGAGCATGACGAACAACCACTAAAAGCACGCCCGGAAAAAATTCCATCGTTACGCCCTGCTTTCAAAAAAGATGGTACCGTAACTGCCGCAAATGCAAGTTCAATATCTGATGGTGCCGCAGCAGTCGTTCTTATGCGTCAATCCGAAGCACAGCGTCGCGGGTTAAAGCCATTGGCAAAAATAATCGGCCACACAACCCATTCACGTAAACCCAGTGAGTTTACTATTGCGCCTGTTACCGCCGTAAAAGATTTACTCGCCAAAGTTAACTGGAACACCACCGATGTTGATTTGTATGAAATTAACGAAGCTTTTGCCGTTGTTGCTATGGCAGCAATTAAAGATCTAAATCTTGATTCGGAAAAAGTCAATATTCATGGAGGTGCGTGTGCGCTAGGTCATCCAATTGGAACCAGTGGCACAAGAATTCTGGTAACCCTTATTGCTGCACTACAAAAATACGGCAAAAAGAAAGGCGTTGCGTCACTCTGCATCGGTGGTGGAGAGGCAACCGCGATGGCTATTGAATTGGTTGATTAATCACAAGAGCTCGGGGCGATTATTTGCTATTTAAATTGTTTGCTCTCACTGAGTTTAAATGTTGTTGAATAATCCCCTAACCTAACGCCAGTTACGCTCTCATAGGATAACTGGCAAGACCAATCACTCAACTATGCCGATATAGCAATAAACTTTTAAAATAATTAAACGTTTATTTTTACGTGATTTCCCATAATAATCAGATACTACTACCCAAAATCATCAAATTAATTGATTGAAGAGAAATTTGCCATGTTTCTGACCGAAGAACAATCTATGATACAAGAAGCCGCACGCCAGTACGTGCAAGAAAAAATTGCCCCATTTTCAGCGGACTGGGATCGCAATAAAACTTTTCCTGCGGAAGCCCTCAAAGGTCTCGGAGAGTTGGGCTTTTTTGGTATGCTTGTTCCTGAAAAATGGCACGGTTGCGACATCGGCTATTTTTCAGCAGCCTTAGTGCTTGAAGAAATTGCTGCTGGCGATGCCGCTTGTTCAACGATTATCAGTGTAACCAATTCTGTTGGTTGTATGCCAATTCTTAATTTTGGTTCAGATGCACAAAAGGAAAAATATTTAAAACCTCTAGCCACCGGTGAACATTTAGCTGCTTTTTGTTTAAGTGAACCCCACGCAGGTTCTGACGCTGCTGATCTGAAAACCAAAGCAGTACTAGATGGCGACAGCTACGTAATTAATGGAGTAAAACAATTTATTACATCAGGTAAAAATGCAGATACAGCGATTGTTTTTGCCGTTACCGATGCCAGTGCAGGTAAAAAAGGTATTTCGGCTTTCATTGTACCAACCGAAACTCCCGGTTACATTGTTGCTAATGTCGAAAATAAAATGGGCCAACATGCCTCTGACACAGCACAAATTCTTTTTGAAGATTGTCGAATTCCCAGGGAGAATTTACTGGGTGAAGAAGGTCAAGGATATAAAATTGCGCTATCTGGGCTCGAAGGTGGCCGTATTGGAATTGCTGCCCAATGTGTTGGTATTGCGAGAGCGGCACTTGATGCGGCAGTACAATATACGCAAGAACGAACCGCATTTGGTAAATCGCTTCACCAGCACCAGGCAATTAGCTTTAAATTAGCTGACATGGCGACTCAACTTGATGCGGCGCGACTTATGGTTCATCGAGCCGCACTGCATAAAGACATGGGTAATCCTTGCTTAAAAGAAGCTTCAATGGCAAAACTGTTTGCATCTGAGGCAGCTGAAAAAATCTGCTCTGATGCGATTCAAATTTTTGGTGGGTATGGATATTTAAATGATTTTCCTGTTGAAAGGTACTATCGCGATGTTCGCGTTTGCCAAATCTATGAAGGCACCAGTGAAGTACAAAAATTGGTGATCGGGCGCTCATTAATTAATACATGACCTTAATTTAATCTCATGTAATTTAAAATAGCGAAATTTAAAATCGAACGAAACGAAACAATTTAAATTGATATTACGAGAGCATTAGCAAAAATTAAGGCAAATGCTCATTTAACCTTTTAACTAATACGATAAAAACGCAAGTCAAATCGAATAACTTTGTTAATAATCGGAAATCTGAATGCCAATTATCAAAAGTAAATTAAATACCCGTAGCCAGGAATTCGTCGCTAATACGGAATTCATGCAATCACTTATCGATGATGTACGAGATAAAATGCAAACTATCGCCCAAGGCGGCGGCAAAGAAAAACAGGACAAACATACCAATCGCGGAAAGTTGCTACCACGCGAAAGAGTCAGACAACTACTTGATATTGGCTCTCCGTTTATGGAGCTATCTCAATTTGCTGCTTATAGCATGTATGAAAACCAAGTACCAGCGGCCGGCATTATTACCGGAATTGGACTAATCAATGGTCAAGAATGCGTTATCGTTGCCAATGATGCGACCGTTAAGGGTGGTACCTACTTTCCAGAAACGGTAAAAAAACATTTAAGAGCACAAGAAATTGCCGAGCAAAATCACTTGCCTTGTGTCTATCTGGTTGACTCAGGCGGCGCCAATTTACCGCAACAGGATCAGGTATTTCCGGACCGCGATCATTTTGGCCGCATATTTTTTAATCAAGCTAATTTATCAGCTAAAGGCATACCACAGATCGCAGTTGTCATGGGCAGTTGTACCGCAGGCGGTGCCTATGTCCCCGCAATGGCGGATGAAAGTATCATCGTAAAAAATCAGGGCACAATCTTTCTCGGCGGGCCGCCATTAGTCAAAGCAGCAACAGGAGAAGAAGTAACGGCGGAAGACTTAGGTGGCGCAGATGTTCACTGTAAAACTTCTGGGGTAACCGATCACTATGCCCAGGATGATCGTCATGCACTGGCATTGACCCGCGACATCATTTCACATTTAAATAAACAAAAGTACCAGCACTGGAAAATTGAAAAACCGGTTGAGCCTCATTACCCCATCGAAGAAATTTACGGTGTAATTCCCAAAGATTCGAAAAAACCATTTGATATTCGTGAAATTATTGCACGCATCGTTGACGCCAGCGAATTTGACGAGTTTAAACCTTTATATGGAAATACACTGGTGTGCGGATTTGCCAAAATATGGGGCTACCCAGTGGGTATCATTGCGAACAATGGTATTTTATTTTCAGAATCTGCGCTCAAGGGCGCGCATTTTATTGAGCTTTGCTGTCAACGAAATATTCCGCTAGTGTTTCTGCAAAATATCACGGGCTTTATGGTCGGTCGAAAATACGAAAATTCGGGCATTGCTAAAAACGGTGCAAAAATGGTTACCGCAGTAGCTTGTGCAAAAGTTCCAAAATTTACTGTCATTATTGGTGGCAGCTTTGGTGCCGGTAATTACGGCATGTGTGGCCGAGCTTATAGTCCCCGCTTTTTATGGATGTGGCCCAACGCCCGTATTTCTGTCATGGGTGGCGAACAAGCAGCCAATGTTTTAGCTCAGGTAAAACGAGACAACTTTGATCGACAAGGTGTGCAATGGTCTGCCGAAGAAGAAGCTGAATTTAAAAAACCGATTCAAGCAATGTATGAAACGCAGGGTCATCCCTACTACGCCAGCGCCAGACTCTGGGATGATGGCATAATTGATCCAGCCGATACACGTCAAGTATTGGGTTTAGGCTTATCAGCCAGTCTGAATGCGCCTGTTGAAAAAACCCAATTTGGTGTTTTTAGAATGTAATTGAGTTTGTTACTTACATTAAACAAACAAAACGTGAGGATACAAAAGTGAGTGAAACAAGCATTATTGTAAAACTGGAGTCCAATGGTATTGGTCGAATCACTCTCAATAAACCTGAAGTCCACAATGCATTTGATGAAAAACTTATCGCATTGTTAACCAAAGCCTTTGAGCAACTCGACAATAACGATAAAGTCAAATTAATCGTCCTCGATGCAAATGGAAAAAGTTTTTCAGCCGGTGCTGATTTAAACTGGATGAAAAAAATGGCTGAATATTCTTGGGAACAAAATTATCAAGATTCACTACAACTTGCCAGTTTGATGCAAACTATTTATCAATGTAAAAAAACAACAATTGCTGTTGTCCAAGGGTCTGCATTTGGTGGTGGCGTCGGCTTAGTTGCCTGCTGCGATATCGTACTAGCAAGTGATAAAGCCAAATTTTGCTTGTCAGAAGTAAAGCTGGGATTAATTCCCGCAGTCATTAGCCCTTATGTAGTTAAAGCCATTGGCGAACGTCATGCAAAGCGGTACTTTATTACCGCCGAGCTATTTGATGTTTCCCAAGCCGCCGCTATGAATCTGGTACATCAAATATATTCGCACGATGAATTACAATCTAATGTAAAAACTTTCATTCAATCAGTTTTAAACAACGGCCCCAAAGCAATGCACAAAGCCAAAAGACTCATCGAATTTGTCAAAGATAAACCAATCGAAGAAGATTTGATTCGAGAAACTGCACAGCGCATTGCAGATACTCGAGCATCTAAAGAAGGCAAAGAAGGTGTCAGTGCATTTTTAGAAAAACGCCAACCCGACTGGCAAGTTTGCGACGTAGAAAACCAACAAAATCTTTAGGAAATTCCATTCAATGGTTAATTTAAAAATCAACAAAATTCTGATTGCTAACCGAGGCGAAATTGCCTGTCGAATTATACGCACTGCACACAAAATGGGTATTGAATGTGTTGCGGTCTATTCTGATGCGGATAAAAATGCCCAGCATGTCAAGTTAGCCGATGAAGCATGGCACATTGGCGGCCCAGCAGCAAAAGACAGTTATTTAAAAGCTCAGAAAATTATCGACATTGCCAAAAAGTCCAATGCTAATGCTATTCATCCTGGATATGGATTTTTATCAGAGAACGCTCAATTTGCCAATTTATGTACGCAAAATCAGATCATTTTTATAGGGCCTCCTGTAGCAGCAATAGAAGCTATGGGGTCGAAGAGTGAAGCGAAAGAAATTATGACTAATGCGGGTGTTCCATTGGTTGAAGGTTATCACGGTGATAATCAAGCGCCTGACTTTTTGCACCAACAAGCCGATAATATTGGTTATCCGGTTCTCATTAAAGCGACTGCTGGTGGTGGCGGTAAAGGTATGCGAGTCGTCGAAAAAAGCAGTGAGTTTTTAGAATTACTCAATTCCTGTAAGCGCGAATCACTTTCATCGTTCAGCGATGATAAAGTGCTGATTGAAAAATACCTGACCAAACCTAGACATATTGAAATACAAGTTTTTGCTGATAACCACGATAATCAAGTTCATCTGTTTGAGCGAGATTGCAGTGTTCAACGACGCCACCAAAAGGTTATTGAAGAAGCCCCGGCGCCAGGTTTATCAGAAGAGAAGCGTCAGCAAATGGGTCAAGTCGCTATTACCGCTGCTAAAGCCATCGGTTATCGTGGTGCTGGCACCGTTGAATTTCTTTACGATGAAGACGGGTCATTTTATTTTATGGAAATGAATACTCGCTTACAGGTTGAGCACCCAGTCACCGAAATGATTACCGGACTTGATTTGGTTGAGTGGCAAATCAATGTTGCTAATGGACTCCCCTTACCGTTAGCACAAGCAGAGATTCCGCGTCATGGGCATGCGTTTGAAGCTCGAATTTATGCAGAAGATCCACAAAATGATTTTCTACCTGCAACGGGAAAAATAATTCATATGAGCCTGCCCAGATGTCATCAAAATGTTCGGGTAGATTCAGGCATAATCGCTGGCGACAGCGTCAGTGTTTTTTACGATCCAATGATTGCCAAACTGATAGTATGGGATAATGATCGTAGTGCGGCTTTAGCCCGATTACGCGGTGCTCTTGCAGATTTTCAAATTGCCGGTCTGTCAACCAATATTGAATTTTTGCATCAGCTCGCTTCAAATGATGCGTTTATAGAAGCCGATTTAGATACTCATTTTCTGGAAAAACACGAAGAAGAATTAATTATTGATAAACCTTCTGTCACCGAAGATATTTTAGCTGCGGCCTCACTTTATGTCATGTTAAAACAAGCAGCTATTAACGAGTCAGATAGACTGGATCCCTACTCGCCGTGGCAAGAAAAGTCGGGTTGGCGTTTAAATGAAGATAACCACCACCAAATTGAATTATTGCAAAATGGCCAAAGTTATCTCATTACTGCGCACTTTAGGCAGCATCACTTTTTATTAGAGTTCAATCAAAGAGAATACCATGTGCGTGGCTATCTGGATGAGCAAAAATTGTTTATTGATTTAGACGGACATCAATCAGTCGTCAATTTAGTTGAGCAAAATAACCAACTTGTGATCTTTAAAGGAGCCAGCCAGTGGCAACTCGAAATTAAAGACAACCGACTCTTTTCACTTGAGCAAGACGCTCAGGCAAATTTAACAGCGCCAATGCCCGGAACTGTTATTGAAGTTTTAGTTGCGGCAGGCGACCAAGTTGAAGAAGGTCAACCTTTAATTGTTATGGAAGCAATGAAAATGGAACATACCATAAAAGCACATAAAGTTGCTGTGATTGATGAAGTACTTTATCAAGAAGGTGATTTAGTTGATGAAGGTGCCGAACTAATTACTTTCGAAGAAGAGTAAATTTGCTTAAGACAGCCTAAGAGTCAAACATGAGTACAAATGTAAAGATAGTCGAAGTTGGACCAAGAGACGGACTACAGAATGAAAAAACACCAGTACCGACAGAGGTTAAACTGAAATTAATTGAGCTGCTAGTGGCAAGTGGACTCAAAGTAGTCGAAGCCACTAGTTTTGTGTCTCCCAAATGGGTGCCGCAAATGGCCGATCACGAACAAATTGTCAAAGGGTTACCGCAGCATTCAGGTGTCAGCTATCCGGTATTGACGCCTAACCTAAAAGGATTTGAAAATGCACTACAATCGGGCGCCAAAGAAGTGGCAATTTTTGCAGCAGCCTCTGAAAGTTTTTCTCAGAAAAACATTAACTGTAGTATCGACGAGAGCCTTGCAAGGTTTCAGCCAGTACTCAGTGCAGCCAAGCAAAATAATATCCCTGTCAGAGGTTATATTTCTTGCGTTCTGGGTTGCCCATACGAAGGAGAAATTCCTGTTCAACGCGTGGTTGAAGTGGCAGAAAGTCTCTATCAGGCAGGATGCTATGAAATTTCGTTGGGTGACACAATTGGCGTTGGCACCCCTGGTAAAACGAAAAGATTGATCGATACTATCAAAAATTTGATTCCAATAAATCAACTTGCAGTCCATTTTCACGATACATATGGTCAGGCTTTAGCTAATATATACGCTGCCTTGGAATCAGGTATTTCCAACATTGACGCATCGGTTGCGGGCCTTGGTGGTTGTCCCTATGCCAAGGGAGCATCAGGAAATGTCGCGACAGAAGATGTCGTCTATATGCTAAATGGTTTAGGCATAACAACTGGTATCGATTTAAATAAACTGGTTGCTGCTGGTGATTTTATCAGTCAGTTTTTAAACCGTAAAAATCAATCAAAAGTAGCTAATGCAATACTAGCTAATCAATGCAGGTAATCCTGTTTGAGCTGAGCATTTAACTGCTTATTTAACTGACAACTCATATTGAATAGTACAGCTTAAGATCTATCACTGCTGTCGTTTCAAACGTGTTTAACAGGAGTAATATTATGGCCGGCTTTAATAAAGTCGTACAAACCTATCAAGAAGCAATGGCTGGATTAACTGACAGTATGACAGTTATTGCCGGCGGTTTTGGTCTATGTGGAATCCCCGAAGGCCTGATTGCTCAAATTAAATCAATGGGCGTTAAAGACCTCACATTTGTTTCTAACAATTGCGGCGTCGATGATTTTGGCTTGGGTATCTTATTGCAAGATAAGCAAATTAGAAAAATGATTTCATCTTATGTAGGAGAGAATGCCGAATTTGAACGACAATTCCTTTCTGGTGAACTCGAAGTTGAATTAACGCCGCAAGGAACATTAGCCGAAAAAATGCGTGCTGGTGGAGCTGGTATTCCAGCCTTTTACACCGCCACAGGGTTTGGTACGCCAGTTGCAGAAGGCAAAGAAGTTAAAAATTTTAATGGTAGAGATTATATTCTCGAAGAATCTATTACTGGTGATTTTGCTATTGTTAGAGCATGGAAAGCCGACAAAATCGGGAATCTGGTTTATCGTGACACTGCGATGAATTTTAATCCGATGGCCGCAACTGCGGGAAAAATTACCGTAGCTGAAGTTGAAGAAATTGTTGAAGTTGGTGAAATTCCACCCACTCAAATTCATACGCCTGGCATTTATGTTAATCGCATTATCCAGGGACAATTCGAAAAGCGAATCGAACGCTTAACTTTGGCACAATAGAATTGAACGGAGAATTACAATGTCATTAACACGCGAACAAATTGCGAAGCGAGTTGCGCAAGAATTAAAAGACGGTTACTACGTAAATCTGGGAATTGGTATTCCAACATTGGTAGCCAATTATGTCCCCAAAGGCATTGAAGTTATGCTGCAATCTGAAAATGGTTTACTTGGTATGGGTCCTTACCCAACTGAATCCCAAGTTGATGCTGACATGATTAATGCAGGTAAAGAAACAGTGACGGCGGTCAGTGGCGCATCTATTTTTTCATCGGCGGAAAGTTTCGCTATGATTCGTGGCGGTCATGTTGATCTAACGGTACTTGGCGCTTTTGAAGTAGATCAAAATGGTGATATTGCCTCATATATGATTCCAGGAAAATTAGTGAAAGGTATGGGCGGCGCAATGGATCTAGTTGCTGGCGCTCAGAATATTGTTGTTACTATGACACATGCCGACAAAAAGGGTAACTCTAAATTGCTTGAAAAATGTACACTTCCATTAACTGGAGTAAACTGTATCAAAAGAATTGTCACCGACTTAGCGGTACTCGAAGTGAAAGATGGTGCCTTTTATTTACTCGAACGCGCCCCAGGCGTATCAGTCGAAGAAATTGAACAAAAAACTGCAGGTAAATTAGTCATTGAAGGTGAAATTCCCGAAATGACGTTTTAATCACAATCCGGTAATTTATTCCAACAAAGTTTTTTAAAGAGATACACTATCGATGTATCTCTTTAATTTTAATGCTATTCTTTAAGCATGCTACCATATTTAAATAAAAACTCTCCCTTTCCCAATGTGCAATCAGCATTGGCAGATCCCAATGGTCTTTTGGCCGCAGGGGCCGATCTGTCAACAAGTCGGCTGTTAGATGCTTACCGGAAAGGAATATTTCCCTGGTACTCCCAAGGTGAACCACTTCTTTGGTGGTCACCCGATCCGCGCACTGTTTTTGATTTATCCAACTTTAACATTCACAGCAGTGTTTTAAAGACGTTAAAAAGAAATCAACTAACCGTCACAATCAACCAAAATTTTTCTCTCGTCATTAACCATTGCGCACTTCCAAGAGCTGAGGGCGAAGGAACTTGGATCACCAATGAAATGAAAATCGCTTATACCGATTTACATCAATTAGGGCATGCGCATTCTGTCGAAGTCTGGCAAGAGGATACTATCGTGGGCGGTATATATGGTGTCGTTTGTGGCCAGGTATTTTGTGGAGAATCGATGTTTAGTCGCATTTCTAACGGCTCAAAAATTGCACTCAGTTGTCTTGCTCGTTATTTATTACAAAGCGGATTTAAACTCATTGATTGTCAGGTCGAAAATCCTCACCTTGCCAGTCTAGGTTGTATCAATATTCCAAGAAATAAATATTTATCCTTTCTAGAAAAAGAAAACAACCTGGTAACCAATAAAATCTGGGAAAGAAAAATACTCGACTGGCAAACGTTACTGATTTAATGGTTTTTAAAACTATGTCTAATCAAATAAAACCTGTCCGACTGAACTTCTTTTTAACGCCACCGCACAGCTGCCCATATCTGCAAGAGCAAACTGCGCAAACCATGTTTCTTTCACCTGAAGTCAATAGCGATACCCTGCTGTACTCAGCGCTCATCGAAAAAGGCTTTAGACGCAGTGGAGAACACGTTTATCGACCTAACTGCGAAAGCTGTAACGCCTGTATATCAGTTAGAGTGCCAGTCAAACAGTTTAAACCTAATAAAATTCAGCAACGCTGCTTGAAAAAATCCAGTCGTTTCAGCTGGAAAATTGAGCCTGCTCACTTTAACCAACAACACTACCAATTATTTGATAAATACATATCCATTCGTCATCGAGATGGCGATATGTACCCTACTTCTACACATCAATATAAAGAATTTTTGTTAACTGACTGGTTAGAGACTAATTACCTGAATTTTTATGATCTCAAAACACAAAATTTAATTGCAACAGGGGTCTACGATCAACTCCCTGATGGATTATCTGCGGTTTACACTTATTTTGATCCTGACTATTCAAAATTCAGCTTAGGTCGGTTAACGATTCTTAAATTAATTGAGATAGCTAGGCAATCAAACTTATCCTATGTATACCTAGGATACTGGATAAAAAACAGTCAAAAAATGGCTTATAAAGGTGAATATCGTCCACTTGAGTGCTATATCAATGATAGCTGGAGATATTTGAGCTAAGCTATGGATAAACACTTTGATTATTGAGCGAAATTAAGGCATCATTACGCGCGATTTAATCCCCAACAGATAAAATAGAGAGTATGGCAAAAGAAGATTGTATTGAATTAGAAGGAACAGTATTGGAAACCTTACCTAATACCATGTTCCGAGTGGAGCTTGAAAATGGCCACGTCGTTACTGCACATATTTCAGGCAAAATGCGTAAAAACTATATTAGAATTTTAACTGGCGATAAAGTGACAGTAGAAATGACACCTTATGATTTAACTAAAGGTCGTATTACTTTTCGTGCCCGATAACATTTACGCTAAGAAATGTTCCATAAGCAAATTCTTTAATATCCAATATTTATCCGATATTTAAAAATAAACCGATATTCAGGCTATTTTTATTTGTATTAGCCTGTATCGCTATTTAACTTTTTCACTATCATAAAGAGTCGACAGATTGTCGATTATTATTTTTATTGGTATAGAATTCGCGAGTTTCAGAATAATAAAAAAGCAGGTTTAAAACCTGCTTTTTTATTAATTAATGCTTGTGTTACAAAGCAAATTTGAAGAGTTATTGTTTAACAACAAGCTCGCGCTTTTTATTGATATCAAACACTAGCTTATCTTTCTCTTGACTATAGTCAACAATCACCGAACCACCATTCGCTAAACGGCCAAATAATAACTCCTCTGCCAGCTCTTTCTTGATCTTATCGCGCATTACCCGAGCCATTGGTCTAGCCCCCATAGTTCGGTCAAAGCCCTGCTCAGCCAACCAGACTTTTGCTTCTTCGGTCACTTCGAGCGATACGCCTTTATTGTCTAGCTGACTTTGCAGTTCAACGATAAACTTATCAACAACCGAGCAAATAACATCCATACTCAGCGCATTGAACCAGACAGTAGCATCGAGTCGGTTTCTAAATTCTGGTGAGAATACTCGGTTAATAACTTCTAGATTATCTTTATCGTGAGTTTGAGGCTGAAAACCAATACTTGGTTTTTCCAGTTCAGCCGCACCCGCATTAGTTGTCATCACCAAAATAACATTTCTAAAGTCGGCTTTTCGACCATTGTTATCGGTTAAGGTACCATGATCCATTACCTGTAATAACAAGTTATATACATCGGTATGAGCTTTTTCAATCTCATCGAGCAAAACAACCGAATATGGATGCTTAGTTACCGCTTCAGTTAACAGCCCTCCCTGATCATATCCAACATAGCCAGGCGGTGCACCAATCAATCTTGAAACAGTATGGGCTTCCATATATTCAGACATGTCAAATCGAATAAACTCAATCCCCATTATTTTGGCTAACTGCTTAGTTACCTCAGTTTTACCAACACCAGTAGGCCCAGCGAGTAGGAAACTGCCAATTGGTTTGTCTTCCAAACCTAAACCAGAGCGAGAAAGTTTGAGCGCATTCGCTAAAGTTTCAATCGCTTCATCTTGACCAAACACCACCATTTTGAGATTTCTCTCAAGGTTTTTAAGTGCTTTAATGTCAGTTGTAGAGACAGTTTTAGCTGGAATTTTTGCCATTTTAGCAATAATATTTTCAATATCCTGAACAGAAATTTGACTACTACGATCTTCACTATCTTGTAATTGGCGATTGGCACCCGCTTCGTCAATCACATCAATCGCTTTATCAGGTAATTGTCGATCATTAATGTAACGTGCAGATAACTCTGCTGCAGATTGCAGCGCAGCATCTGAGTAGTTAACATGGTGGTGCTTTTCATAACGTCCGCGTAAACCTTTTAAAATATCAACAGTCTCTGCAATACTGGGTTCTTCAATATCAACCTTTTGGAAGCGACGAGCAAGTGCACGATCCTTTTCGAAAATTCCGCGATACTCTTGAAAAGTCGTTGACCCCATGCACTTTAATTCGCCATTAGCAAGCATAGGTTTTATCAAGTTTGAAGCATCCATAACCCCGCCGGAAGCAGAGCCAGCCCCAATAATAGTATGGATCTCATCAATAAATAATACGGCATTCTTTTGACTTTTTAACTCAGCTAATACCGCTTTTAAACGTTTCTCAAAATCACCTCGATATTTAGTACCAGCTAACAGCGCACCCAAATCTAGTGAGAAAATGTTACAATCGCTAATAATTTCTGGTACTTCATTGTCAACTATTCGCTTGGCCAGACCTTCAGCAATAGCAGTTTTACCAACACCAGCTTCACCAACAAAAAGCGGATTATTCTTGCGTCTGCGCGATAAAATCTGAATGGTCCGTTCTATCTCATCCTCGCGGCCTATCAATGGATCAATTTTACCATCTTTGGCTTGTTGATTTAAAAAGACGGTGTACGATTCAAGCGCAGTGGGTTGCTTATTCGACTGCTCTTTCTTTTCACCATCAAACTCAATGCTTTCAGGCTCTGATTCTTCCCCTGGTACCTTAGAAATACCGTGAGAAATATAATTCACAATATCAAGGCGAGTGATATCTTGTTGTTGTAGCAAATAAACAGCTTCACTTTCTTGTTCACTGTATATCGCCACCAATATGTTTGCGCCGGTAACTTCTTTCTTACCAGACGATTGGACGTGAAATACTGCACGTTGCAATACACGCTGAAAACCGAGTGTCGGTTGGGTTTCAACTTCGCCCGCATCTTCGGGCAAAATATGAGAAGTTTCTGTTATAAAATCAGTGAGTTGCCGCTGTAGCTTTTCAATATCTCCACCACAAGCGCGAATGACATTTACCGAACTGGCATTGTCGAGCAAAGCCAAGAGAAGGTGCTCAACGGTCATATATTCGTGACGCTTTTCTCGCGCTTCGGTAAAGGCTAAATTTAAGGTTAACTCTAAATCTTTACTCAACATCGTTACTACACCTTATCTTAACATTAGGTAAAAATATCATGCGCAAGGCGATAACTCTAACCTCGACCCCATTTACTCTGCTTCCATAGTGCACATCAACGGATGATCGTTTGCACGAGAAAAGTCGTTAACCATTACAACTTTAGTTTCCGCGATTTCCGCCGTATAAATCCCGGCGGTTCCTTGTCCTTCATAATGTATCTGTAGCATCACTTTCGTTGCCTGCTCAGTTGTCTTATGAAAAAAGCGCTTCAGCACCTGCACCACAAAATCCATTGGCGTGTAGTCGTCATTTAATATGACAACTCGATACATCCTTGGCTTTTTAGTTTCGGGAGTCGATTCAGCAACAGCAACTCCACTTTCTTCCTGCCCTTCCTTATCAATATCTTCGTTGCTCATATCTTAATTCTAGTCAATGTTTTCAAATTTGCAGCTCCAAGTTAAGAGCTTTCTCTAACAATACCATTCTATGCGACATTAATGGGGGATAACTAGTTATTTTTCAATGCTTAATCTTTCTGAAACATCTCTGCTTATAATATAAACAAATACATCTTGACAAAGTATTTTAAATATGACATTTATTGAGCGCTTTCATTTGCTAGTTTAATGAATAAAGTTGCAAAACCGTTCTACTTATTTAGCAAAAATTCCGGCTATTATTGTCAGACTGGTTATTATTCAACGATGAAGGGAAAATGAGGAGTAGATAAAATGGCTACAGGCACAGTTAAGTGGTTTAACAATGCAAAGGGATATGGTTTCATCCGACCAGATAACGGCGGCGACGATATCTTTGCGCACTATTCAACAATTGAAATGGAAGGCTATAAAAGCCTTAAAGCAGGTCAGGAAGTTGTTTTTGACACTTGCGAAGGACCAAAAGGTCTTCATGCTTTAGACATCACACCAATCGGCGCTGAATCTAAGCAGATAAAACAAGAACAACAAAGTACTCACGAATAGAGAAGTACTCACAAATTTAAAAATAGACGCCCTTGATAAAGGGCGTTCTTGCATCTGTAAAAATCTCTAAATGCAATTCGTTTGCAAAGTCTTATTTTCGGTCTTACTTTTTAGTATACACTTTTATTTATAATTGCCATTACAAAACAATCACAAATACATCTACTAAACCAATTAATTAATGTTTTATTCAATTTAATTTGTCTTTTAGTCTAACTTTAAATTTAATAGCATTACTTAAATAAAATGATTATTGATAAACAGTTCAGTGAAACTTTGAAGACAATAAAATTGACTTTGAATCAATATGCGATTAATTCAAAATTCAATTTGGCAATAAAAGTAAATTAAGATCTGAGTTTAGATGACGAAAAGAAGAAAATAGTATGGTAAAACTGGGATTAAGATAGTTTAGAGCTATCTTAATCCATTGATAAATTCAATGATGAACGGACCAGATATACAAATGTTATACAGATAAAATCTCATTAAATGTTGCGCTAGGTCTCATCGCATTTTCTGCCAAGTCATCATTGGGTAAGTAATAACCACCAATACTCATTGGCTGTCCTTGAACACCATTTAATTCATCAACAATCGTTGACTCCTTAGCGGTTAAGGCCTCAGCAATTGGCTTAAAGAAGCTTTGTAATTCGGTATCTTCAGACTGTTCAGCCATTTGTTGTGCCCAATATAAAGCCAGATAAAAATGGCTACCTCGATTATCAATTTCTCCAACTTTACGCGAAGGTGAGCGATTATTATCTAAAAATAAACCTGTCGCACGATCAAGCGCATGAGATAGCACTTTCGCTTTTGGGTTATTCGCAAATTCACTCAAATGTTCCAAAGAAGCCGCTAACGCTAAAAACTCTCCTAATGAATCCCAGCGTAAATGATTTTCTTTTTCAAATTGTTGTACATGTTTCGGGGCAGATCCACCAGCACCTGTTTCAAACAATCCACCACCATTCATCAATGGCACAATGGATAACATTTTAGCGCTGGTACCCAGTTCTAAAATAGGGAAAAGATCGGTTAGATAATCACGCAGCACATTGCCAGTTACCGAAATAGTATCTTGACCTGCTTTCATTCTCTCTAAAGAATAACGAGTCGCTTCAACTGGTGATTTAATATAAATTTCCAACCCATCCGTGTTGTGCTCAGGTAAATATTGGTTAACCTTTTTGATCAATTCAGCATCATGAGCGCGTTGCTCATTTAACCAAAACACAGCAGGCGTATTACTCAATCGCGCACGATTAACGGCCAGTTTTACCCAGTCTTGAATCGGTGCATCTTTCACCTGACACATTCGCCAAATATCACCTTTTTCGACCGACTGTTCAAAAACTACCTTGCCAGTATTATCTGTTACTTTGACAACACCATCAGCTGCAATTTCAAAAGTTTTATCATGTGAACCATACTCTTCCGCTTTTTGAGCCATTAAACCAACATTAGGCACAGATCCCATTGTTGCCGGATCGAATGCGCCATTTTTCTTACAAAAATCAATAGTTTCCTGATAAACACCCGCATAACAACGATCTGGAATAACTGCTTTTGTATCTTGCTGTTGACCTTGTGCGTTCCACATTTGTCCCGAAGAGCGAATCATTGCTGGCATTGATGCGTCAACAATTACATCAGAAGGCACATGCAAATTAGTAATTCCACGATCTGAGTCAACCATCGCTAATGGTGGTTGTTTTTCATAAACCGCCAAAATTGCAGCTTTGATTTCATCTTGCTTGGCTTCATCCAATGATTGAATTTTGGTATAAACATCACCAATTCCATTATTGAGATCAACACCCAAACGATCAAATTCATCAGCATATTGTGCTAAAACATCGGCGTAGTATACTGACACAGCATGCCCAAAAATAATTGGATCAGAGACTTTCATCATCGTTGCTTTTAAATGTAGCGAAAATAACACACCTTCCTGTTTCGCTTTTTCAATTTCTTGCGCAATGAAGCGACGTAATGCTTTAACGCTAAGCGTTGAAGAATCAACAATTTCACCCTGAAGTACCGGTACACTTTGCTTTAAGGTTGTCGCTTGCCCAGCATTATCAATCAACTCAATTTTTAGGCTCCCTTCATTTTCAATAGTTGTTGATTGCTCGCTACCGAAAAAGTCATTATCTGACATACTCGCCACATGCGATTTTGAATCAGCTTGCCATTGCCCCATTGAATGAGGATTCTTTTTAGCAAAGTTTTTAACTGATAAAGGCGCTCGGCGATCAGAGTTTCCTTCGCGTAAAACAGGGTTTACCGCACTTCCCTTAACTTTGTCATATTGTGCTTTTACCGATTTTTCCTGGTCATTTTTAGGTTCTTCAGGATAATCTGGTAACGCATACCCTTTATCTTGCAGTTCTTTAATAGTGGCTTTTAATTGTGGAATTGATGCACTGATATTTGGCAATTTAATTATGTTTGCTTCTGGCAACTTGGCTAATTCACCAAGCTCCGCTAATGCATCTGATATTTTTTGTTCATTTGTTAAATAATCAGGAAAATTTGCAATAACCCGGCCTGACAGTGAAATATCTCGTGTTTCAACCTCAATGCCAGCAGGCTTTGTAAATGCTTTAATAATTGGCAATAACGAGTATGTAGCAAGCGCTGGGGCTTCATCAGTTTTAGTATATATAATTTTCGAAGTTGTCATTTGATTTCCTAACGTCAATGATTCAACAGACAAAAAGACTGTCAACGATACCAATATTGGCTTTCTATTACTTGATATCTTTTCGGACAGTCAGATTTAAATAACTTGTTTAGTCTAATATTTAATCTTTTGCGAGAAATGGTCGCGCATTTATACAATTATCTACTATAAAATTTCTACTTTAGGACGCTACGAAAGCGAGTTTATATTGTCTTCAATATCGAGCACAGTATCAGTTACTGAATTTAAAGTAGAGATATACCCTTATTAAAAAACTATCGTAAACAGGTTGAGTTTTTATAAAAACATTTATCTTTTCACGAATACATTTAAGAGTATAATGAATTAAATTTTAAACTCGATTAAACTTATTGCGACTAAAATCAAGCGTGCGGATTATACGCTAAATTGCAATAAAAATCATAGTTTTGCGATTATTTTCAGAAATATTGTCATAAATAAACATCATTTAGATTAGTTTATTTTTGCAATTCTATCATCAAATTAGAACATCTTTTCACATATGACAGTCAACAAGCGTTCGTCCAGCAAATCACACAATAATCGATCTTCGAACAAGGTATTTTCTCGGAATAACAATGCGGCGAATAAGACATTGCGTAACAAAACTACCAGCCCGACAGCCCAATCGCCGTTACTTTACGCATTCAATAAACCCTTTAACACTCTGTGTCAATTCAGTGGAGAAGCACAAGACTCAACTCTGGCCAATTTTATCCCTATCAAAGATATATACCCAGCAGGCCGCTTGGATAAAGACTCAGAAGGACTCTTGCTATTAACCAATGATGGAAAATTACAGCAGCAAATCAGTCATCCTAAATTCAAGTTAAGTAAAACTTATTGGGTTCAAGTAGAAGGTAAAATTGATTCATCCGCGCTAGCGCAGTTAAAAAGCGGAATTGTTTTAAAGGATGGTAAAACCAAACCCGCACAAGTAAACGTGTTGTCTACCGATAAAGTCAATTCAACAATTTGGCCACGAACCCCACCTATCAGGGAAAGAAAAAATATTCCGACAAGCTGGATCGCACTAACTATTCGAGAAGGTAAAAACCGCCAAGTTAGGCGTATGACCGCCGCTACGGGTTTTCCAACACTGCGCCTTATTCGAGTTCAAATTGGAAATTGGTGCCTGGATAACTTGCAACCGGGCGAATATAGAGAGATTTCATCAATCACGGTTTAATTTTGCTAAGGCTTTAACTCCCCTTTTATATTCAAAATGAATGATTGCGTATTATTTTATTTCTATTCCAAGTTACCAAATAGTCTTCGTTGGCAGAACAATTTAGTTACACTTTATTGTATAGATTCACTATGCTTTAGAACAAACGGATATTGACCTTTAAGGTTAGCGAGTGCTAGTGTCCATCACAAACTACAAAGATAAATTCAGAAAAGGGGCGTTTTAATGCAACTCTATCGGCAACTTAAGCCATTTAAAAAGACTAATCACGCGTATCTGTCTCGTCTAATTAATCATGTCAAAATCGGCGTACAGTCAATTAATCTTTTAACTGGTAATAAAAAATCTCATCCATCACGCCAGACAAATGGTACGAATAAAACCCGATATATTCTGCCAGCTTTAATAGCAGTCATGGCTCAAACCGGTTTTGCAGGAATTAAGCTAAAACCAACACCATTAACCGAGTTGCAATACAATAAACCATTACTATCCGGTGAGTACAACCCGCAAATTCCAACCCCGGATGCAATTCTTGGTTTTCCCGTTGGTCAAAGAACGGCGACACCCGAGCAAATTGTTAATATTGTGAAGACTATTTCCAATAGCTCCGACAGAATTCAACTAATTGAGTATGCTCGCTCACATGAAGGTCGACCACTTTATTATGCGATAATTTCAACCGCGCAAAACTTGAAAAATATTGAACAAACCAAGCAAAATTTAAGCAAGCTTGCTAACCCAAAAGATTTGTCTACAGCTCAACAAAAAGAAATTATTCAAGCACTTCCTGCGGTTTCTTGGATGGCTTATTCAATACATGGCAATGAGTCTTCAGGCTCTGACTCAGCATTAGCTGCAATTTATCATTTAGCTGCTGCAACCGATTCAGAAACGCTGAGTTTGCTTGAAAAAAGTATTATCATTATTGATCCCTCAATGAACCCTGATGGACGCGCACGCTTTACTAAAGCCCTTCAACAAAATCGAGGTGTATCACCCAATATTGATGATCAATCTTTATTACATGCTGGCGTCTGGCCTTATGGTAGAACTAATCACTATTTATTCGATTTAAACAGAGACTTTATTCTCGGCGTACACCCCGAAACCGTTGGTCGAGTGAAAGCCATTAATGAATGGCATCCCCAGCTGGTAATCGATGCGCATGAAATGGGTGCACAAAGCTCTTATTTATTTGCCCCAGCCAGAGAGCCAGTGAATAAAAATCTTTCGCCAGCCACTAAAAAATGGGGATTGGCATTTGCCGAAGATCAAGCAGCGGCATTCGACAAAAATCATTGGCCTTATTTTACAGGCGAATGGTTTGAAAACTTATATCCTGGTTATTCGAGTTATTCAGAGTTCAGGGGCTCAGTACACATTCTTTATGAGCAGGCGCGGATGGCTGAAGATGGCGTCATGCAATCAAATGGTAGAGTTTTAACTTATCAAGAATCAGTGCATCATCAATTAGTCAGCACAATAGAGAATCTGAAAACATTGGCTAAACATTCTAAAGCGATGTATGAAGACTTTGTTAATGATAAGCGCCAATTAATTTCGGCAAATAGTCCTTTTGCCAATATTACCTTTGCCCTACCCCCAACCAAAAATACAAAGCGCTGGCTTGGTTTTATTCGACTGATGGAACTTCAAGGATTTGAAATTCACACTACGACAAAAGCGATGAGTTTTAATCAAGTAACAACGCAATTAGGAGAAACCACAAACGTTACACTTCCTAAAGGAAGTTTAATTATTCGAGCTCGGCAATCTCAAGCTCGCTTGATTACTGCAATTTTAGAGTTTGATGCGAAAATCGATAACGAAGTTCTGATTGAAGAGCGTCAGAAAATATTGCGTGACGGTTCCAGTTTAATGTACGACACAACTGCCTGGAATCTCACCATGATGCATGGGCTAACGGCTTATACTATCCCTGAATATGTCTCTAATAATCTTGCTGTTTATCAGTCGCCTGAACCCGCACCAGCGATAGTTAAGAAAAAAGATTACATTGCTTATGTTGTAGACGGTGCCAATGATGCTTCAGTTGGCTTTGCCGCTCAATTATTAGAGCAAGGTATAAAGGTCAGAGTTATCGATAAAGCAGCCGAACTCGATGGCCAACAATTTAGCCGTGGCTCGGTAGTTGTCTCGCGCTATGATAATCAATATCAAAACCAAGATTTGACCTCAGTCGTTGAATCAACTGCACAAAATCTAAAAGTTAGTGCCATTGCGATTAACGATGGTTTGGGCGATGGCGATTTACCTGATATTGGTGGCTCTCATTTTAGAATGCTATCGAGACCTCAAATAGCGATCTTAACTAATGCAGGAATTAACACTTACGATTATGGTTCAATTTGGTTCAGCATTGATAATAATCTTGGCATAAGACATTCGCATTTAGACGCGGTAACATTTTCCTACAACGATTTACGTCGTTACAACACATTGATTTTACCTGATCGCTATTATGGCTCTTTATCTAAACCGCAACTGGACGCATTAAAAAACTGGGTATCTAATGGTGGAACATTAATTGCGGTAGACGGCTCAATTCAGGATTTAATCAATCCCGAAGCTCAATTTAGTCAAGTTCGTCCTATTGATGAAAGTTTTAAAAACATACAACAATATGATTTAGCTCTACAACAAGAATGGTTAGCTCAGCAACCGGTAGAAAACTTCGAACAAATCTGGAGTCACAAGGTTTTAGAAGAACTCAACAGTCCATTACAACAAGGTCAATATAAAAATGAGAAAGAGCTTAAATCAATTGACCAGTGGCAACGACAATTTATGCCATCAGGTGCAATGGTCGCGGCGCGAGTCGATCAAAAACACTGGTTAACATTTGGTACACCTGAAACCATTCCTTTACTATTTGCCAATCACCCTATTTTAATGTCTGCCAGAGGATCGCAAGCACCGGTTCGTTTAGGTAGCTTTTCAAAAATGGATAAATCTGTATGGCAAAAACTAACAAGCAGTTTAAAAGATAACAAAAAAATTCGCCGCGTAGGTTGGTCTAGCTTACCTGATGAGTATGAATTAAAGCTGCGAATGAGTGGACTACTCTGGCCCGAAGCAGCACAACGGATTGCCAATGCGGCCTACCTCAGTAGAGAGCGATTGGGTAATGGACAAATTATTTTATTTGCAGGCCAACCAAACTTTCGAGGTTCGACTTTAGCCAGTAACCGGCTATTACTCAATGCAATTGTATATGGAACCGGACTTGGGGCCAATACGCCAATTGCTCTTTAATTTAGATATTCAAACTGCTGGCTTTAGTTAATCTTTTTTAGATTAACTAAAGCTGCAAAACCGTCAAGCTTTCTTTATCATATTTAGCGGTCTGCTCAATAAATTTCACTTAAACTTTAAATGGTAATTTTTGCTTTAGTTGCCCTATTGCCTGGCGTACGTATAAGGCTTCTTCTTCAGTAAACTGACGAATAGCCCCCGCAAAATTTGAATTTTGAATCCAATGATTTGAATAAGTTTCGATGGGTTTAAAGCCTCGAGGTATTTTATGTTCGCCTTGCGCACCGGCATCAAAACGTTTTAGACCATGCTCAATACAGTATTCAATGCCTTGATAATAACAAAGTTCAAAATGCAAAAAATCATATTCTTTGCGACACCCCCAATAACGACCATACAAACACTCTGCGTCTTTAAAAAATAATGACGCTGCAACAATTTGCTGAGGTTGTTTATTTACATTGTCGTTTTTATCGCTCAGTTGTTCCTTAAAATCAGGAAAAACCGCTTGGTGGTATTCGCTCATCTTTCTATCTCTAAGCGACTCATTATTGTCAGGTAACTCTTTCGCAATTATCATAA
The DNA here is from genome assembly GCF_040719265.1 of Aliikangiella maris. Classification (NCBI taxonomy): domain Bacteria; kingdom Pseudomonadati; phylum Pseudomonadota; class Gammaproteobacteria; order Oceanospirillales; family Pleioneaceae; genus Aliikangiella; species Aliikangiella maris. The sequence goes on along the minus strand of NZ_JBFDAH010000001.1, from coordinate 447,837 downwards.
CAATTTGCAGCGACTGACTTGCACTTAAAAGCTTAAAAAACTCATCCGTTAAATAACCATTATGGCCACTTCGTTTAAGATAAGTCACTTGATAAAATTCATAAAATGCCTGCCAATGGGCCAAAGTGACTTGCGCTCCCTGCAAAACTTCAACCTGTAACGATTGTTGCGTTAACTGTTTTCTCTCACGCTTAATATTTTTTCGATTTTTTGCGCGACATTGATCTAAAAAATCATCAAAGCTTGAATAATTTTGATTAAACCAATGATATTGCATGCCAATACGTTGTAAACCACCTTGCAATTGCCAATAATTTGATTCCGTTTTATCACAAAATAATAAATGCCAAGAAGATAATTGCTGTTTTTGACAAAGTGCCATAATTTTTTCATGCATAAGAGGAAAAATATGTTGGTAAAACTCATTTTCATCAATTGTTGCACAAACATATAATCGTTTACCCGATGAGGGGGTAAATGGAATCGCAGTTAACAACTTAGGATAATAAGATAAGCCAGACTGTTCATAAGCATTAGCCCACTGAAAATCGAAAACATATTCACCATAACTATGTGACTTGATATACATGGGCATGGCAGCAATCAACTGTGTATCACTTTTAACAATTAAATGATGAGGCTGCCAACCAGTTTTAGTACAAACCGATGCTGATTTTTCTAACGCCAGTAAAAAATCATATTGGATAAAAGGATAATCGGTATTAATAAGCTGTTGCCAACAAGCCCGATCTATCTCTTGGATAGAAGAAATAAACTGAAATTGATAAGAATTGAGCATAGGCGTTTGTTTTATATACAAACAGATTTTGTTAGGGTCATTACCTTAAATGAACGGATAATTTTTGTAAAATAGTCAACAACAATCGAAAGAAACAAAATGGCAATAGAACTGACAAGATTTTTTATTGGTAAGGCTATTGGTATGGTTATTTGTTGTAATTTATTGGTAAGGCTATTTCTTTGATTAAGCAGCGAAAGACACGCCGTCGTCGACCATGCGCTTGGTCTGACGACGGGCAGCACTGCGTTTTGCAGAATTTGACTTTTGATGAACGCCACCTTTTCTTAGCAAAGGATTTTGTGACACTCGGTTACGTGGAATATGTTGTACCGTAATAGATTTTTGCTCAGTCTCAGCTTCGTGACTGAGCACCATTCGGGACTTTCGATTTTTAGCCATTTTAAACCCCATACAAAGATAGCAACTGTTAATTTATCGAATGAACTTTCGGTTCACTGTTAAAATTTTAAACGTCAACTATCAAATTTGTCAATAACGACTGACTGAAGAGAAACTTTTTACTTTACTTCTTGTTTCGCTAGTTTGGCAGCCAGTTTTACAGCGAATTCTTGTATAAGTTCCACAACGGCAGATATTCGCCATATACTGATTGATTTCTTCATCATTAGGTTATCTAACCTTCTAACCTTCTAACCTTTTACTTAAACTGATTGATTAGACTTTATCGCGTTAATATTTCCTTTAATCATAAGCTGTGCAAAAATATATTTTATTGTTAGACTCAGGTAAAAATCATTAATTATTGAGAATTAATCGGTGAATAAAAGTCTTATCACTAATATTTTATCTATCAGTTTAATTGCCATTGGTTATATTTTGGCTAATCCCATTATATTGTCAGTAGGGTTATTTGCCACATCGGGTGCTTTAACTAACTGGCTTGCGGTACATATGTTATTTGAAAAAGTACCCGGTCTTTATGGCTCGGGTGTCATTCCAGCTCGATTTGAAGAATTTAAATCTGCAATCAAAACGATGATCATGGAACAGTTTTTCAATGATGAAAATATCGATAAGTTTTTATCGGCACCCGATCATCAACCAGCTCAATTTAATCTGGCCCCAGTCATCGAAAAAATAGATTTGGCCCCTGCTTTTGAACGATTACTTGACGTCATAATGAGTTCATCTTTTGGCAGTATGTTGGGTATGCTTGGTGGTCGCGAGGCACTACTTCCTATGCAGGAGCCTTTTATTATTAATATGCGTCAATCGATAATTGAGATTACCGAAAAGGATGACTTTAAATCTTTATTACGTTCAGAAATTGAACAACCCGAAGTCCTTTCAGATATTAAAGAAAAAGTGTCTATAATTATAGATAAGCGACTGTCTGAATTAACGCCAACGATGGTTAAACAGATAGTCCAGGAAATGATCAAACAGCATTTAGGCTGGCTTGTTGTATGGGGGGGGGTCTTTGGTGGAATTATTGGTTTATTCGCCACTTTCATTCCTGCATAGCCACTATTTGTTGCCAATAGCCCTGCTCTAATTGGGCAGAAAGACAGCAATAAAAGGGGGTAAACATGTCATTAACCAGTGCCATAGCATTACTTTATGGACCCAACCAGGAATGGCAAAAAATAAAAGAAAAAAAGCAGAGTATCAGTAATATTTATCTGACCTTTTTAATTTTTTTCGCTGCGATTCCACCCGCTTCAGCTTTTATCGGCAGTACCTATATTGGCTGGAGCATTGGTGATGGAGAAACAAACAAACTCACTACCGAAAGTGCACTTTATCTTTCTATCATTGCCTATGTCGCAATATTGACAGCGGTATTGGTATTATCTTGGTTTGTCCAGTGGATGGCTAAGACTTATGGTGCAAACCCAAGTCTGGCCGAATGCGTTAGCTTAACCGCATACAGTTGTACGCCACTATTTTTAGTCGGGATTTTAGGGAGTTTTCCAATCCTTTGGTTAGATATGTTGTTTTCACTGCTGGCCATCGGAATGTCAATTAATCTGTTGTACAAAGGCGTGCCAGAATTAATGGGTATCAATAAAGATCGTGGATTTTTATTTGCTAGTTCAATATTAACAGTTTGTATGGTCTGTCTGGTAGGAATGCTTGCGATTACCATTATTTTTTGGGGTTCAGGCCTAGCACCAGTATTTACATCTTAATCAAATTAGTTCATATTAGGCGGGTTACTTAATCACCTTAAGGTCTGTTTCGTTGGACGTTATTTACTGGTTAATCCCGCTTTCTATTGTACTTTTAATGATCGCAGTTGCGATTTTTTTCTGGGCTGTGCGTACAGGACAGTTTCAAGACCTTGATTCTGCGGCAATTGATATTCTATTTGATGATGACTCACCTGAGAGTAACAAACAAAAGCAACAAGAATCCCCTAAGCGCCAGATAAAAAAAATCACGCAAAGCAAAGCCCATCATTCGATGCATTCTCAATCAGAATCTCATTTAGACTCTAATTCTGAATCAATGGTAGATAATTCGGTGGAAAATAATCCCACCAATATCCAAAAGCACAACAGTAGCGCTCAGTAATTTAACTAATAAATTCAACCATGACATTTTATTCACTCTTTTCAATATTGTCGTAAAATATTGTTCTAACCAACTGTAATACGATTAAACCATGCCAAAAAAAAGTCTGTATTTTACTCTCATATTAACCATGCTTATGCCAATAATGGGACTCACTGCCCCCGAATTAATTATTGCAGAATCTTTTAATATCAAAGCGATTAATGGCACTATTCATTCATCAGGATTTATTTCTCAAAACCGAAATTTACAATTAAAGCCCGGTAAAAACTTGCTAGTGATTGAGTACGAAGAAGTCTTTGATAGTGACGACAATGACAGTTTTGATATTGTAAAATCATCCCCATTTTTATTGACACTTTACCTCGACACTGACAGTCATTATCAGCAAAAGGTAGTTAAATTAAAAAATGCCGATGCCGCGCGCCGTTATATTCAACGCCCCTTGTTTGAAATTGTTAAATTCACAAAAGACAACTCCATTAGAATTCAGTTTGAATTAACACCACTGGTGAGTAGTTCAGAAAGCTATTTAGTACAACAAACTCAAGTGCGACAAAATGACCCCATCGATTTATCGCATCCCAATCCCAAACCCAGTAAAATACCTCGTTCATCACAGTTGCTTCAGCCTAACAATTTATCGTCAGGTCTAAACAGCAAAAATCAATCGATGGCATTGCAAATGTTACAGTATTGGTGGCAACAGGCAAGTGAAGCTGAACGACAACAATTTATTAAAGACATTAAAGAGTAGCGCAAAAAATCATGGAATTAGAACAAGTTACCTTACTCAGCGCAGTAATTTTAGGGTTAATGGGTGCCGGTCATTGTATTGGTATGTGTGGTGGTATTATTAGCACATTATCAATGGCAACAGATGATAAACAACACAAATGGTTTAAAGTCATCAGTTATCAAATTGGCAGAATTTCCAGCTATACAACGTTGGGATTAATTGCGGGTTGGTTAGGTAATCAATCACAAAGAGTTACTGACTTTCCTGTTCTGCAAACAATTTCAGGTGTATTGTTAATTCTTATGGGACTTTATATCAGTAAAGCTTGGAATGCGATTACTTATCTGGAAAAAGTTGGAAAACTCCTGTGGAATAAAATTAGTCCACTCAGTAAACATCTGTTACCCGTCAAATCAATTAAACAAGCATTATTTCTCGGTGCACTTTGGGGTTGGCTACCTTGTGGTCTGGTATATACCAGTCTAGGTTATGCATTAACCTTGGCAACCCCAATCAATAGTGGTTTATTTATGCTGTTTTTTGGTATAGGCACTTTGCCCGCAACTTTAGCCGCTGGCGCTGCCAGTGTTACACTAAAAATCTGGCTCAATAAAAAACCGGTTCAGTGGGCAAGTGCTTTGGTGCTCATTCTTTTTGGATTTTATATTTTATACGGACTGTTCTTTGCCGACTCAACAATGGCAGGACATCACCATCATCATTAAGTAGTTTGTGTGCCAACATGAAAATTAAATTTTGCCAAAGAAAATTAACGTGAGGTTTTTCATCATTTAATAGCTTAATCCGCATGTTTTATTGATTATCAAGCAAAGTAAATTACTAATCAAAGCTGGTGAATAAAAGGATCCCATCATGATCCAGGTCAAAATTAAGAATAAATTTTAATCTATAATCGCTGATTTAATTTAATCAGTGATATGTCATTTTCATCTTTAAAACGTCCCGAATTACTTTCACCGGCAGGTTCACTCAACCATATGCGTTATGCTTTTGCATACGGGGCTGATGCTGTATATGCCGGACTTCCCCGCTACAGTTTGCGCGTTAGAAATAACAGTTTTAATTTGGCTAACCTTGAAACTGGTATTAAAGAAGCGAGAGCTATTAATAAAAAATTTTTTGTTGCAGTAAATATTACTGCGCATAACAGCAAAGTTAAAACATTTGTTAACGATATTGCCCCAATTATTGCTTTCAAACCCGATGCTTTAATCATGTCAGACCCTGGGCTAATTATGTTAGTCAAGCAGCATTGGCCAGACACTGAAATTCATTTGTCGGTACAAATGAACACAGTAAATTTTGCAGCAGTTAAGTTTTGGCAATCACTTGGGATTAAACGTATTATTCTTTCACGTGAACTTTCTTTAGATGAAATTGCAGAAATCCGCGATTACTGTCCCGATATTGAATTGGAAGTATTTGTTCATGGTGCACTTTGTATTGCCTATTCTGGACGGTGTTTATTATCAGGCTATTTCAACCATCGTGATCCCAATCAAGGAGCATGCACTAATGCCTGTCGATGGGGTTACAAAGTTCATGAGGCTGAACAAGCCAATAACGGTGATATTTTCCAGAAGTCAAAACCGCAACTTGGACTGGGAGAATACTCAGAACAACTCGTGCTACTCGAAGAAAACCAAAGACCTGGTGAATTGATGCCAATGTATGAAGACGAACATGGCACCTATGTATTTAACTCAAAAGATCTGCGAGCCATTCAACATGTTGCACGTTTAATTGAAATTGGCGTAGATTGCCTCAAAATCGAAGGTCGAACCAAATCCTGTTATTACGCAGCTCGGACAGCACAAGTCTATCAACGAGCAATCGATGATGCGATTAAACAAAAACCATTTGACAAATCATTAATGGACATTTTAGAAGGCATGGCTAATCGGGGCTACACCGAAGGCTTTTATCGCAGACACGTTCATGATGATTATCAAAATTATTTAAATGGTAGCCCAGAAAGACACTCCCAGGTTTTTGTTGGAGAAGTGGTAAAAAGAGAGGAAAATAGACTTTTAGTTGAAGTTAAAAATCGCTTTCAGGTTGGTGATCGTCTAACTCTTATGTCACCAAAAGTTGACTACCCTATTTTGCTGAATGAAATTTATGATAAATCAGGTAACCACATTATTGTTGCTCCGGGTTCAGGCCATCAAGTGTGGATCGAAGCCCCAGAAGCGTATGATCCCTCAATGGGCTTAATTATAAAACACTTGAATCTTGAAAAATAATATACATTAAATTTTCAGTTTAATGTTGAACAATTAATAACACAAACCATACACACTAAAATTACTCTAGAAAAAAGAGGCAAAAGCCTCTTTTTTCAAATCAATATACAACAATCAAATTTTATAAGTCAGCATTAACCAACCTTTACTACGCGAAGCATAGTTATCATTATCGCTGCTAAAATCGGCATACTTAAATAATACTGATAGATTTTTATTAATTTTTTTAGCAACTGAAAAATCAATTTCAGTACCTAAATCAATTCCATTTTCATCAGTAGAGAAATCATGATACACCAGTTTAAAGTTGTAACCATTTAATTTAAATGAACCATGTAACGCCAAATCTTCAATACCAACAACAGGAGTACCTAAAAATACGTCTGCCCAACCTTGGAATTTGTGTAGTGTCGCCAGTGAAGTGGTAAAACCTTGGCCTCCGTCTACATCGCCCCCCAAGACTTCATAATCTAAACCGAAGGAATAATTCTCTTGCTGGTACGCACCCGACAACAAATAGTAATCGGCACTGTAATCATTTGGGTTATCACCTGTATCTGATTGCGAAGCATATTCTACGGTATAAGCGAAACTATCAACTTTACCAGCATAACGTACACCTAAAGTGTTATTCGATAAGCCCAATGCGCTCTCATTATCAATAGAAAAATAATAAGCGGAAAGTTTGCCTGCTCCTAATTTATAATCTAAATTCACCAAGTGAGTGTTATGCTGATGATCGCCTGCAGTGACAGCTTCACCAAAAATGCGATTAACATTAAATACATAAGCGTAATCAATCGAAAGATTTTCTGCTGGTTTACTTTTCACGGTAAAGCTATCGTAAGTTTGCTCATTTTGACGCCAACCCACTCCACCCACAAAGCGCTGATTACCAACAAGAATGCGTTGTCGGCCATAAGCATATTGTGTTGCGTCGGAACTATAACGCAAAAATGCCTGGTTTACCTCAGTACCTTCAGGATCAGCGACAACAGGATACTCTGCTCTTTGTGGTGTATTATCCGCACCCGCATTAAAGTCATCCATACCGATTTCAGTGACATCATCAAATTCCAAAACCGAATCAAACTGACTTGCCCATTGCGTTTTAATCGTTGCTCTGGTGCGTAAGGTTGATGCATTCGCATCTTTAGCAAAGTTATCTTGATCGACAGTTTCGATTCGGTAACGAAAACTTAAGTCAACGGTATTTGAAATGTTGCTTTCACTTAATACGACCCCACTTGTCGTAGTGGCTGCCATAATAGAAACAGCCATCATATTAAACTTAAAGGTATTTTTCATTTTTTTATCCCCTTAAAAGGATTTAAACGACTATTATCATTAGTCTTTGGTTGTTAGGATTTAATTTATTTGATTTAGCCAACTAATGTATATGAATGAATTTATTTTTATTTGATCAATATCAAATATAATTTTACTTAATTTTCAAAAATTGATAACTACAAATCAAAATTTTCCAACCAATATTTGAACGAGTTAACAAAGTACCAATTGAATCGAGGTGGCTATGCCAATTTCAATCAGTTAATTGGCTCAAGCGATTCAATAAGAATGTTTATTGGTGGCAACCATCATCATGCAGAAATTCAAATAGAATGTGTTTATCGTTAAAGCTTGTCATGTTAACTTAAAAATATTTCGCTAATATGTGGTATACAACATCATAGTAGAATTAAATTATTTTAGTGACAAATTATCAGAAAGTGTTGTTAGTTATTATCGAGCTAAATTAAATTGCCATCTTAATCATTTATTGCAAATATAGATATTTGATAGGGGGATTTTTATCTGGAAACTGACAATAAAAGGAACTTACTGTAAAAGTAACTTACAATAAAAGTGACCGGCCTGAATAGCAATCTACATTCACCCAACGGTTGGCGCTATTTCATAGCGTACATAGTCATTTTTTGTCAATGAGTTTAAACTCTTATTTACACAATCAACCATATAATTACGAGTCAATCAAATGACAAATTTTGACATTATTGGTTTGCTTACCCTTAATATAAACAATAATTTTATTGTGGATATTAATATTGCTAACAATGAATAACTAGCGTTCATTCTCATTTAGCAGTAAGATAAGCAATATTACATTACAACTCCGAGCCTTACTTAACTAAGTTTTATTTTTTATTTCTTGGCAGTGTATCGATGCACGATAAGAATTGAAACAAAATAAAATAAGTTAGTTTGGCCGCAGCAATAACTGCCAGGGTTAACAGAGAAATCGGTTGACCTCCCACATTTGGAAAGGAGAAAGATTTGAATAATCAACTTATCGACCCTCAGGGTCGACAATTTCCGTATATACGCCTGTCAATCACTGACGTATGCAATTTTTCTTGTACATATTGTTTGCCTGATGGTTATCAGGGCGATAAAAAGAAATCTTTTCTTACAGTGAGCGAAATCAAAAATCTGATGACAGCTTTTGCTGAATTAGGTGTTTTTAAAGTCCGTCTCACAGGTGGCGAACCCAGCATTCGCAAAGATTTTGTCGAAATCATTCGTACCGTAAAAAACATCCCCGGAATTCAACAAATTGCCACAACTACCAATGGCTATAAACTTAAACAACGTATTCAAGCTTGGGTTGACGCCGGTCTTACCAATCTTAACGTCAGTGTAGATAGCCTAGATCCCAAGTTATTTCACAGTTTGACTGGGCATAATCGTTTACAAGAAATTCTTGACGGAATTTATTTTGCCCAGACTTTAGCTTTAAAAAAAATAAAACTTAACGCAGTCTTACTTAAAAACATTAATTCTCATCAATTTCATGAATATGAAAACTTGCTCAAAAATAATCGACTTAGCATGCGATTTATTGAATTAATGCAAACTGGCGACAATCTTGAATATTTTAAGCAATATCATGTCTCCGCTGATTTATTAAAAAACCATTTAGTCAACAATGGTTGGATAAGAAAAGAAAAAGAGCCTGGCGCAGGACCCGCTATTGAATATTATCACGAAGATTATCAAGGTACGTTTGGCGTGATAGCACCTTATGATTCTGATTTCTGTGACACCTGTAATCGTTTACGCATTTCAGCGATGGGCGAATTTCATTTATGCTTGTTTGGCGAAGGTGGATTTAGTATTCGTCACTTGTTGAAAGCTGATTCACAAAAAGAAGCCTTAAAAGAGACTCTGTGTCGTTTACTTGGCAATAAACGCAAACAACACTTTTTACATGACGGCAATACTGGTTTTATACCTAATTTGGCTTCAGTGGGAGGTTAAAGCCATATGAATGATAATAAAGATAATCCCTATACAGAAAACTACTTGATTGAGTTTTCACAAGCACTTGATTTAATCAATCAACATGCCTCTCCAATAGAACAAGTATTTATTTCGCTTGATAAAGCACTAACCTGCGTCGCTGCGCAAGATATCAACACCAAAGAATCCGTACCTCCTTTCAATAACTCAGCAATGGACGGGTATGCTGTCAACGCAAGAGACCTGGTTTCTGCGAGCCAACAAAGCCCAGTAAAATTATCATTGCTTGGTACTGGTGCTGCTGGCGAAGATTTACCCCTGAATATTGATAGCAATGAATGTCAAAATAAAGCTTGGAAAATCATGACTGGCGCACCAGTTCCATCAGCTTTTGATAGTGTTATTCCTATCGAAAATACACAGCTAGAAAATAATAGCGTACTGTGTTTTTCACCGGTTAAAGTAGCCGCCAATATTCGTTATGCAGGTGAAGATTTTCAAAAAGACCAGCCACTGATAAAAAAGGGAGAAATTATTAATACCAATAAAATTATGGCGCTTACCGCGCAAGGCATTGGTAATATCTGCGTTTATCAACGCCCTTCTATCGCACTCTTTGCGACAGGAAAAGAATTGGTTGATCACCCTGAACAAACACTTAAACCAGGTCAAATTCGAAATTCTAATACGCCTTACATGGTTAGCTGGCTTAAGTCATTACCTGTTGATGTTTACAATGCAGGAACCAACCACGATGATTCGAAAAAATTTGCAGACGACCTTACTTCAGCACTAAATAAAAATACCAACATCATTATTAGTAGTGGTGCGGTATCAATGGGTGACTTTGACTTCATACCCAAAATCATCAAACAGCTTGGCGGTCAGATTATATTTCATAAAATAAAAATCAAACCAGGCAAACCTATTTTATTTGCAAAATTTCCTAATGGCACATTTTACTTTGGATTACCTGGTAATCCTATTTCAGCAAATTTAGGTTTACGATTTTTTGTATTTCGACTAATCCAACGCCTGCTAGCTCAAGCAGATGAAAAACCAGTTACCGCAATATGCAATGAGGCGTTTACAAAAAGGCCTGGATTTGCAGCGATACTAAAATCATTTGCACAGATTAATCAGCATGCACAGTTAACTTGTAACATTTTACCTGGACAAGAATCATTTAAAATTAAACCACTACTCAATGCAAATGGTTGGATTTATCTGAAAGAATCCACTGAGAGTTTAGCAACTGGGGAGAAAGTCGAGTTTTATCCAACCATACCTTATTGGTTTTAATTGTGTTTATCGTTAATCGACTAAAGAAAAATGGTTGTTTTATTGATTACGGCTATTTGAATTTACTTTAGCTTATTTTTGTTTAACCAACTTACTCATAGCACTTATGTATTTAAAAATTCAATCCGATTGCATCACCTTTAGAGTGAGCCAAGCCGAGGCTCAACAATTATTAAACACCGGAGAAATAAAAGATTCAATCACTCTGAATCCTCTAAACCAAATTCAATATATGGTTAAAACTACCAATAACAATGCTGAGTTACTCTTTGATTTTGGCTCTCAATTAAAATTCACTTTATGTGTTAATAAACAAGTTCTTGAAAGTGAAGTTAAAGACAGACCAAGCAAACAAGGGATTAAAATCACAAGTAGCACTGCGATCAGTGCTTTTCTTGAAATTGACTTAAAATCAAAATAACTAGACCGATTGATAATCTGCCAGATAATTTAAATTTCGAAATGCGGACTCTTCAATATTCAAATTAACTGGCGTTGCCTTTATTTGCTTGAGGAAATCTCTTACACGATAAGTCTTTTGATTGAGTAATTGACTGACAGTGTTATGACAAGATCGATTTAGCAACATACATAAGTAATGCTCTCTTACATCAGTCACTAAATAATAAGCAGAATCAGAAAACTGAATTTGTTGCACAAGTTGATGAATTAATATTTTAGGTAGGAGTGGTACATCGACAGGTAAAACAAATAACCAGTCATTCTTCATAATTTGCAGCCCTTGCTCTATGCCTGCAAGCGGTCCAGCATAACCTTCTCGTTGATCGGTAACAACCAGATATCCATATTGTTGATAAGTTACTAAATGACGGTTAGCAGAAATAATTAATTCTCCTACCTGGTCTGCCAGCCAATCTATTTGATGCTCGATCAAAGGTTTTTGTTGGAATTGTTGTAGTCCTTTATCTTTTCCTTCTAGTCTGCGACCCGCACCACCAGATAATATGAGTCCTGAAATAAATGACTTGTCAATCATTTGCCAAATTCATCCTCATAGAATTGCCTACCAATATAACTCACAGTTCCTCTTAATAAATGAGCTATTCAAATATAAATAATTTAACCTTGAGTACTCAATAAAATAAATTATCTCAAACACTTAAAATCTATTATACATGACAAGATGTACCAGCTAAGGAACTTAAGCCTTCCATATCTTTAATTTGAATATAACGATCTTGAATCGATATGAGCCCTTGCTTTTGCAAACGGGTTACCAAGCGACTTACTGTTTCTACGGCTAAGCCCAAATAATTACCAATATCGCCACGAGTCATGGTCAACTGGAATTCCTTATTGGATAAGCCTCGGCGTTTAAAACGACCAGAAAAGTTTATAATAAAAGCCGCAAACCGCTCGTCAGCATTCTTTTTACTGAGCAACATCATTAAATCTTGCTCTTCGCGAATCTCGCCGCTCATAATCTTAAAAAGCTGCTTTTGTAAGCCGGGCAATTCCCGTGAGAGTGCTTCAAGTTTATCAAAGGGGATGGAACAAACCAGTGAAGTTTCCAAGGCTTTGGCAAAACTAGGATACTGTGTACTGCTAATTGCATTTAAACCAACTATTTCACCGGGTAAATGAAATCCGGTAATTTGTTCCGTACCATCAGAACTGATGGTGTAGGTTTTGAGACTGCCAGAGCGAATAGCGTGTATTGCATCAAATGTATCACCGGCATGGAACAAAAAGTCGCCTTTTTTCAGTACCTTTTTGCGTTGAACAATATTTTCGAGATGTTCGATATCAGAATCAGCTAACATCACGGGTAGACACAATCGTCTAATACTACAGGTCTGACACTTTATTTCACTATGCAAAAAATTATTCGAAGACAACTTTGACCCACCCTTTGTTTTGAATATACAGGTGCATTATACTCAATTTATATATTCAAGGGAGCCAATTTTCACAAAAATTAACGATATTCACAAAATAGAAAAGCCAACAAAATTATCATTTTAATCATTTACTCAATCTATTTGCGCTTAAATAAAGCTGAATCAGTCATTTAGATAACTTTTGAAAAACACCTGATTTCCTGTAACTCATTTAAATAGGCGTCAAATGTCATGCAAATATTACGAATCAGTAATCGGCCTTTAGCAAAGACTTGAATTGAATCGCCTGAATAAGTAATAAGTTTATCTTCAATTAGCGGTTGAAGCATCTTTAGTTCGCGAGAAAAATAGGTTTTAAAATTAATATGATAGCGAGTTTCAATCTGATTTATATCTAGATAAAAGTGACAAATTAAATCAAATATGACATTTTTCCTAATCGTGTCATCAAAAGTCATACTCGCTCCACGCCAAGTGGGTAGCTGACCCTGCTCAAGTAAATGATAATAACTATCAACTTCTCTGACATTTTGATGGTATTGCCCATTCAACGAACCAATCGCAGAAACCCCTACGCCGATTAATTCATATTCCTCGTGTGTTGTATAGCCTTGAAAATTACGATGTAATTGCTGATTATTTTGCGCGATAGCCAATTCATCATCAGGCTTGGCGAAGTGATCCATACCTATATAGCAATAACCGCTTTGTTGAAGTTTATCAATGATATAGGCAAAAATGGCCAATTTCTCCACTGGAGTTGGTAGCTCAGCACTTTTGATTCGACGCTGTGGTTTAAAACGATGAGGCAAGTGTGCATAATTAAAAACAGATATTCTATCAGGAGATATTTGAATAACTTTGTCTAAAGTCGCGGCAAATGTTTCTCGAGTTTGTAAAGGTAATCCATAAATCAAATCGAGATTAATCGAACGAAAGCCATGCTTTCTTGCTTCATTAATTAAATCACGAGTTATTTCAAAAGACTGGATGCGGTTGATCGACTGCTGAACTTTAGGGTCAAAATCCTGAACGCCCATACTCATGCGATTAAACCCCATTTGAGCCAATACTTTAATATCGGTAATTGCCAAAGCCCTTGGATCCACTTCGATAGAGACTTCGGTCGATACATCATCAGGTACATCAAAACAAGTCCTAATAGTATCCATAATTAATGCTATCTGTTTCATTGATAAGTAAGTTGGCGTCCCACCTCCCCAATGAATTTGTTTTAATGTTTTTGCTTTTAGGTGCGAGGACACCAACTGAATTTCGCGGACCAGATTTTCAACATATTGAATGGTTTTACTTTTATCTTTAGTAATGACTTTATTACAAGCGCAGTAATAGCAAATATTTTGGCAAAAAGGGATATGAATATACAGTGACAAAGATTTATCCTGCGCAATATTTTCAAGACAAGTAATATAATCGCTCTGCATATATTCATCGGAAAACTCCAGTGCAGTTGGGTACGAAGTGTATCTAGGGCCAGAAACATCATACTTGTTCAGCAGGTTTTCATCCCACTCAAGCTTTAGTGATTGCAATGACTTCTCTCCCCTTCTCGGTTGTAACTGATAGACATATCGTTAATCAGGTTTCGACTGGTAACAGCAGGTAGCTTAACAGGCTAAATTGAAAAGAGAATGATCTAGATCAGAAATTAATATCCCAGTTTTAACATCGATGTTTTAAATTATAAATTTCATGATTGCAAAAAATGAAATGACTAAAATAGTATGCTTGTTAGTCAGATATTGTTGTGATACCAATTATCTTAATGCTTAAATCACTACATGCTTACTCAAGATTATTTTGCTCTATCATCTGAATTAATTCATTCACATAAGCTTCACGCCGTTGTGAATAGTTAATCAATGTTGGCGCTAGTACTTTTGCGGTAATATTTCGATCTTGTTCACGCAGTGCCAGTCTCAATTCTCGCAACTCCGTATAGGCATGATGAGTGTTTAGATTTTTCATATAGCTTTTTACTGAAGCTTGTGGCGATTCAAATTTTCTTACCTCATGCTTGGCAGCTTCATGCCGACTATTTGGAATGATTCCACACCCTTGGGTATAACACCATTGCCCAAACAAGTTGTATGCCTGTTTGGCAAATCTAGAGCGTCCCCAGGCAGATTCATTTGCCGCCTGAACCAAAACCAATGCTTCAGGAATAATATCAATACGCTTTTCTAATTCATCAATAGTAGTTTGCACCGGCATTTCTAATTCTAGATGATAGCTTTTAGCTAGACGTTCTATTTTTTTTATGGTTGTAGACTGATGGTGCTTAGCGGTGTGTAAATCTGATTTTAACTTATCAAGTAGTGCGCGATCATAGCGGATTTGCATATTTTCTTGCTTAATAAATGGACGAAGAAAATTAAAAAACGCTTTTTTGCGTTCAGCAATTGGCTGGATTTTTGAAAAGTCAGGTAACAGTTCGACCGTTTTATCTGGTTCAACTGTTGGTTGTTGCCGGTGGTGATGTACCAGAATAGCAACTAAACAAAACGTCATAATCAATCCAATGATAAGTGTTTTATCTTTTATTTCTAATGGAATCATCAATCACTCTCGTATTTGAAACCGTTATAATAACCCTGATTTATTTGTTCAAATTAAACCTTAATTGAAACCTTATATTCTCCAACGAATCCTCTTTAAGTGTTAACAATTCAAGCAACAATTTACTCATTTTTAGGGAAAAAAAGGATTTTTGAACAAGAATAATAGCCAAATAAAAACCAGTCATCAGACCAATTCACCTTATATTTCATCGTTAAAACAACAAAAATACCGCTAAAAATGAAATAAATTCGTGAAAAATTCAAAAAATAGCAGCTTAAAGCTGGCTAATTTTAGTGACACAATTCATAAAATATAAAATTAATGCTGAATATTGCCATAGATAAAATAACGAGACAATAAATTTAGTATTTTTTAGCCCTTTAGAATCAAAGACTTAAAATATGAGGTAATTTTAGCCTATTATTTTTGTGTCAAATTTACATCTAGAATAAATACTTGGTTGCTCTATAATCATTTGCCATCAAAGATTTTAATAACGATATCTATTAATAACCAGTAGTAATTAATAAATAAAACTCAATAATCAAATAATAAGAAAAAGGAGAAATTTCAGTCGTGTCTAATATAAAACGAAAACCGGGTAGACCATCGCTTTCAGATGCTCAGAAACAAGAAATTCGCAATGATATTATTGATATTGCCCGCGAGCTTTTTGTTAACGAAGGTTATGAAAGTACCAGTATGCGCAAAATAGCTGCGCAAGCAGGTTTTGCCCCAACAAAAATTTACTACTATTTCGAAAACAAAAAGTCCATTTTGCGTCATTTCTGGCAAGATATCTCAGAAGAGATGTGGGCATTTTGTAAACCTCCTGAGCACATTATGAGCCAGAGTCCTTTAGATGTTATCCGTTATCTGATGAGCCGAAACGTCAGATATTGGTTAGAAAATCCAAAAAGCTTTCAATTGGGCATAGCCACCCAGGATTACAAAGCAGATACGTCAGAAAACTTTGATTTTTACTCAGCACTTGGCACCCGCAGTTATATTGAATTGATGCACAAATCTGTTCAAGCTTGTATTGACGAAGGTATATTCCGTGAAAGCAATGTCATGATCACTTCTCAAATTATCGGTATGGCTGTTTATGGCATTTATGGTGCTTACTACAACTTACCAACCGTTCCTTGGGAAAAATCCGATGAGTTGATTGATGAGGCCATTGAAAACACGCTTAGAGGCCTGATGTTACCAGACGCCGTATCAGTTGAACTGGAGCAACCACAAGAGTTAGCTTTCGCTGGCTGATTAATTAAAGTAATAAAATCTCGAATTAATGTTGTAAGGAAAAATATGTTGATTGATTGTTACTGGAATCTAGGCGAATATATCAGTTAAAATAGCGGCATTTCCTGATTGAAAAGTTAGTTCAAATGTCGCTAAATCTGTTATTACTAAGTAGCTCCCGAGTTGCTGAAACCGCATTTTTGCAACATGCAGTCGATTTAATACAATCTCATTTAGCATCTTGCTTTACTGACAACAAAGATCACCAAAACAAAAAGCTGGTGTTTATACCCTATGCTGGGGTCACCATTAGCTATGACGAATACTTCGAAATAGCCAGACGCCCTTTCGCCGAATTAGGCTACAATCTGTCGTCAATTCATCAATACACCTCCCCCCAAGACGCTATTTTACAGGCTGATGTCATAATTATTGGCGGAGGTAACACCTTTGAGCTGGTTAACCAATTATATAAACATGAATTGATTCCCCTTATCACTGAGCAACTTAAATCAGGAAAACCTTATATTGGTTGGAGTGCAGGAAGTAACATTGCGGCCCCAACGATTCGAACAACTAATGATATGCCAATCGTTGAGCCAGCTAGTTTTAATGCGCTTAATTTACTCCCTTTTCAGATTAATCCACATTACCTTGAAGTCACCATCGACGGACATCAAGGTGAAACCCGGGAACAGAGAATTCGTGAATTTTTAGAGATTAATCCTGGGCAACGTGTTGTCGGCATTCCAGAGGGTACAGCATTGCAACTGTCAGGAAGTCAGTTGAAATATGTCGGCTCTCAAGCAGGTGTCATTTTTTCTTCTGTTACAGGAGAAGCAACAAAAACATTCATAACTTCAACCACCAATATTAACTTTCTTCTTGATACAATATGACGGATAAATCAGATAACTTATTTGCTAAACCGCAGCAACAGCTCCCCTTTCAGTTCGACGAAAAAGTTGCTGAAGTTTTTCCAGATATGATCAAACGATCCGTTCCTGGATATACAACCATCGTTCAACACATCGAAAAATTCGCCAGCCGATTCATTACTGACAATTCAAATTGTTATGACTTAGGATGTTCATTAGGAGCAGCAAGTCTGGCCATCAGTAATGGCAATTTGGCCAACAACGTCAAGATAATTGGAATTGATAATTCCATTGAAATGCTTAATCGTTGCCAACAGCATATTAATGCATTTAAACATAAAACACCGATTGAATTAGTTCATCAGGATATCACCCAAGTTACCATGAATTGTGCCTCTTTGGTTGTATTAAATTTTACGCTGCAATTTATTCCGGTAGAACAACGTTCTAATTTATTAACCAATATTTTTAATAGTTTAAATCATCAAGGCGCATTGATTCTTTCAGAAAAAGTCAGTTTCAAGCAACCTGAGGTCAATAATTTAATCATCGATTTACATCATGAATTTAAAAAAGAAAATGGTTATAGTGATTTAGAAATCAGCCAAAAGCGAAATGCCTTGGAAAACATTCTCATTCCAGAGTCTCTTAACGAACATATTGAACGCTTATTATCGATTGGTTTTTCTAGTGCCACCTGCTGGTTTCAACAGTTTAACTTTGTTTCAATTATTGCTATCAAATAAAATTTAACTCGAGTTTTTATGCTTAATTTACCTGCTTTTTTTCATGATCTTAACCAAACTGACCTGGCTGATTGGCAACCTTATTTTCAACAGATAATTGAGCAACGATTAAATCAATACACACATGGCGAATGGCAGGAATGGGAAGAAATTATTGAAAAGCTTCCTTTGATAAAAACTGAAAACATCGAGTTGAAAGATCAGGTTTCAATAGGCTCACAAAAAGACTTACAACAGCTAAGTCAATTAGAAACTGACAACTTTATTCAAAAGTTAAAGAGATTTCATCCTTGGCGGAAAGGTCCTTACAATTTATTTGACATTCACATCAACACCGAGTGGCGTTCAGATTGGAAATGGGACAGAGTTATCAAACATATTTCACCTTTAAAAAATCGAACAATTTTAGATGTCGGTTGTGGCAATGGTTATCATTGTTGGCGGATGCTTGGAGAAAAAGCACAATTTGTATTAGGCATCGATCCTTCACAAAAATTTTTAGCTCAGTTTGCTATTTTAAAAAAATATATTGGTGAATGTCCGGTTCACTTACTCCCTCTGGGCATCGAAGATATGCCAAAAGATTTTACCAATAATGGGTTTGATACCGTTTTTTCAATGGGCGTGCTATATCATCGCAAGTCACCAATCAATCATTTACTCGAACTAAAGCAACAACTTCGTCCTGGCGGAGAACTGGTATTGGAAACATTAGTTATCGATGGTGATGAACAACAAGTGTTAGTTCCTACTGATCGATATGCTCAAATGAGAAATGTGTGGTTTATTCCATCAGCTAAAGCATTAGAGCTTTGGCTTGCACGTAGCGGGTTTAAAAATATTAGAACGGTAGATATTAATCAAACATCACTTGAAGAGCAGCGCTCTACCGATTGGATGCATTTTCATTCACTCAAGGAATATCTCTCTCCTGATGATATTAATCAAACCATCGAAGGATATCCAGCTCCCAAGCGGGCCACACTTATAGCCACGCTTTAATTCTCACCTTTTTGAACCTGCCACGGTTAAAAAAGTCGATATACAATCCGTTTATAATAAAGACTTTAAAATTGCAAAAGAATGCTAACCTGGCAGGCCATCCGTTCGAGCCCGAGTTAATATGGGGAAAAATTTCACCAGCCATATACTAAACGCAATTACCCAAAGTCCCGCAGAAACCGCATAAGCCAGCATTAAATATTGTTGAAAACCAAACAAAGGAATGAATACACGAATCAGCATTGCAACAAATATGAGTATAAATGCTAACACCAATAAGTTAGAAGCGATGATCGCTCTTCCAGTGTGCCCCATACTGACTCGGCTCATCATCGTTAAAATCATTAATCCAATCGTACCTAGTGTAATCGTATGAATAGCGGCTGATACATTGTTGATAAATCCATAATGATAACTCGCCAACAACGCCAAACCCATAATTAGTGCGCCATAGCCTAAATAAAGTGACCAAAGCATCGGGTTTCTTAAGGATAAGCGAATCGGCCAACGTGCAACACGAATAATCTGCATCAACACCAGAAAAAGCAAGCCAGTACCTAAGAATTGGTTAGTTTTTGCTAATCCATAAATAATCGTCCAGGCGAGCAAAATAATACACAAAATAATTGTCATTAACTCTATGATAGGATTCGGTTTTACTTTTTCAGTTTTTGTTGCTGAAGCCGTGAAGAAAGGAATAATTCGTCCGCCAATTACGGTAATCACTAAAATAAAAAATGCTACAGCCGTATGCAAATAATCGATTAAGTGCTCACCGGATATGGTAGATAAAATACTTAAAATACTAAAACTCCCCATGCCAATTAAGACAATTGAAAAACCAATATTAGTCCAGAGTTTTGTTCGTATAATCATTATTGAATAGATTAAGCAGGCATACCCCCAAAACACAGCTTCAAATATACACGCAGTTACCAAAGCTATTTCATGGTGGAAAAAAAGTGAAGCCCTAGCACAGACCCAGAATAGAAAAAGTGTTACCAATGGCCATCCCCCCATGCCGGGCAAACCGGTCCAATTTTTAGCTGCTGTCAATAAAAAACCAACTAACACTGCACCAGAAAATCCAAATAGCATTTCATGACCATGCCACCAGATAATTCCGCCTTGAGGCTTCAAGATAAAACTACCACTCCAATATAATCCCCATAAAGCAATAATAAGTGTGGAAAATATACCAGCAGCGAGAAAGAAAGGACGAAAAGGTAATCTAAATACGGGAATAAAAAAATTTTGATTGTTTTTTGTAGGCATTCCTTAAACCCTGATTTTAAAACGGCGATATTCAGATAATTCTAGCAACTAAAACCCCGAACAATAACCACTATAAATTTAAGGTCAAAATGCCTATTTTCACCGATTATCTAGTTGCTTAGCTGGCGTTATTAATACAAGACATTAATTTAAAAATTATTATGTTCAAACAGTTAATTGCGTCGAACTTTGTTTCCAATATCAAGTTAATCAATTCATATTTAATAAATGATTTTTTAAAATTAGATTGAATAAGCAAACAATGCTCACGTATACTTATCCAGTAAATCTGATTCGACAATGACCGCCTGCACTTATAAAATGCCTAGTCCAATTATTTGGTTGATGCAAATTTTTTCTTATAAAATTTTTAAATAAAAGTAGAGAAATTAATAAAATAATCAGGAGGTTTGACGCTATATATCGCAAACATCTATTAGTTTGAGTTAACAGATTAAAACAATGTTATGAAACACATTACAGCATTAATTAATGTGAACTTGTTCCGGTAAAATACTTTAGATTCACGTAGCATTAACTAAGTCATACGGAATGTATTTGTTGTCCGGGAAGAATCTAAAGGTAGTGATAAGAGGCCCCGTTTAATGCATTTAACAACCCAAGAAGTCCCAGTGCAAAACCTCGAGATAGGTATGTATGTATCTCGACTGGACGTACCTTGGGTGCAAACTCCCTTTCCAATTCAAGGCTTCTATATAACCAAGCAAGAAGAACTTGAGCTACTTACTCATTACTGTTCAGTCGTTTATATCGATCAGTTTTTAAGCAAAGTCGATGTCACATCAAAACTGTTTTTAGCTAATACTTCACCAGCTAAAAATGGTCATGCTCCTCATCTGGATGCCAAGACCCTCAGACTTATTAATGAAAAGGCCAAGTTTAAACCACGTAAAGAAACCTACACCATCACTCGGGGTCTAAAACGCGAAGTTAAGAATGCTAGCGTGATGTATGATCAGATTATGGGTCAAATGTCATCGATGTATCGCAATATGACTCAGCATGGCTATGTTGACATGCGTGAAGCTCAAAAGGTTTCATCGCAAATGGTTTCAAGTATTGTCAAAAATCCAAATGCGTTAGCTTGGCTGTGCCGAATTGGTGAAAATAACCGGACTCTACATCAACAAGCTGTTCGCAGCGCAGTATGGGGATTAATATTTGCTCGTCATCTTGGATTAGCAAAACAAGACTTGATTGATATATGTACAGCATTATTACTCGCACCTATTGGTAAATGTCAATTACCTAAAGAGTTACTCTATAGCAGACAATCTAAAGATGAAGAATTAGAGTATCAGACTCACATTGAATTGACATTGGCTGAAACCAGTAAAATATTTGCCCAAGCCCATCAGGTTAATTATATACTGTCGGCATATTGTGAAAGAAACAATGGTACTGGCTACCCTAGAAATCTTATTGGTAATCGAATTCCTTTTTTAGCTAGAGTTACCGGGATTTCTGAATATTACGAGCAATTAATTAATCCCTATCCTGGAGCAGATGCTTTAACACCTGTCGAAGCCATTTCTCACTTGTATAATGTGCGTGGTGAATTATTTCAAAAGGAATTGGTCGAAGCATTTATTCAAGCAATTGGCATTTATCCAACAGGGAGCCTGGTCAAACTATCCAATAATGCAATTGCCGTTGTGCTAGAGCAACCTGAGAACTTTAGGTTAAGACCCAAAGTAGCCATTATTACTGACCACATGAATATACACCTTGATAAGCCAAAAATCGTTAATCTTGCTAAAGATCCGGTTGATCATAACGGTGTGCCTTTGTTTATTAGCCAAAGTCTGCCAAGTACCAGCACAGACATTAATGCTAGTGAAATCCATGAAAAGCTTTTCGGCAATGGAAACTGGCTATCAACGCTAGTCCCTTTTAGTAATGCGGTTTAGCCCAGTTACTTTTCGTTTAATTAATAAAAGACCCCACCTAAGATTAATTACAATTAACACCTAAAATTTTTCATCTTTAATTCTGAATTAATCAGTTTATTTAAAATACTCGATGTAACGTCTAATAAACTCACTTTCATTAAAGATCGTTTTGGATAGCTATGCACCTTCTGCATTAATTGCAGTTAGTTTACTCTCAATATACCGCATAATTTGGCTTTCCAAAACTTTGAGCGGCAAAGAGCCATAGCGTAGTATTTCATCGTGAAATTCACGAATATCAAAATGTTGACCCAAAGACTCTTCAGCTTTTGAGCGTAATGCCAGTATTTTTAGCTCGCCCAATTTATAAGATAGGGCCTGTCCAGGCCAGCTAATATAGCGATCAACTTCCGTTGTAATATTGAGCATTGATAGTGCCGAATTTTCTGCGAGCAATTTAATTGACTGCTCTCTCGTCCACCCTTTAGCATGAATTCCTGTATCAATAACTAATCTTGCCGCTCGCCACATTTCATAGGTTAATCGACCAAAATTACTATAAGGATCCTGATAAAAACCAACTTCTAATCCCAGTTTTTCACTATACAACCCCCACCCTTCACCAAATGCAGAAATATATGAATGGCGTCTGAATTCAGGCAAATTATCTAACTCTCGATTTAAAGCAACCTGCAAATGATGACCAGGTACTGCTTCGTGTAATGTTAATGCTTCTAGCACGTATAAAGGTCGCTTATCAAGCGCATAAGTATTGACCCAATAAGCACCCGAACGTTCACTTTCTAATGGCGCAGGAATATAACGTCCAGTTGTATATTTAGGTGCAATTGACTCAGGCACGGGTTCAACCGTATAAGGTTGGCGAGGAAGACGTTTAAACAACTTGGGTAATTGACCATCCATTTTTTTCGCTAGATAAGATGCTTGTTTAATAAGCTCTAATGGTGTCTTGGCATAAAATTTTGGCTCCGTTCTTAAGTAAGCTAGAAAATCCTTAAAGTCGCCTTTAAATTCTAATTGCTTAATTATGGTTTCCATTTCACCGCGTATTCTAGCAACCTCATCTAAACCGATTTGGTGAATTTCATCTGCGGTTAATTCCAATGTAGAAAAGTGCTCTACTTGCATTTGATAGTATGCTTTTCCATTCGGTAGTTCGTAAGCAGCCAGCGAGTGACGTGTGTTTGGGATATACTCATCTTCAAAAAATACCTTCAGCTTTTTAAAAGCTGGAAATACCAGATCATTTAAAACCGCTCGCCCTTGTTGAATTAGTTTTGCTTTTTCAGATGGACTAAAATGAGCAGGAAAAGCGGTAAAGGGCTGCCATAAATTGTTTGTTTCTAACTTAGATTTGTAAACAGACTCAATTACCTGAGTAAATCCTTGCATAACAACTTTTGGCATAGAGTATTTTCGCTTTAAACCTGCTTTCATATTATCAATATTTTGTGAAAAATATGCAGGAATACTTGCTAAAAGTTGAATATATTCTTGATAGTCCTCAACCGTTTTAAATTGACTGTGCAAGTGCAAATTCATCATTTCTGTATGGAACCCTGAATCGGATAGAAAGGGAATTTGATAGGTTTTATAAGTAATTTCTGCAATTCGATGATTTAACTGTCGAGAAAAAATCTGGTAGTTTATCTGGTCAACTTGTGAGAGCTTTTGATAATCAATGGCTTCTAATTGCTTCAGGAACTCTCGAGATTGCTCAGCCCATTTTTCATAAGCTGCTGGTGAAACATCCATCAAAAGCAAATCACTTTTAGATAGCTCTTTCTTTGTATTTGGTTTTAATGGATTTCTTGCTGCTCGAGCTTGCCACTCTCGCTCAAAAATTTGATGGAGTTGTTGTGAGGTTTCATGGGACTGAGTGACAGATAAATCTTTAGCCACAACACGTTCTGGATATAGGGATATAATACTGCTGGCAACCAGCCCAAGAATAATAAGTTGTTTCATAATTCTATTAATGACCTTTGGTAATCGATGCGTTGTTTTATTTTTTTATGTTTATTTCTTAGTAATCGGTCCCTAATGAAGAATTCTTATTATTTATCCCTATTATTATTTATAAATCAGATACAGATAAATTTCATTAACATGACAGTTTTAGAAGATAAATGCGACTATGAAATTAATGCTCCCCACTAGTAATTAACTTCACAAAGTTGCAGGGTCCAAATTCAGCGCTCAACTGTTCGCTAATAATTTTGTTCCATCCAGTTTTACATGCCCCAGTTGACCCAGGTAGACAAAAGATAACCGAGTTATTTGCAAAACCACCAACAGCTCTGCTTTGAATCGTCGATGAGCCAATCTCGGTGTACGAAACGTGACGAAACAGTTCACCAAAACCTTCGATGTTTTTATCAAACAATGGTTTAACCGCCTCAGGTGTTGAGTCGCGCCCATAAAACCCCGTTCCACCTGTGGTAATAATCGCCTGTACCGCGTGATCGGCAATCCATTGTGATACCACCGCCCGAATTTGATAAATATCATCTTTAACAATCTGGCTATCGAAAACTTGGTGTCCAGCTTCAACAATTGCTTGCTTTAAGTAAGCACCAGATTTATCTGTCTCAATTGTTCGCGTGTCTGAAACAGTTAAAACGGCAATATTTAATGTTTTATTCAAAGCGCTCATCGCTATATCCTTTTTCGTTGGTTTTAATATTGTATCAACTCAAATTATGACCTAGAGAATACACCATTAAAACTTAAAAATGTTATGTTTTTCAATAGATGACGACACCAAATGATTATTATCAATATCAAACTTAGATTTTTAATGATTCAGTACCATAAAGACCAATAGATATTGCTAGATTTCTCTTGAATTAATGTTTTAACCCGTACTAAATTCAGCTATACTTGCGCCCCAACAGAGCCCAGAGCATAAGCTCTTTGCCATGCTGTTCCGCTATTAAACAATTTAGGTGTCTAGAATAATGCAAGCATTTTTAACTATTGCTGTACGTGCTGCGCGTAAAGCCGGTGATTACATCGTTCGTGAAGCAGATAAAATTCGCTCAGTGCAGAGTAAATCCTCAAACGACTTTGTCACTAATGTTGATGAGGCAGCTGAAAAGCTTATTATTGACACCATTGCCCAGGCTTACCCAGATCATTCTTTTCTGGGTGAAGAAAGTGGTCATTCCGGCTCAGGCGAGTATCGCTGGATTATTGATCCCATCGACGGCACAACCAACTATATTCGTAAAGTTCCTCATTGGTGTATATCAATAGCCTGTACATATCGTGGTCGTTCAGAGGTTGCGGTTATTTATGATCCAATTCGTGAAGAACTTTTCACTGCGGTAAAAGGTCGTGGTGCTCAGTTAAATGATAAACGCATTCGAGTTAGTCAAACTAATGGGCTAGAACATTCATTACTAGCAACTGGTTTTCCATTTCGTCACCCGCAAAAACTTGCTGAGTATAATCGAATCTTCAATCAACTTTTTCCTCATTGCGCAGATATGCGACGTGGTGGTTCTGCTGCATTAGATTTAGCTTACGTCGCAGCCGGACGCTTCGATGGTTTTTGGGAGTTTGGTTTGAATGAATGGGACATTGCCGCAGGCACATTATTAGTTACTGAAGCTGGTGGAATTGTATCCGATTTTTCAGGTAATCCTAATTATCAAAATAGTAATTCGTTATTAGCAGCAAACCCGAAAGCCTTTAAATCTATGCTAAAGCTAATTAATTAAAAATTAAATTAGAAAAACGTGATTTAATTCCTCTCATTTACTTGACTAAAATACTTGGTTATTGGAAAATACGTTCATTCCCAAATGGAAATAGCACTCAATTACAGCTCAAAAACATTTAGTTTGAATTTTCGAGGTAACCTATGCGATTGACAACAAAAGGCAGATATGCGGTGACTGCAATGTTGGACCTGGCCATTAATAGTATCAATCATCCAGTTAATCTGAGTGATATTTCGGAAAGGCAGGCCATTTCACTTTCTTATCTAGAACAACTTTTCTCAAAACTACGTCGAGAAAATTTGGTAAGAAGTATTCGTGGTCCTGGTGGTGGTTATCAGTTAAATGGTACTACCGATGATATCAGCGTGGCCAGCATCATTAATGCAGTTAATGAATCGATGGATGTTTCACGTTGTCAAGGAAGAGCAAATTGTCACGATGGTAAGCAATGCCTGACTCACAATCTTTGGATAGATTTGAGTGCTCGAATTAATACTTTTTTAGATGAAATTACTATTGGAGAATTAATTCGTCAGAACGAACGCCAAGCTCGCGAACGCGAAGCTTTAAAGATGCAGAGCGAAAACACGCACAAAATTGATTTGGCTCCGCTTAACTAAACGCTTTAAATAAAGAGTTAATACCAATGTCTGACGTAATAATAGATGAGTTTGTAAAAACCGAATATGCTGCTGGCTTTGTCACTGATATTGAATCAGAAACATTACCACCGGGTTTGAACGAAGACGTTATTCGATTTATATCAGCAAAAAAGAAGGAACCGGAATGGTTACTCGAATGGCGTTTAAAAGCATTCGAAAGCTTTAAACAAATGCACGATCCAGAATGGGCACACGTTAAATTTCCTAAAGTTGATTTAAGTGATGTTTCATTTTACTCCGCGCCCAAAAGTATTGATGATCGACCCAAAAGTCTTGACGAAGTCGATCCTGAATTGATTGAAACCTACAATAAACTCGGCATCCCGCTACATGAACAAGAAATTCTTGCAGGTGTTGCGGTTGATGTTGTGTTTGATTCGGTTTCAGTGGCTACAACATTTAAAGAAAAGCTGGCTGAAGCTGGTGTCATATTTTGTCCAATTTCAGAAGCGGTTCATTCGCATCCTGAACTGGTAAAAAAATATTTAGGTTCAGTTGTTCCACAGAAAGATAACTTTTTTGCTGCTTTAAACTCGGCTGTTTTTAGTGATGGCTCATTTGTTTATATTCCAAAAGGTGTTCGTTGCCCAATGGAATTATCAACTTATTTTAGAATTAATGAAGCCAAAACTGGTCAGTTTGAACGTACATTAATTATTGCCGATGAAGGTAGTCATGTGAGTTACCTTGAAGGTTGTACGGCACCTATGCGTGATGAGAACCAGTTACACGCCGCTGTTGTCGAATTGGTCGCAATGGATAATGCCGAGATCAAATACTCGACTGTACAAAATTGGTATCCTGGTGACGAAAATGGGAATGGTGGAATTTATAATTTTGTAACTAAACGTGGCGTCGCCCATAATAGTGCAAAAATTTCATGGACCCAAGTAGAAACAGGTTCAGCGATTACTTGGAAATACCCTTCTGTGGTATTACGTGGTGATAATAGTATCGGCGAATTTTATTCGGTAGCATTAACACGTAATTTTCAACAGGCGGACACAGGTACCAAAATGGTTCACCTTGGCAAAAACACCAAATCAACCATTATTTCTAAAGGTATTTCTGCAGGAAAAAGTCAAAATTCTTACCGTGGTTTAGTGCGTATGAGCCCAAAAGCTGATGGCGCAAGAAATTACACTCAATGCGATTCATTACTAATTGGCGACCGTTGTGGCGCACATACTTTCCCTTATATAGAAAGTAAACACCCCAATGCCATTATCGAGCATGAAGCAACGACTTCCAAAGTTAGTGACGATCAGCTTTTCCTTTGTTTACAACGTGGTATAGACACAGAAAAAGCAGTATCCATGATAGTTAACGGATTTTGCAAAGAAGTCTTTAAAGAGCTCCCAATGGAATTTGCAGTTGAAGCAGGTAAACTTCTAGAAGTTAGCCTGGAAGGTTCAGTTGGGTAAATAACTAAATCATCAATCACCTTATCAATCGAGAACTTAGATGTTACAGATTAATAATTTACGCGCGAAAGTTGAAGATAAAGAAATTCTTAAAGGGTTATCTTTACAAGTTAAGCCAGGGGAAGTCCATGCGATAATGGGACCAAACGGATCAGGTAAGAGTACTTTAGGCTACGTACTATCTGGTCGCGAAGGTTACGAAGCAACTGAAGGTGAGGTAACGCTGGAAGGTAAAGATTTATTAGAGTTAGAAGCAGATGAAAGAGCAAAGTCAGGCTTATTCCTAGCTTTTCAGTATCCTGTTGAAATTCCAGGTGTTAGTAATATGGAATTTTTGAAAACCAGTGTTGATGCAACTCGCCAATTTCAAGGAAAAGAGCCGTTAGACGCTGTTACCTTTATGAAACTTGCTAGAGAAAAATGTCAAGCAGTTAACCTTGATCAAAATTTTTTAAAACGTGGTGTTAATGAAGGTTTTTCGGGCGGCGAGAAAAAGCGAAATGAAATTATGCAAATGATGTTGCTTGAGCCAAAACTTTGCATACTTGATGAAACCGATTCAGGCCTTGACATCGATGCTCTTCAAGTTGTCGCTGATGGCGTTAATGCATGTCGAGATCCAGAAAGAGCTTTTATCATTGTTACACACTACCAAAGACTTCTAGACTATATTGTACCTGATTATGTACACGTACTATCAGGTGGAAAAATTATCAAGTCAGGCGGAAAAGAACTTGCCCTTGAGCTTGAGGAAAAAGGCTACAGCTGGATCGACCAACTTTAAATAGCGAATGGATGTTACCATTATGAGCTTTATTGTAGATTTTACTAATCATCAATCAACTGAACTATCTAACCTCCCCTCTTCTTCGGAGTTAGCATGGTTCGGTTTGAACAGAGAATCAGCACTAAATAACTTTAAAAGTCTTCAACTACCAAATAGAAAAGTTGAGCACTGGAAATATAACGATTTAACCAGCATTACTCAAAATGAGTTTTCATTACTAGATAAACCGACAGATGTTCAAAAGGTCGATGCACATGAGTGCACCCAGAAAATCAATTTTGAAAATGCAATTGAAATTACCTTTGTTAATGGCTTTTTAACAGCTGTTCCAAATAATTTGGCAAACCAGTTAGGCATAAAAGTCACTACTTTTGAGCAAGCTGACGCAGAACAACAGAAAGTAATTTCTGCACAATTGGCAGAAAATAACGAAGGAAAAAATATTTTTTCTTCGTTGAATCAAGCTATTAACCAGTCTGGTATTCTTGTTGAAATTGCTGCCAATCATAAAATTGAGCAACCGCTGTATATTCGCTATTTAACCAGTGAAAAGCAGCCACATAAAATTGCATCACAGATTACGGTTATTTCAGCAGCCAAATCAAGTGAATTTACATTAATTGAGCAATTTAACTCAGATAAACAACAAGACCAACTGCTATCATTACAACAAACTTTAATCTCCATCGCGGAGAATGCACACTTTAATCACTACCGATTAAGTCTTGAGAGTGATTCTGCCTATCAAATTGCACAAACTCAAACGCGTTTAGCAAATGATTCTGTAATGAATAGTTTCTACTTGGGATTTGGTAGTAAAGTTAATCGCACTGATATTGATGTATTACATCAGGGTCAAAATGCGCAATGCAATATTACAGGTATTTATTTGCCAGCAAATTCCCAGGCCATCGATTATCATTCAAATATTGAACACCAATCACCTCGTTGCAATACAAATGAAATTTTTAGAGGTATTATTGCTGATAAGGCAAGCGCGACTTTTAATGGCAAAATTCATATATTTCAAGATGCTCAAAAGTCAGATGCTTACTTGAATAATAAAAACCTGTTGTTAACGAATGAAGCCGAAATAAATACCAAGCCAGAGCTTGAAATTTATGCGGATGATGTCAGTTGTGCGCACGGTGCAACCGTTGCTCAATTAGATAAAAAGTCACTATATTATCTGCAATCTCGTGGTATCAATGCGCAAGTTGCTAAAAAGATGCTGAGTTTGGCATTCGTACAAGAGCTATTAAACAAAATCAAGAATGAGCCGGTAAAAGATTTTTTAACTCAGTTACTTGATGAATATATGTCGAAAGTCGCTTAATTCAATTTAGGAAAAGACCAAGTCAATGAATATGCAAGTTAAGATTGATTCACCCTTACAACAATTCGATGTTGATAAAGTTCGTCTGGATTTTCCAATTTTGAATGAAAAAGTACATGGTCAAGATCTGGTATACATGGACAATGGCGCAACTTCTCAAAAGCCACAGTCTGTGATCGATGCTATTGCAAACTTTTATTATCAAACTAATTCCAACGTGCATCGCGGTGCACATGCACTAAGCGATCACGCGACGCAACTTTTTGAGGAAGCGCGAGTTAAGGTTCAGCATTTTATTAATGCTAATTCACGTAAAGAAATCATCTGGACACGTGGTACGACTGAATCAATTAATCTTGTTGCACAAACTTGGGGAAGACAAAATATTCATCAAGGAGATGAGATTATTATCTCTACCCTTGAGCATCATTCAAACATAGTCCCTTGGCAAATGTTGTGTGAGCAAACGGGAGCAACTTTAATTCCCGTCGAAGTTAAAGCTAATGGCCAGTTTGATTTAGCGAATTTTAAAAGCTGTCTTTCATCAAAAACTAAACTGGTTTCTGTTGGACATATTTCAAATGCGCTTGGTGTTATTAATCCCATTGAACAAATTATACCACTAGCCCATGAAGTCGGCGCGAAGGTTCTTATCGATGGCGCACAGGCTGCGCCTCATGTCATTATTGATGTACAAAAATTGAACTGTGATTTTTATGCATTCTCTGGACATAAAATGTTTGCGCCAACAGGTATCGGTGTGTTGTATGGTAAAGAAGATATTCTAAGTAATATGCCACCTTGGCACGGTGGTGGCGAAATGATTGAAGTTGTTAGTTTTGAGAAGACAACTTACAATCAACTGCCCTATAAATTTGAAGCAGGCACTCCCAATATTGAAGCAGTTATTGGATTAGGTGCAGCCGTTGATTACCTAGAGAAATTTGATCGAAAGCAACTTGCCAACTATGAGTTAGAGTTATTGGATTATGCGACATCAAAAGCGCAACAAATATCCGGTCTTAAAATTATTGGAAGTGATTGCGAAAAAGCTTCAGTACTTAGTTTTATAATCGAAGGCTGCCATTCTCAAGATGTGGGAATGATCCTTGATCAACAAGGCATTGCAGTTAGAACTGGGCATCACTGCGCTATGCCGCTCATGAGTGCCTTGAATATTAACGGTACAATTCGAGCATCACTTTGTTTTTATAATACCAAACAGGAAATTGATAAGCTTTTTGCAGGCATTGAAAAAGCACAATCTTTCTTAAATTAATCGAGTTAATTTACCTATGACTGTTTCTACATTCAACCCGGCAACCATACCGGTTAGCTTTAGCCAGTCTGCGATAAAACATCTCACCAATCAGGTTGAGAAAAAGCAGGCGCAAGGCATAGAGTTTAATATTAAAGAAAGCGGTTGCTCAGGATACAAATATTTACTTGAACTAACTTTTACTCCCGACGCTGACGCCATTAAATATCAGCTTAATGATGCCTTGGATCTATTTATTTCGCCGAAGGTTTTACCTTTAATTCAAGGTACAAAAGTTGATTATGTCCAAGATGGCGTTAATTTCCGTCTTGAATTTACTAATCCAAATGCCACAGCTCATTGTGGCTGTGGTGAAAGTTTTAGTGTAGGGAGCAATTAAATGCAAAACAAAATGGCTGTAGCACTGGAAGACTGTCCTGCCCGATTAGTTCCAGTTGGCACAAAAATTATTATTCCTAAAGATACATTTGTAACAATTACACAAGCTTTAGGAGGAAATTATACTGTAGTGGTAAACGGAAATATGGCGCGTGTTGATGGTACAGATGCAGCAGCGCTTGGTCTTAAATCTGAAATTCTCGAATTTGATTCGATTGATGATTCAGGAGAAATTAAAGAAGAGCAAATAATTCAGACATTAAAAGGTATTTACGATCCTGAAATTCCTGTTAATCTGCTGGATTTAGGTCTCATTTATAACGTTGATATTAATCAAGAATCTAAGTCAATTAAAATTACCATGACATTGACTGCTCCAGGCTGTGGTATGGGTCCAGTTATGATTAGTGATATCAAGTATCGACTGAGTAAAGTCCCTAATGTTAAAGAAGTCGAAGTGGATTTGGTTTTTGATCCACCTTGGACTCGTGATATGATGAGCGATGAAGCAAAACTGGAAACCGGTTTATTCTTTTAATGCTGATTATTTCGCGGGATTTTATTTATGACGACAACTTCAACTGATGAAATTATAGATACGCTGAGTTTTTTTGAAAACTGGGAAGAACGCTATAAATATATGATTGACTTGGGAAAGTCATTACCCGAATTGCCTGACACACTAAAGACCGATGATAAACTAGTTATTGGCTGTCAAAGCAAAGTTTGGATAACTCCTGAATTTAATGATGGTAAATTTCATTTCCAAGTAGATAGTGATGCATATATTGTTCGTGGTCTGTTAGCTATCGTAATGGCCGCTTATGACAACAAAACACCTCAGCAGATAGTTGATTTTGATATTGAAAATTATTTTTCACAGCTAGATTTGGTAAAACACTTAAGTCCTACTCGCGGTAACGGTCTTAAAGCGATGGTGGAAAAGATTATTAGCATGGCTAAAGAACAACTTTAGTTTAAAGCTGATTAAACAAAAAAAGCCAGAAAAAATATTCTGGCTTTTTTATTGATGAACTGCTAAAAGCTAAGATAAATCAACTTGCTGTCCTGCCTCTGCCTCACCAATATTTTCTTCACACTTCTTAAGTTTTAGGGGCTTAGTTAGTAATAATAAAACAGGTAGTAATGTTAAGTTCGCCAGTAGCGCGACTAACATAGCCAAACTAGTGAAAATACCAAAATATATTGATGGCATAAAGTTTGATAATACTAATACAGAAAAGCCCGCAATGATTGTAATAGAAGTAAAATACATTGCTCGAGCAATAGTATCATGGCATGCATACATTGCCTTGGTATAATCACCTAACTGAGCAAATTCCAGTTTAAAACGATGAATATAATGTATAGTGTTATCCACAGCTATACCAATACTGATAGCGGCAATTGTTATAGTCATCATATCTAACGGGATACCCGCCCACCCCATTAATCCAAGCACAAAACATGCGCCAACTAAATTTGGAAACATTCCCAATAATGCTAACTTGAGCGATCGAAAAAGAATGATAAACATGGTTAGTATGATACCAAACACAACACCTAAAGTGAGAATTTGTGATTTAAATAAACTCTCAAGCATATTGTTATATAAGATCAACATTCCCGTGAAATGAAAAGTATCTTCCTTAAACTCAAGTTGCTTAGTTAAAAATTCAGAAATATCACTGAGTAACTTGTTTCGATCTAATTGAGGATCCGTTTCTTTTACACGAATCAAAAATCTTACCTCATCATGCTCGCGGTTATAAAAAGGCGACATAATTTGCTCTCGAAGATCTTCAGGAATTTTTTTCTCTAATAATGAAAGTTCAAAGTCGCTTAGACGCTGATTACCATTAATTTGTTCTACAATTTGTAGACCAGCGGCTAGCGATAATGTTTTACCAGTTACACCTAAACTATCTAAAAATGTCTGAACTTTGTGCAGTTTATTAATACCGTGCGAAGTTAACCAAAGTCTTGGGCTTTCTTCTTTATCGCTTGTTGTATCGGAAACACCTTCATCTTCAAATTCCTGATCCCACTCATCTTCTTCACTTTCTTCATTAATAAAGGCAAAATCAGCTTCAATTGCCGAGCGCTCAATAATCACCTCAAGTGGTGTTGTACCGCCTAATTCGGTATCAATTAACTTCATTCCCTGATAAATTTCTGTATCCGATTTAAAATAATCAATAAATCGATTATCTACCGAAAGATAAATCATTCCCCAAGCACTCGTTATACTCATAACAATCGCGATTGTTGCAACTTGCCACCGCCAGCGATCTGAAATGACAGCTAAATGATTGGTAAATGTAAAAAAGCCACTTTCTTTACGTCGATCCATACCTGATTTTTTCCGGATCCGCATAAGTATTGGAAAAAGTAAAAATGCAATAATAAAGGCAAGACTCACACCCATTATCATCATTTTACCAAAATCGATTACTGGACGAATATCACTCACCATCAATGATCCGAACGCTACGATAGTTGTTAAGCTGGTGTAAGCACACGGTGTAAACATTGATGATATGGTTTCTAAAATTTTGTCGTTATAGCCCATATCCATATTGTCACGTTCTACTTGTCTAAAACGAACAATCAAATGAATGATTAAAGACATGGTAATAATTAATAACAAGGCAACAAAATTTGATGATATTACAGTAACAGGCCAATCCATTAACCCCAAAATGCCAATACTGGTAATTGCGGTGATTGTACACCCCCCCAGTGTTATGAATACCCAACGCATTCTTCTAAAGATAAATGCCTGAATAGCAATCAGTAGAAGAAAGACGCCAACACCAAATACAACCAAATCATTTTTAACATATTCGATCATATCGTGAGCAATCATTGGAATTCCACCCAAGTAGATGGTCGCTACCTCCTTATATCCATGCTTAATATTTCTTATTTGAGCAATAACCCGTTCGTTGCGTACAGCGACTTCATCAGCCAGTAACCTAAGTTCCTGCTTTAAATTAATCTCTGCTTGTTTTTCGTAATGACTAAGCTCGGTTTTGTTTATTTGTTTCCATTGAAGCTTGCGCAATTCATCATTGAGCTTAAAATAATTTTTATTCCCTTTTAGGTTAACCTGAATCACCGTAATATTGGCATCACTGCTAATAAGCAGATTTTTATATAATGGAATATTAAGTAAATCACGTTTCGCTTTTTCTAAATCAATATTCTTGTCTTCAATAAAATAAAGATCATCTTCAATACTGGCCAGACTGATCTTATTGGCATCAAAAATTGGCGCGTCAATTAAAGAAATAACAGCCTCAACATCAGGCAATGCTGCAAGTTGCTCTTTTAATGAACGAAGTTGTTTAATTGATTCGGTAGAAAATAATTTTTCTTTTGGTTGAAAAGTAACAAATAAATAATCATCTGTACCATAACGCTTTTTAACTTTTCGGTAATATTCTAGAGAATGATCATTCTCTAGAACTAGCGAATCGGCAGAAGCATCCATTCTAAAATAAACAGAATTAGAGCCGATACCGCCAATAATTGCGATAAACAGCAGTGCAGATATCCACACATGTTTTAAAATGTATTCAGCGTACAAATATTTTAGCCAATTTGGCATATAATCCCCTTCATTCACTAAGAAGAACCAAATAACATTGATAGGAATCAATGGGTAGTGCTTAAAAATTGTCTATATTTGGCAAAATATACAATAATATAGCGTCTTTTAAGCTAAAATTTGGTTAATTTAAGCTATTTAGTATTTTATACCGCATACTATTAGTATGACTACTACTTTGTCACACTCTGCTGGTTATTTAGTAACAAGAGGTAACGGTAGAATATGACTCAAGTTCCTATGAAAAATTCCGGATAACGAAATGAAATTCCCACAGAATATATTGGTTGTTGTTAGTGGCAAGCAGCACACACACATCGCACTCAACCGTGTTATGCAACTCGCTCGATTTTATGATATTCAAATAAACCTACTTAGTTGTGTTTATGATCCGGGTACCGAACTTTCCCCTCTTTTATCTGATGAGGTAAAAAATAAACTAAAATCTGAAAAAATTCAGGAACGTCAAAAGTATCTCGAGCAAATTCAGCGCAAGATTCAAGAAAAGGGAATTACTAGCACTGCAACGGTGAAATGGCACCGGAAAATTCAAACAGCTGTCATTCAAACTTGTGAAGAAATAAAGCCTGACTTAGTTGTCAAACGAATCAGTGAAAATGCATCACGTCTTAATCCATTCAATATGCCAGCCGACTGGCAACTATTACGTCATTGTCCTGTTCCTTTATTAATCATTAAAGATGAAAACTGGAATTTATCAGCACCAGTACTCGCTGCGGTAGACGCAACTAAAGAAAGCCCTGAAGATATAACTTTTAATCAACAGATTATCGACTATTCAAAACTCGTCAGCCGTTTAACTGACACACCTGTTCATCTTGTTACCACTCATATTACACCTACGATTGATAATGCTATTTCTATTCCCGGATTTGATTTACAACAGCTGCGCAAAGAGGTAACAAAATTAAATCACGATAAGTTAAGTGACTTAATAAAAAATAAAAATATAGATAAAAAAAACTTGCATATTATCGAAGGATTAGCCGAAGAGAAAATTCCGCAGCTAGCCAATGAAATAAATGCGCAATTGGTTGTTATGGGGACAATTTGTCGCAGTGGTCTAAAAGGAGCACTCATGGGAAACACTGCAGAAAAAGTTTTAACCCACTTACAATGTGAAGTTCTTGCACTAAAACCCTAATAACAAAAAAATTTAGCATTTTTTTTTTTAAAATCTGCAATGAAACTATGTGAAATGCAGCGAAGCTGAACTATAATACCGCCACTGGAAAACGGGTCTAATTCCTTAATGATATTATTGATTTAGATCACTAACGCAACTTGTCTGATATAGCAAAATTCGACATAACGAAATTCGTTGGCTTCTTACAAACAATGGGATGAACAATGTCTGAAAATCAATCTCCGACCTACAATTATCTTGTGGTCAGACAGTTCTCAATAATGACTGTCGCTTGGGGTATCGTGGGAATGCTGGTAGGTGTGATTATCGCTGCACAACTATACTGGCCCGACTTAACCTATGGTATTGAATATTTAACCTATGGACGTTTACGTCCACTCCACACCAACGCAGTTGTTTTCGCATTTGGTGGATCGGCACTAATAGGCACTTCTTTATATGTCGTTCAAAGAACTTGTCAAGCTCCTTTAATCAGTAACGGTCTCGCGGCGTTTGTCTTCTGGGGATGGCAACTGGTTATTGTCTTAGCGGCAATCACTTTACCAATGGGAATGACCAGTACCAAAGAATATGCTGAGTTAGAATGGCCAATCGATATATTGATTGCTGTCGTTTGGGTCGCTTATGCTATTTTATTTTTTGGGACTATCGCAAAGCGTAAAACATCTCATATATATGTTGCTAACTGGTTTTATGGCGCATTTATTTTAACAATCGCGCTACTACATATTGTTAACAGTGCTGCGGTTCCCGTATCACTAACCAAATCATATTCAGCCTACTCTGGTGCAATTGATGCCATGGTTCAATGGTGGTATGGACATAACGCAGTTGGATTCTTTTTAACCGCGGGCTTCCTTGGAATGATGTATTACTTTATTCCAAAACAAGCAGAACGTCCGGTTTATTCCTATAGATTATCAATTGTTCACTTCTGGGCACTGATTGCTATTTATATGTGGGCAGGTCCACACCATTTACATTATACCGCTCTACCAAGCTGGGCTCAGTCAGTTGGTATGGTGTTCTCTTTAATTCTGTTAGCTCCATCTTGGGGTGGTATGATCAACGGAATGATGACGCTATCTGGTGCATGGTATAAGTTACGTGAAGATCCAATTCTTAAGTTTTTGATCGTGTCATTATCTTTCTATGGAATGTCAACTTTTGAAGGACCAATGATGTCAATTAAAACCGTTAATGCGTTATCTCACTACACAGATTGGACCGTTGGTCACGTTCATTCTGGTGCACTTGGTTGGGTCGCATTTATTACGATTGGATCAATGTATTATCTGATTCCAAAGTTATTTGGTCGTAAGGAGATGGTAAGTACCAATCTCATAAATGTTCACTTCTGGGTTTCAACAATTGGTGTTGTTTTATACATCTCATCAATGTGGATTGCCGGTGTTATGCAGGGCCTAATGTGGCGTGCAGTAAACGAAGACGGTACATTAACTTATAGCTTTGTTGAGTCTGTTCAAGCAACCTATCCATACTATGCAATACGTCTGGTTGGTGGAATATTATTCTTAACCGGTATGCTGATAATGGCTTATAACGTCATCAAGACGATTAAAGCTGGCCCTGATAAAGAAACGGTACCAGCTGATTCAGGTGAAGGTAAAATGCGGGAGGCCTATGCATGAGTAAACATGAAGCGATTGAAAAGAATATAGGCTTAATGGGAATTCTGATAATTATAGTTGTCAGTTTTGGTGGCTTGGCGGAGATTGTTCCACTCTTTTTCTTGGACGATACGACGAAGCCCGTTGAAGGTATGAAACCCTATACAGCTCTGCAGCTCGAAGGTAGAGACGTCTATATTCGCGAAGGATGTCATACTTGCCATTCGCAAATGATTCGTCCATTTCGTTCAGAAACAGAGCGATATGGCCACTACTCTGTTGCGGGTGAGCATGTCTGGGAACATCCATTTTTATGGGGTTCAAAACGAACCGGCCCCGATCTGGCACGTGTTGGTGGACGATATAGTGATGAGTGGCATCGTGTTCATTTGTTAAATCCTCGTGATGTTGTTCCACAATCGAACATGCCAGCTTTCCCTTGGTTAGAGCATAAAATTATCGATGAAAAGCTGACGCCCAAAAAGCTCGAAGCATTCCGCTTTATGGGTGTTCCTTATACCGATGAAGATATCGCAACAGCCAGTGCAAGCGTCGAAGGCAAAACTGAATTAGAAGCAATAATTGCTTATTTGCAATCGCTTGGACTTGCCTTAAAAGATAAAAGGTAATCCGTGTGGATATCAACTTAATCAGAAGTTTGATAACACTGGCGCTGTTTATCTTATTTATAGTGCTGATTTATCAGGTATATAGTAAGAAAAACAAGCGCCGCTATGAAGATGCAGCCAATCTCGTCTTTAAAGATGGGGATGAGCGCTCAAACAAGTTAAACCAAGCAGAATCTAAGGTAGAAGACCATGACTGAATTTTGGAATTGGTGGATTATTATAATAGTAGCAGTGAATATTTTTGGCTGTTGGGCACTGCTGCATTGGACTCGTACTGTAAAAGAGTCAGAAACCCAGGACGGCGAGACAACAGGTCATGTATATGATGGTATTGAAGAATATAACAATCCCCTGCCTCGCTGGTGGTTATATTTATTCTATATCACATTAGTTTTTTCAGTAGTTTATTTAGTTTTATATCCGGGTTTAGGAAAATTTGAAGGTGTATTAAACTGGACTCAGGAAAATCAGCTTGAGCAAGAAATTGCGGAAGCTAAAGCTAGCTATCAACCACTATTTGATAAATATTCGAATACACCAATTGTTGAATTAGCAAAAATTAAACAAGCAACAGAAATGGGTAAACGTATCTTTATGAATACCTGTTTTGGCTGTCATGGTTCAGATGCTCGTGGTAACCCCGGCTATCCAAACCTGACCGACAAAGACTGGTTATGGGGAGGAGCACCTGATCAAATTAAACACAGCATTGTGAATGGCCGCATGGGCGCGATGCCTCCTTTTGGTAGTATGCTTACTGCGCAACAAATTGATGAGCTAGTACAATATGTTGGAAGTTTATCAAATAATAAAGTTGATGAAACTAAAGCTGCAGCAGGTAAAGCAACTTTCCAAACTCAGTGCTTTGTTTGCCATGGCATGGATGGTAAAGGCAATATCGCACTTGGCGCACCTAATTTAACCGACAACATTTGGTTACATAGCGGAGCAGCAACAGAAATTGCAAAAACAATTCGTGAAGGCAGAACCGGAGAAATGCCTGCACACGCCGATATTCTAGGTGAAGCCAAAGCTCATTTAGTTACCGCCTACGTTTATAGTCTATCTAACAAGTAAATCAGTTTATTTCATCGACACCGAAGTATCGACAGATACTTCGGTTAACTTCATTGAGAGAATGGAATGTCAAAAGTTCAGGCCAAGCCAGTGCGTGGCGATAAGTCACAACCACCAAAAGGCGAACCGATTGTAGTAAAAGATTTATATGCAAAGCGTGAAAAGATTTATCCCCGCCAAGTTCACGGAATATTTGCAAAAATACGCGTTTTATCGGTGTTTTTCTTATTGGGGATCTATTACTTTACACCTTGGATTCAATGGAACTCTCGCCAGGCAATATTATTAGATTTACCGGCACGAAAGTTTCATTTCTTTAACATTACATTTTGGCCTCAAGACTTCATTTATCTTGCGCTACTATTGATTATTTGTGCGTTAGGTCTGTTTCTCTTTACTGCATTTGCTGGACGCATCTGGTGTGGTTATGCTTGTCCACAAACTGTCTGGACAGAAACTTTCATCTGGATGGAGGAGTTTTTTGAAGGTAATCGAAACAAGCGAATGAAGCTTGATAAGATGCCTTGGAATGCAGAAAAAATTACTCGTAAAACGCTTAAGCATAGTTTTTGGGTTGTATTTGCGTTATTTACGGGATACACCTTTGTAGGTTACTTTTCTCCGATTCGAGAATTGTGGGATGGAATGCTTGCTTTTACATTGGGTCCTTGGGAAACATTCTGGATAGGTTTTTATGCCCTAGCCACATACGGCAATGCCGGCCGGCTGCGAGAGCAGGTCTGTATTCATATGTGTCCATATGCACGTTTTCAGAGCGTAATGTTTGATAAAGACACTCTGATCATCTCCTATGATAAAGAACGTGGGGAAAAACGCGGTAAGCGTAAAAAAGACTCAGATGACTATCAGCTACAAGGTTTGGGAGATTGTATAGACTGCTATCAATGCGTACATGTGTGTCCAACCGGCATCGATATTCGAGACGGCTTACAGTATGAATGTATTGCCTGCGCGGCATGTGTTGATGTTTGTGATAATGTCATGGAGCAAATGGGATATCCAAAAGGACTTATCAAGTACACTACAGAGCACGAAGAAGAAGGTCAAAAAACACAAATTCTACGGCCCAGAACATTTGTTTATTCGATCTTATTTATTACTTTAGTCAGTTTGTTCGTATACCTAATAGCTACGCGTGTACCGCTGGATGTTAATGTTATACGCGACCGAAATAATCTTTATACCGAATCATTCGATGGTAGCATTGAGAACATATTCCAATTAAGAATTTTAAATATGTCTCAACATACCAATAAATATCAACTCAAAGTGCTTGGACTTGAAGGTTTATCTATTCAGGGTGAAACCGAGTTTACTATACCGGAAGGTGAAGTATTAACGGTTCCGTTGAGAATCAGTACCTCACAAGATCGTATACCTAAGCGTAGTAATGATATCTATTTTGAAATCAGTAAAACAGGTGAAGAACCTTATACTTTTAAGGCCAAAGGCAAGTTCCTTGGTCCTAACTAAATTAATCTTGAAAACTTTTTAATGTGAGAGAAAAACCAATGACAGAAAAAACGCCTACTCCCTGGTACAAAGAAACATGGCCTTGGTTCATTATTTCTCTCCCGTTAATTAGTGTTGTTGCAGGCATAATTACTTATCAGCTTGCAGCAACTGATCCACACAGTATGGTAAAAGACGATTACTTCAAGGAAGGCTTAGCCATCAATCAATCAATTGAAAAGCTGCAAAAAGCAAAAACATTGAATCTATCAGCGAATATTACAACCGATCAAAGCAGTCAACTTATTACTTTAAAATTAACTGGTAATCACTCAAATATACAAAGTTTACAATTGATATTCTCTCACCCTACTCAAGCAAACCTGGATCAGGCAGTTAGCCTTGAAAAATTAGGTGATAATGAATTTATTGCGCAAATACCTAACCTTCCAAAAGCATATTGGCATGTAAGAATCAGCGACGATAAAAATCAGTGGCTATTAAAATCTCGTTGGCATTACCCAGAAAGTCGGTCAATTACCATTAATGCAAAGCCAAACGGTTAAAACTTTATAACTTCCTGTATTAAATACTACAAAATTTAGTCAAGTTAACCAGATAAAAATTGTTTCAGCGAGCGAATACTAAATGAGTAACCTTTGCTTTCATTGTGATTTAAAGGTACCGAAGAATAGCGAATTCAAATCGACCATACTCGGTGAACAAAGAAGTTTTTGTTGTCCCGGCTGTCTGGCGATTGCTGAAACAATTATTGAAAATGGCTTAGAAAAATTTTATCAATTCAGAACCGAACGAAACGTCAGACCTGAAGAAATTTTACCCGAAGAAATTCTTGAATTGGAATCCTTAGATAATCCAGAAATACTGCAAGAAGTTGTTTCCAATACAGAAAATAATTATCAGGAAATCGAATTAGGTATTGACGGTATCACCTGTGCGGCTTGTAGCTGGCTAATTAAAAACCAAATTAACAAAAGAAATGATGTTGTCGATATTCAGGTCAACACAACAACCAGCCGCGCAAGATTACGTTTTAACAAAGATACCCCTATCAGTCCAATTTTAAAAAACATTCGTGATCTAGGTTACCGCGCTTTTCCGTTTACTGAAGATCAACAAGAAAAACAAATCCAACAGGAAGATCGCGCCTATGTGAGACGCTTAATCGTTGCTGGAATTGGCATGATGCAGGTGATGATGTATGCCACTGGTATTTATGTTGGTGACTTTCAAGATATGTCTCCCGAACATGCCTATTTTTTACACGCCGTCAGCGGATTAATGGCAACACCAGTAGTATTTTATTCCGCTTTTCCTTTTTTCAAAAGTGCATGGAATTCGTTAAAACATTTTCATTTTGGTATGAATTTACCAGTTTCAATTGCAATTATTGCCAGTTACAGTGCCAGTGTTTACTCTTTAATCGCTCATGCAAATGTTTTTTATTTTGACTCAGCGGTAATGTTTATTTTCTTCTTGTTAATTGGCCGATTTCTTGAACACAAAATGCGCTTGAAAGCGATCTTAAAACAACAAAACTTCAAACGCTTAATTCCACTTTCTGTCATCCGTCAAACAAAAAAAGGAGAAACGGAAATCATTGCAACCAATAAGGTACAAGCTGGTGATAAATTAATAATTAATAGCGGTGCAATTATTCCCATTGATGGTATCAACCTGGAACAAGAAGTCGAGATTAATGAATCTGTCATAACGGGTGAGTTTTTACCGATTATTAAAGGTTACCACGAGCCTTTATATAGTGGCTCGACCAATAATGGCGGTAGCTTTGTTATGCAAGCAACAACAGAGCTGCAAAACTGCCGTGTACAAAAACTGGTTCAGCTACAACATAATTCTGAACACTTAACTTCACGTGAAGTTACCTTAGCTGACAAAGTGGCTAACTGGTACATTATTGGATTACTGATTTTATGCACCTTATCAGGGATTGCTTGGTGGATAATTGCTCCACAAAAAGTCTTTCCGATTGTGTTATCACTTTTAGTCGTCAGTTGTCCTTGTGCACTTTCATTAGCAACACCCGCGGCAGTAGCAGCAGCTATCGCCCGCTTAACTGATCGTGGATTAATGATAAAAGACAAATATACTTTAGCCAATCTAGCAAAAATTTCGCATATCTTTTTTGATAAAACAGGTACGTTAACACTCGGCCGTATGTCATTAGTAAACACGATCAATTACAACCAAGACAATGATATTGACTGCTTACAAATTGCTGCGACACTTGAGTCAATTTCAAATCATCCAATAGCTCATGCATTTAAAAATAACTCATTAAGCCCCTTACCAACTACGGCATTAAAGGAAATTATTTCTGGTGGTATTGAGGGCCAAATTCACGGACAGCTTTTTCGAATTGGCAAGCGGGAATTCGTTTGCCAAAATACTCATTTACAATTAAACAGTATTCCCGAAAAATATTTAAAAAATCAAACTTGTATACCTGTTTATTTGTGCACTCCTCAACAGCATTTGGCCACCTTTCTAGTGAGTGACCAAAGTAACTTAAGCGCAAAAAATATAGTCAAGCAACTTAAAAAACTTAAAGTCAATGCCAGTATTATGAGTGGAGACTCTACCCTGGCTTGCAAACAAATTGCTAATCAACTTGGTTTTTCGCATTTTATTGCCAATACCTCACCAGAAAAAAAATTACAACATATTCAAGCCGCGCAACAAAAGCATGAGCAAATAATGATGATTG
The DNA here is from genome assembly GCF_040719265.1 of Aliikangiella maris. NCBI lineage: Bacteria > Pseudomonadati > Pseudomonadota > Gammaproteobacteria > Oceanospirillales > Pleioneaceae > Aliikangiella > Aliikangiella maris. Next base: position 403,466 of record NZ_JBFDAH010000001.1, on the reverse strand, counting down.
GTGATGGTGTCAATGATATTGGCGCACTGAGCCAGGCCGAGGTTGGAGTCACTTTAGGTGCCGCATCACATCTATCCAAAACGGCATCAAATGCAGTCTTGGCTAGTCAAGATTTAAGTGTGATAAGTGAATCCATTAAAGTTGCAAGACGATTAAATCAAGTCATACGACAAAACATATCATGGGCAATCTTATATAACTTTATTGCTATTCCATTTGCTATCGCAGGATTAGTCCCAGCCTGGCTGGCAGCCATTGGTATGGCTGCCAGTTCACTTATCGTTGTGCTTAATGCACTTAGATTAAGACATTAATCAGTCTTGCTTTTTTAAAATTCTAATGGCTGATTGCATGGCAGCTAAAGTGCGTGAATAGAATTCTCTTCGATATAAAACACCAACGACCCATGCTGTCGTTGCAATAAATAATATTGGATGTACAAACCAGGTTATTGCTGCCATTGAAAAGGTATAAGCACGCAATCCATAGTTAAATGACTTATTCGCAGAAGTTAATAATTCATTTGAACAAAGCACATAGTCATCGGTATCAGTAGAGTTTTGCTCTGGCGCAGCACCAAACATTACCAATGCAAAGTTATATTGACGTACTGACCATGAAAATTTGAAAAATGCATAAATAAAAATAAATACCATAAACAATACTTTCATTTCCCAGGCAGACTGACTATGTTCAGCAACAAAAGGTATTGCTTGTGCCAGTTTTACTGCTTTATCTGAAGCGCCTAATACCGCTAATAATCCCGCAAGAATAAATATAGTTGTAGATGCAAAAAAGGTGACCGTTCTTTGAAGAATTCCCAGTGACGTCGTATCGGGAATTCGCATATCTCGCTGAATCATAGATTTCATCCATAAGCCGCGCAACTCTGTTAGACTTTGCGCAAGATTAGTTGAACGATTCAGTCGATAATTGGCAAAAGAAGTGTAACCAATCCAACATAAAATAAACCAATAAAGTGCAATCCAATCAACAACAGTAAAAAAATTCAAGTCCGGTATGGCTTCATTCATATTCATTAAATTCAATCAACCTCAAATAATTGATAATTTCGTTACTCAATCTTGATATCCCAACTTATTCAAGCAGGACTAATATCTTGATAAATACAGATAAGAACATTATTTAAATTTACGATAATAATTGCCAATCTAACACAACATTTTTACAGTTTTAAGTTCTCTTCTGCTTAGGTAAGCTTACTCGGTTCAAATAATGATGCAAAAATACTCAATAATTATGTTGATATTCTGTTTTGTCCGCCATAACAATAAATAATTTAAATTGACAAGCAACTGACAAAAGCTTGATCAATACATATGGCAATAACCTATTGAATTTTAGAATTCTTTAAATGAAAAAAGAGTGATGAGTGGCTAGAAGCTAACCACTCAATTTTGATTGAGCTTGAAAAATTGACTTAATTTTGACCGCTTAAAAAAGCGAATTGATGTAACTAGAAAAAGAACTACCCGCAGAATGCTTCTTCATTAAAAGAATTGTATTCTTCATTATGACTATGTTTTAGGTAAGGTAACGCCAGTTTGTCCTTGATATTTACCTCTCCTATCAGCATAAGAAGTATCACAAATTTCATCAGATTCAAAAAACAACATTTGCGCAACGCCTTCATTAGCATAAATTTTAGCAGGAAGCGGCGTTGTATTTGAAAATTCCAGAGTAACGTGCCCTTCCCATTCGGGTTCAAGCGGTGTCACATTAACGATAATACCACAGCGAGCATAAGTTGACTTACCAAGACAGACTGTTAACACATTTCGCGGAATTCTAAAGTATTCAACCGTTCTGGCAAGTGCAAAGGAATTTGGCGGAATAATACACACATTTGATTTAACATCAACAAAACTGTTTTCGTCAAAATTTTTCGGATCAACCACAGCAGAATGTACGTTAGTAAAAATTTTAAATTCATCAGAGCAACGCACATCGTAGCCATAGCTTGAGGTACCATAAGAAATGATTTTATTGCCGTTTAATTCCCGAACCTGGCCAGATTCAAAAGGACTAATCATGCCTTCAGCCGCCATTCGGCGCATCCACTTGTCTGATTTAATACTCATTTAATCTTCTCAACAAATAAACTACTTCAAACCCATAATGTTACATTTAACGGGTTTATAATTCACCATTAAATGTCATTTTTCTACGTTTCTTGCTGAGAAATTCAGTTAAACCAGACAATTCAGTGGTTTACTCAGCTAATTTGTGTCAAGTAGTCGGAGACCAAGTCTTTATCGAAATACTATCTGCAGTTTTAGAAAAGTCCTGTCCTAATGTTTGACTCATTGTTGCCGCCAGATTCCTAGCGATTGAACGATAAGTTAAACTTATTTGGCTTTCTGGTTCAGCAGATACCGATGGATTGCCATCATCTAAATGCTCTCGAATCGTCATCGCCAGAGGCAGTTGTCCCAATAATGGGATTTCATAATCGACAGATAGAAACTTTCCGCCCCCTTCACCAAATATCGCCTCTTGATGGCCGCATTGGCTACAAATATGAGTCGACATATTCTCAACTACACCCAATACGGGTATTTTAACTTTGCCAAACATACTGACGGCTTTTTTGGCATCAGCCAAGGCCAAATCTTGCGGAGTTGTAACAATAACAGCGCCAGTTACCGGTATCTTTTGAGCCATTGTAAGCTGGATATCGCCCGTTCCAGGGGGTAGATCAACAATTAAGTAGTCAATATCACCCCAGCGAGTATCGCGAATAATTTGTTGGAAGGCAGATGAAGCCATCGGACCACGCCATACCATAGCTTGCTTTTCCTCAACCAAAAAGCCAATTGACATTGCACCAATACCATGTGCCCGTAATGGTAAAATTGTCTTTTTATCTTCGGAAACAGGGCGCTCGTTAGGGATACCGAGCATTATGGGCACACTTGGACCATAAATGTCGGCATCCAAAATGCCAACAGAGGCGCCCTCTTCTTTAAGTGCCAAAGCCAGATTAATACTCGTTGCAGACTTACCTACTCCACCTTTACCCGAAGCGACAGCAATAATGTTTTTGACTCTGGCCAAAGGTGCAACACCAGCTTTTGTCTCGTAGGCACGAATTCGGTGCTTAATCGATACCGCAACACTCTTGGTTTGTGGCCAAGCTCGTAATATTGCCGCCTCTATTTCTTCAGCAAGCAACTGTTTGATTCCATTTGCCGGAAAAGGCAACACTAACTCCAGTTTAACATCATCACCAACAACAGTAGTTTCTCTGACATGAGGTGCTAAATCGAAATCTTCTGGCAGACAGCCGAAAACACTATCACCAATTACTTCGATTATTGCTTGTTCGTCTAACATAAGGCTCCATCGATCGGTTTGCAAATTTTAACGGATTATAACCGAATCATTGCCAGAAATACTTGCTTAATTTGTAAGGACTTCACAGGAATTTATGATGAAAGCACCTTAAAAAAACGGTATAGTTGCATCAACTAAATCCTTTGGTATTAACCCTTACAAAATAGAGTATATAACCAGTGAGTTCGACACATTCAACTAATAAACGACGCATATTAGTCACCAGTGCCCTCCCTTACGCCAATGGTTCAATCCATTTAGGTCACCTATTAGAACATATTCAGACCGATATCTGGATGCGATTTCAAAAGTCGAGAGGACATGAGTGTATAGGTGTTTGCGCTGATGACACTCACGGTACACCGATTATGCTGCGAGCTCAAAAAGAAGGTATTTCACCCGAAGAATTTATTGCAGCCACACGCGAAGAGCACATGAAAGACTTCGAAGACTTTCTGGTTAACTACGATAACTATCATTCCACACATAGCGAAGAAAACAAAATGATGTGCGAACATATTTATCGTAAGCTAAATGAGGCTGGACATATTGCCAAGCGAGAGATCAGTCAACTCTTCGATCCTGAAAAGCAAATGTTTTTGCCCGATAGATTTGTCAAAGGAGAATGCCCAAAGTGTGGTTCTTCTGACCAATACGGTGATAACTGCGATAATTGCAGCGCAACTTACAGTCCAACCGAACTCGTCAATCCCAAGTCGGCAGTATCTGGTGCAACTCCAGTTATAAAAAATTCAGAACATTTCTTTTTCAAACTGACTGACTTTGAAGACATGCTTAAAGCCTGGACTCGCGATGGTCATGTACAAGAACAAATCGCCAATAAACTGGACGAATGGTTTAATGCCGGTTTGCAAGAATGGGATATCTCGCGAGATGCTCCTTATTTTGGATTTGAAATTCCTGATGCACCTGACAAATATTTTTATGTTTGGGTAGACGCGCCAATCGGTTACATGTCGAGTTTTAAAAACTTGTGCGATAAACGAAACGGACTTAATTTTAATGAATTCTGGCAAGTCAATAATGATACCGAACTACATCATTTTATTGGTAAAGATATTGTTTACTTTCACACGCTCTTTTGGCCAGCAATGCTAGATGGTAGCGGATTTAGAAAACCAACTAAAGTTCATGCTCACGGATTTTTAACTGTTGATGGTAAAAAGATGTCTAAATCCAAAGGGACTTTTATTAAAGCGCGAACCTACTTAAACCATTTAAAGCCTGAATATTTACGCTACTATTTTATGGCCAAACTCACCAATCGTATTGATGATTTTGATTTAAACTTCGACGATTTTATCGCGCGAGTCAATTCAGATTTGGTGGGCAAATATATCAATCTTGCAAGCCGCTCGGCAGGCTTTATCAGTAAATCTTTCGATGGAAAGCTAGCAGCACTATCAACAATTCATCCGCTAATTGCTGAATTTCAAAATGCCGCCGAAAAAATTGCTCAGCTTTACGAAGATAAGCAATATGGTCAAGCTGTACGAGAAATTATGGCATTAACCGACAAAGCCAACCAGTATGTTGATAAAGAAGAACCCTGGGTTAAAATTAAAGACGAAGCCAGCAGTCAGCAAGTTCAAGAAATTTGTACTATTGCAATTAACTTATTTAAAATTTTAACCATTTATTTAAAACCCGCCATTCCTAAAATTGCAGCACAAGTTGAAGACTTTCTCAACATTGCTCCCTTAAGATGGCGAGATACCGAAAGATTACTCGAAAAACACAGGATCAATCGCTTTAAACCAATGGTGCAGCGAATTGAGCGAAAGCAGCTAGATGCAATCGTTGAAGATTCAATTGCAGAAAATGCACCGGTCAGCGAAGTACAATTAACCGATCCACTCAAGCCTGAAATAGAATTTGCCGATTTTGATAAAGTCGACTTACGTATCGTCAAAATTATTAAAGCAGAGCATGTTGAAGGTGCCGAAAAGCTCCTTAAACTTCAACTGGATCTTGATGGTGTTACCAAGCAAGTATTTGCAGGCATTAAATCGGCCTATTTACCCGAAGATCTCGAAGGAAAACTGACCGTAATGGTGGCAAATCTCAAGCCACGTAAAATGCGATTTGGTGAATCTGAAGGAATGGTATTGGCAGCGGGTCCGGGTGGTAAAGATTTATGGATCTTGAATCCCGATGAAGGCGCTCAACCAGGAATGCGAGTAAAGTAAACCGTTCAAAGGTTGGAAGATACGAGAAGATACACTAAATATGCAAAGTTTCGATTTATATCCACAAGCCTGGATTGCTTATATTGTGCTAGGCTTAATTTTATTATTTTTAGTTGACTTGAAAATGCGCAAAGCGCCGTTTGCTTTGCGTGCGGGATTTGTCAGTTTACTTGCTACAGGGGCATTTACCCCCCAACAGGTGCGTGACGCCGACTCTTATGCGCCGATGGTGCTAAATACCATCTTAAATGCAGAAGTGGATGGGGTTGGCGCAATTTATGAAGGGTTGACATTATTACTGCTGGTGTGGGGTATTATCTTTGCCACGCTGCTCGCAATCCGATATTTTATCGAAGCAAGAAAAGATCAATCGTTGAAAGAAAAATCGCCAACTTAGTCAAAACTAAATCAGCATTAACAGCTAACGAGAACTCAATTAAGTGGTAAAACATGATTTCTGAAATTGTTCTATTGCTCATTAGTACTGTTCTAGTCAATAACTTCGTATTAACCCGATTTCTTGGCTTATGCCCTTTTATGGGGGTATCTAGTCGGGTTGAAACTGCCGCAGGTATGGCAGCAGCAACAACTTTTGTGCTAACGCTTGCTTCTGTTGCCAGTTATTTGATCAATACTTATATTTTACAACCACTGAATCTAGAGTATTTACAAATACTCTCATTCATTCTCAGTATTGCAGTTGTTGTACAATTTACTGAAATGGTTATTCACAAAACCAGTCCACTGCTCTACCGACTGTTAGGAATATTTTTACCGCTAATCACAACTAACTGTGCAGTGTTGGGTGTTGCTTTACTAAACGTCAACCAAAACCATAATTTTTTACAATCAATTATTTTTGGTTTTGGCGCGGCGGTAGGTTTTTCACTTGTTTTAATACTTTTTGCAGCCATACGTGAGCGCATCGCTGTAGCAGATGTGCCTAAGCCATTTCAAGGCGCATCTATTGCACTGATTACTGCGGGATTAATGTCTTTGGCATTTATGGGATTTGCTGGATTGGTAAAATTCTGATGCTAGAATTATTGATTGCCACAGGTACGCTCGTCATTTTCGCATTTTTATGTGGCGGTTTATTAGGATTTGCTTCTATCAAATTCAAGGTTGAGGGCGATCCAATTGTTGAACAAATCAATGCCATATTACCACAGACGCAATGCGGCCAATGCGGTTACCCAGGTTGCAAACCCTATGCTGAAGCAATAGCTAACGGAGAAGCCATCAATCGTTGCCCACCCGGTGGTGAAGCTGGAATTAAGGCATTGGCTGAATTACTTGATGTTGACATTATCGATCTCGATGAAAGCTGCGGTGAAACCTTAAGACCAAGAGTTGCAGTAATTCGTGAAGATGAATGTATTGGCTGCACAAAATGCATTCAAGCTTGTCCAGTTGATGCAATTGTAGGCGCAGCTAAATTAATGCACACAGTCATTGAGGTGGAATGTACTGGATGTGACTTATGTGTTGCACCATGCCCGGTAGACTGCATTGATATGGTCGAGTTGGAGGTAACGACAGATGACTGGCATTGGCCAAAACCCGAACCACAGACAAAAGTCGCTAATTCACAAAATATCCCTGTCAAAATACTCTCATGATTAAGGTGTTTTTATGAGTCACACAGAGGAAAAAACAAACATAATATTTAATGAGTTTACCAAGCGTGCGCCGGGAGAATTTCATGGGGGCATTCATCCCGAAGAATATAAAACCATTTCTAATCAGTCAGCCATTGAAAAAATTAAACTGCCGGATCGACTTATTCTTCCAATTAAGCAGAGTATTGGTAATCCAGGACAAATTCTGGTCGCAGTCAATGAACAAGTTGCAGAAGGACAGTTATTAATTGAACATGGCAATGGCATCGGTGCACATATTCATGCACCTGCTACTGGCATTGTAAAATCAATTGGCCAGTTTTATTTGGGACATCCTTCAGGGCTACCACAAACAGCCATTGAACTGAAAATTAGACCAGACCAATCTGACTCGTCAATTCAATTTACCCCACTAGACTGGAAGCATGCATCGGCAATACTTTTGCGACAACGTATTGAGGATGCGGGAATAGTTGGACTAGGCGGCGCCACCTTCCCTACACATATAAAATTATCAGCAAACCCTATAGAGACACTAATTGTTAACGCGATGGAATGTGAACCTTATATCACCTGTGATGATCGCTTAATGCAGGAACATGCAGAGAAGATTATTATAGGTGCTCTCATCAGTGCCAGAATACTCGCTGCGCAATCAATCGTCATAGCTATTGAAGATAATAAACCTGAAGCAATTGCTGCGCTACAACATGCCATTCTAGATGCCAAAAACTTTAATACAACCCAGATATCCTTAGAAATTTGTGTCGCGCCAACTAAGTATCCAAGTGGTGGAGAAAAACAAACAATTGAGCTGGTCACCGGCAAACAAGTGCCTAAAGGAAAATTACCTGCAACACTTGGTTTAGTTGTACAAAACATTGCAACTTTATATGCCATTTACCAAGCAGTTATTCAAGGACTACCGCTTGTTCGCCGACTGGTTACAATTACGGGCAGCCTTATTAGTCGTCCTGGCAATTATTGGATTCCATTTGGCACAACAATTGATGAACTCATCGAACAATTCGAGATTGATCGTTCAAGTTTGTCTCGAATCATTATGGGTGGCCCATTAATGGGGCAAAGTTTTTATCGATTTGATTTACCTGTAAGCAAATCAACCAACTGTCTCATATTCAATCATGACTCGCCCAATACACAGCGCTGGTTAACCGAGTCAATACCACATCAGGAATGTATAAGGTGTAGTGAATGTGAGAAAGTTTGCCCTGTCAATTTACTTCCTCAACAACTCTATTGGTTTAGTCAAAGCGATCAATGGGATAACTTGCAAAACCAAGGGTTAAGTGATTGCATTGAGTGTGGGGCGTGCGCTTATGTATGTCCAAGTGAAATACCACTAGTGCAATATTATCGTTATGCTAAATCGGTTATTCAGCATAATGAGCAAAAACAGATTGCGTCAGATAAAGCCAAACAACGATTTGAATTTCGCGAAATGCGTCTAGCGAGAGCTAAAGCTGAACGTGCAAATAAACATGCAAAAGCTGCCGAAGCCAGAAAAAAAGTGACACTAAATGATGATTCCCTTGATAATAAAAAAGCGGCAATTAATGAAGCATTAGCACGCGTCAAAAAGAAAAAAAGTGTTCAACAAACATCTGAAAGTCAATCAGATAATCTAACAGAAAAATAAAATTCGTAGGGAATAAAAAGCTACAATGAAACTGTCATCTCCTTTTTTTCATGACGCATTATCAACTAGCCAGATAATGAAATTGGTCTGCTTTGGTTTAATTCCTGGCGCAATAATTCAAATTTATTTTTTTGGATTTGGTGTACTGATCAATGTTTTTCTATGTAGCTTTTTTTGCTTAAGTGCAGAGTACTTTGTACTACGACTGCGCAAACGGCCACCGCGTCTGACATTAACGGATAACACGGCTTTGTTAACTGGATTATTGTTAGGACTTTCACTACCTCCTACATTACCATTTTGGATGAGCATGGTGGGTTGCTGGTTCGCCATAATTTTTGCAAAACAACTTTATGGCGGGCTTGGTTTTAATCCCTTTAATCCTGCAATGGTTGGATATGTACTATTACTAATTTCTTTTCCATATGAAATGACGGTCTGGTTACCTTCGCGCGAACTTGCTCTACAAGTACCAGGTTTTATCGACTCTTTGGAAATTATTTTATTTTCTGAAACAAGCAACCATCTAACGGCTAATACTTTTAGACAAATTGCCGACGGCTTTACGATGGCAACGCCTCTGGACTTTAGCAAAACAGAAATGACACAAGGATTTATGACTACCGAAATTTTAAGTAAACCTTACTTTCAAGAAAATTTGACCGGTTGGCAATGGGTTAATGCTGGCTTTTTAGTTGGCGGCATATACTTGCTTTTTGCTAAAGTCATTCGTTGGCATATTCCAGCAGCAGTACTCAGTGGCATTTTAATTACCAGCTTTTTATTATCATCTTTTGACAGTCAACTCTATATGCCACTCTGGTTTCATCTCTCTAGTGGAGCCACTATGTTAGGTGCCTTTTTTATCGCCACTGATCCTGTGTCAGCCGCAACAACACCTAAAGGTCGCTTAATTTATGGTTTTTCGATTGGCTTTATGATTGTAATCATTCGCACATTTGGTGGCTACCCTGAAGCGGTCGGTTTTTCTGTTTTACTGTTAAATATGGCAACCCCAATGATTGATCATTACACTAAGCCGATCATTTATGGTCATCAACAAAAATCATCTGATGAGTGACCAATCAAATGAATAATTCAAACTCACTTCATGATAATTCATCAACAAAAGATGAAAAAAATAATACATTAATGCAAAAAGCAATTGGAAAAAATGGTTTGATTTTGGCTTTATTTGCACTTGTATCAACGGGGTTAATTGCAATAACCTACCAAATTACCAAAGACAAAATTGCTCAGGAAATAAAAGCGGCATTGGCTCGTAGACTCAACGAAATTGTGCCGGCAAATGAGTATGACAATGATGCTTACCACGACTGCACAATAATCATGAACGGTTCGTTATTAGGTCAAACTGAGCCAGTACCGCTATATCGAATGCGAAACAATACACAAAACTATGCTGTTTTCACAACAGCTATCGCACCAGAAGGTTACTCAGGTAGAATTCATTTAGCTATTGGCATTTATCAAAATGGTCAAGTTGCAGGTGTTAGAGTAACTGAGCATTCCGAAACACCAGGATTGGGTGATAGAATTGAAATAGAAAAATCAGACTGGATAATGCAGTATTCAGGAAAATCACTCCAGCAACCAGAACCAGAAAAGTGGCGTGTAAAAAAAGATGGTGGTGAATTTGATGCACTAACTGGCGCAACGATAACACCGCGTGCAATTACTAAAGCAGTCTATAATGCTCTGCTTTTTTATCAGGAAAACTCTGCTAACCTCTTTAACGGTCAACAAAACTGTGGAATACAGCAATGATAAAAGCGCATCAACAATTAATTCATGATGGATTGTGGAACAATAATGCTGCGTTAGTTCAATTATTGGGACTTTGTCCGCTATTAGCCGTTACAGGTACGCTAATTAACGGACTGGGATTAGGCATAGCAACCACCTTTGTACTAGTTGGCTCAAATACAACTGTTTCACTCATCCGCCATCATATTCCAAAAGAAATTCGAATTCCTGTATTTGTTATGTTGATTGCCTCCTTTGTTACCAACGTTCAACTAATCATGAATGCCTTCACTTATGAGCTCTATTTAATACTTGGTATTTTTATTCCATTAATCGTGACCAATTGTGCCATTATTGGTAGAGCAGAAGCGTTTGCTTCGAAAAATCCGGTGGTTCCTTCAATGATTGATGGTTTAGCACAAGGCCTTGGATTTACCCTTGTATTAATGTTACTTGGCGGCTTGAGAGAGTTTGTTGGTCAAGGCACAATTTTTGACGGCGCACATTTATTATTGGGTGAATGGGCAAAAGATTTAACTTTACGGTTTTATCTAACTGACCAAAAGTTTTTGTTTGCCATATTGCCACCAGGTGCATTTATTGGATTGGCGATTCTGGTGGCAATTAAAAATAAAATCGATGATATAAAATCGTAAGTTTATTTTATTTTTTAATTATTAAATTCTTTTTTAAACCATTTTTCCAGGTCATCACGCATATAACCAACTAAGTGAGAATCTTGTAAACGTTTTTTACTAGGAGAATCGTGCAGGAACTCACGAATATTCGCATTGCCTTCTTTTAGCACTTTACCTGTCGAGTCGATTAAACGGTAGCTAAATTCCAATACATAACGATCATTGTTACGAACAACTCGAATTTCACGAGCATTTCGAGTCCATTCCATATATCCAGCCAAATCTACCTGAGTCACTTCAATAATCAGATTATTTGAATCTTTGAGGTATTCTTTGGCAACTTGATTGATTAATTGCGATAGCGAATGATGTACATCCTCAATACTTTTATTGAGGCTCTTACTAGTCACATCAATATCTCTGAACTTCCTAGGTTCAATTAGCTTTACCTCGACATCCGCAGCAACTACTGTAGGAATACAAAGTGCGGCCAGGCTAATTCCGGTTAAAATTAACAATTGAACTGTGCTTATTTTCATTTGGTATTCTCCTGGTAAATAACAGTATCTCGATTACTCTAACATGGATTATAGCTATTCAAAATAAAAGCTTGAAACCCAAATTATCTAAAATATGTAGAAAGACGAGATTTCGACATCTCAGACAAATTCATTTATTATTTTAGATTAAGGCTATTAGACAATATTTTTAGTGGTACTTCGTAGTGGTAATTTGTAAAAATATGAAAAGGTGCGTAAAGTCACTAATTACAACGATGTATCAAACCTTAAATGAGCCAATAAAACCATTTTTGACAATATCCGCTGACTCCAAGTGTTTACTGAAGATTTTTACGTAATGGTTATAACAAGACGCAAGCTAACTAATGAGAATTTATCGTGACTGATACCGACAATCTACTACCACTTAAAACAAAATTGAATTTAGAAACAGCCAAATTAAAGTGGAAAGAATTAGAATTATTCTTTGCTAAAGGTAATTTACTCGTAGTATCAACTCGACGAGACTTGATTGAAGTAGCCGCACAAATTGCAGAAAACAAGAAAGATGAAATAGAAACTCTGATTCTTAACAAAGATATTGAATTTGCCGGCCCACAGTGGGTCAAAACTAATTGCCAGAATAATCCCGACTTATGGACTGTTGTTGTTGCACCGTATGTAGTTTGTCAGTTAACCAAAACGGTAAACTAGATTGAATAACCGAGTTAATTAACTGAGTTAGCTGACTTCATTACTTTCTAAGTCATTTAATTGCGCTTTCAGTCTCATGAATACCCAAATAAACTAATTGTAATATTTACTTTTATTCTGGGATATTGCTTACTTTTAAATATATTTATGCATAAAAAAACGGGGTTTTATCCCCGTTTTTACTTTAAAGTGGCTCAATGAATACTTATAGATAAAGTTGATAATACTTGTGCCTAGACTAAAACACGATACTGATGACTCATTCAATCACTATTGAATAACCCCCAAAAACAGACTTATTAGACTCCAAATATTTGACCATAAAACCCAATAAATACTGAAATATCAAAGAGTCAATTAAGTCTAGCCAATGGCTATAGAAATAGTACGCTCAGAATATCAGTAATACCTGCTTTGCAAATATGTATTCCCTTATCGGTAAGCATGTCAACCTCATAGCCTTGTGTTTTCAACACACCAAAAATGGTTGTTATCATAGCCACTGCGATAAACAAGCTAATATTACTTGTTCTTTTAGCACTTTTGCGATTAAGTATCATCATTAACACCTTTTTATAGTAGTTCTCAATTCTCTCACAATAAATCCAATAGTTCAAGATTCATCGCGAAAACGTCGTGTATAGATAGCCGCTATTAAAAATACCGCAGCAATGACTTGCGCTATCCAAAACTGTAGCGTCATCACGGCCTCTCCAGCTCGATTAAAATTAAGCTCAGCTATTTCATGACCATTATCTTTAATCGCTTCGAAAACTTCATTTTGAATGGTTATCCCTGCTGCAACATGATTACCAAGTGTTTCAATGAATGAAATGGATCCAAATATATAACCTTCAGCCAATGCTATCATCAGTATCGGAAAAGCGGCCCATATAAAAGGTACCTTTTTAGCCCAGGCCGACATTAACATACACCAAGCCCATACTGGCGATAACCAAAGCGCAGCAACAAACATTGAAAAACCTTTATTAAAGAAGAATCCAAATAAATTGACGGATGTCCAATATAAACTACCCGAGTGTCCACCAAACCAGGCAGAAATAGTTGCGATAATCAAAAAGACCAACTGAAAAGCAATAATTACGGCCAAATATAGCAAAGGTGCTAGTAATACGATGGCTATAAACTTTGAAAGTACTGTCGCACTGTCTGAAATGGGTAGTGATTTCCAGAATAATATACTGCGATCTTTACGTTCGTCGTAAAGCGAACCTAAGCAGAAGAATACACTTACCACTAATAGTACGATACCAAAAGAGACAGTCAATCCAGCGAAAAAGGTTAACATTAATTGCCCCCTGGCTTCATCTGGTAAGCTGAGTAATTTTTCATGCACCAAAGTTCCTGCTTCCGACAAAATAACACCGTTGTTATTTACTTCAACATTATTTCCGGTCAGTATGGTGATTAAAATAATACCTAGAAATATTCCGGCCATAATTAAAGGAGCATACACAAATGATCCTCTGTGTTCCCAATACTCTCTTTTAACAAGTGCTTTAAATGAGTTCATAACTGCCTCTCCTTCATTTTTGCAACAAATAAATCAGCAACACTTGGTGAATGAGTTTCGCCCAGCGTTTCGAGTACATCTTTTGCTACGCCTTCAAATAAAAATACTTTTCTTCCAAAAACTTCTCGCTCCATAACAGGATTGAGCGCCTGCGCTTTTTCTATATCTTCTCGCCTAACCATTACTTCAACATACTTTTGTCCAATTTCATCCATTGAAGCATCCAGCACAATTTCTCCATCTCGAATAAAAATTAAATCCGTTAATAGATTTTCAACTTCTTCAATTTGATGCGTAGTAACCACAATGCTGCGTCCTTCATCAAAAAACTCCGCGAGTAACTGATTATAAAATTCTTTTCGATAAAGAATATCCAGTCCAAGTGTTGGTTCATCTAATACCAAAAGTTCCGCTTCGATTGACATAACCAGTGCCAAATGAAGCTGTGCGACCATACCTTTAGAAAGTTCTTTAACCTTGGAATTCCAGTTAATCTTGGTTTTATTCAAAAAATACTTCGCACGCTCTAAATTAAAATGAGGATGAACCTGAGTAACAAATTCAACTGCTTCACAAACTTTTAACCACTTGGGAAGAACCGCAACATCTGCAATAAAGCAAACTTTTTGCATTAATAAATCACGCTGAGTTTGTGGATCATAGCCCAAAACATCCAGTTTACCGTTATAAGAGGTTAACCCCAGAATTGCTTTTAATACAGTGGTTTTACCTGCACCGTTAGGACCAACAAGACCAACAATTTTGCCACGTTCTATAGAAAAACTAACAGACTTTACCGCATGAAATGATCCATAGCTTTTACTTAATCCAGAAGCAGTAATAATAGCACTCATTATCTATCCCCCGTTGACTGTTCAGTTGACTGATTAATTTCGCTGGTCAGCTCATCCATATTTATCCCCAGCCGCTGAATACGTTTGATGATGCGAGGCCACTCCTGTTGCAAAAATATACGACGCTCTTCTGCATACAATTTTTCTTTCGCACCTTCAGTTACAAACATACCCAGCCCTCTTTTCTTTTCTAAAACTTCGTCATCAACCAGTTCTTGATACGCCTTAGAAACGGTCAAAGGATTAATCTGATAATCTGCCGCAACCTGACGTACTGAGGGCACAGCTTCGCCCTCTATTACTTCGCCATCCATGATTAATTCGATTACCTTTTCCTTAAGCTGCCGAAAAATCGGCGTTTGGTCATTCCACTGCACTGCATTCATAGGCTTCTCTCAAGTTGAATTCTCAAAACCATGCTTGGTGTACTATTGAACTATAACACCACTTCAGTGTATTTTGCAAACTCAACAAACAATCTTGGTAAAATGACTAACTGTCTGTTATATAAGTGATTTTGAGGCTATAATGATGAAAACTTCACATTTATTAACATTTTATGCCAGTCAACTCGCCTCGAATATCTATTAGCATATTCACTTTACTGATTATTTTAGTCTTTAGTGGTTATATCAGTATTGCGCTCAGTTTGCTGTTGGGAGTTGGATTTGCATTAACTGTTGGTAACCCCTTTCCGCTAAAAACCCACTGGGCGTCCAGCATTATTTTAAAAAGTAGTATTGTCATCCTTGGTCTTGGTTTAAATTTTTCTGATGTACTGCAAACGGCAAAAGAAAGTTTCAACATCACCATTTTAAGTATCGTATTTACACTAGTATTTGGATACTTCATTGGTAAGATGTTCAAAGTCGAACAAAAGTTATCTTTTCTAATATCAGGCGGAACTGCAATCTGCGGAGGAAGTGCAATTGCAGCATTAGCACCAACCATCAGAGCTAACCCAAACCATGTTATTATTTCTATCTCAATTATATTTTTATTAAATGCGCTTGCTCTGATCATTTATCCAGTATTGGGCGAACAGCTAGGTTTGGGAGAAAAAGAATTTGGCCTTTGGTCGGCTTTAGGTATCCACGATACCAGCTCAGTCGTCGGTGCAGCGGCATCTTATGGAGAACAGGCAATGGAGGTTGCCACCACAACCAAACTTGCAAGAGCACTCTGGATTGTTCCGCTAGTATTCATTGCGGGATTATTTTTCAAACAACTCGGCAAAGCATTTACCATTCCCCCATTCATTATTTTATTTATTCTTGCTACTATCGCTGCAGCGACTTGGCCGATATTAAGCGAGCTTCGCCCAGTTTCAAATCTTATTGCCAAAAAGGGAATGGCGCTCAGTTTGTTCTTAATTGGTACAAGTTTCAACCAAAATACATTATCAGAAATTCAATGGCGAGCGCTCTTGCAAGGTATTTTATTATGGATTCTGGTATCAATATTCTCACTTTGGTTGATTAAATTTATTAATTAGCACTGCTATTTTCGTTCCCTAACTAATCGTTAATCGTAACAAAGAGTATTTTCATCAATGATACAAGTGATACCAATCAACCGACAAGCCGAATTGCGCACTGACAGATCATTTATTGAACAACAACGAGCTCATCCCGCCAGCCGGCACATTCTATGGTATGAAGGACAAGTTTTGTTTGGTGAAATAGGTCATTATTTTTCATCACGACTTATAAAAAAATATCAGCCCCTCCTTTCAAATCAAATTTATCTAGGTGAATATCAACAAATTCCGTATTTTGCCCATCAAATTATTCAAAACAATTCATCATTTGATACTTTTGAATTTAAAGCACTGCGAGCGGCAGGGTTACTGGTTGATAATCTCGATTTAGGCTTATTATTTTATACCCAAGGCTTGTTTAATTGGCATAACTCTCATCAATTTTGTGGATGGTGCGGCCAACAAAGCCAGATTATTAAAGCCGGCCACTCCAGGCGATGCGTCAATAAAAAATGTCAGAAAGAACATTTTCCCAGAATAGAGCCCGCAGTTATATTTTCAGTTGAAAACAATCAAAGTGGTGAATCACAAATTTTACTCGCACGCCAACCTGTTTGGGATGAACACCGGTATTCAGTACTAGCCGGTTTTGTTGAGCATGGCGAATCACTTGAGCAAGCAGTTAAACGAGAATGCCAAGAAGAAGTTGGATTAAATATTGATTCTGTTGAGTATATTAGTTCACAACCTTGGCCATTTCCTGGTTCATTAATGCTTGGGTTTGCTTGTCAAACAACACAAACTGAAATTTATTTAAATGACAATGAAATTGAAATAGCAGAATGGTTTAATATCGAACGCTTTGAAAAAAGCATGCAGCAAGGCTTACTTAAAATGCCATTTTCCGTTTCGATTTCTCGCTTTTTAATTGATCGTTGGTATCATAAAAATACCGGAAAATCTTTGAATGCTTTTCAAACTCAACTTAGGTAATCAATTTGAATCATTCGTCCTTGCCTAAAATACCATGGTGGAAAAAAACAACTAGGCTTATTGCCGAAGCAACTTTGTTTGCTGTAATTTTTTATGGTGTTATTTCTTGGCAACAACGCAATATGCTGGCGACAGGAGAACAACTCCCTATAGAGCAACTAAAACTTTTGAACATTCAAGGTAGTGTCACCAAATATCAATTGAACCAGTCAGAGCAAAATACACTCATATATTTTTTTGCTCCTTGGTGCAAAGTCTGTGATTTGTCAATTGATAATCTTGAAAAAATCTATCAGAAGCATTCTAAAAATCTTCTGGTGCTGGCCATTGTATTGGATTGGCAATCACTCAATGAAATTGACGAATTTCTAAATAAGCACCAGTTATCGATGCCTATTCTTTTAGGTGATAATAATACTCGAAATCAATTTAATATTAACGGCTACCCAAGTTATTATTTGATTTCAAAAGATGGTAAAGTGCTGGCCAGAAGTAGAGGCTACTCTACTGAAGTTGGACTACAGTGGCAGCTAAAGCTGAATGATTCAATTTAATAAAATGATATTTTAGCGTTAAAAAAGCAGTCAACTAAGCAGTACGACAAAATAACAGTAAGTCTAAAATAGCCTGCCTGCTTTTAATTTCTACAGGCTATTCTCTGACTTGCGCGAAAATAGGTTTCTGCGCAACATTTTTCCATCGATAATAAACTTTTACCTCACTTGATTCACTACAAGAACCACAGCTAGAACCACAGCTTCCACTATTTTCCCACTTAATCACTTTGCCTTTTTTCATCCATTTATCCAGCATCGACTCCATCATTCCTTCAGATACATAAAAATGATTTGCTAAGTCAGTGAGTGTCATTTCCCCACGTTTATCTAAAAGCAGCTTGATTTCCATTAACATTGTAATTTCAACTCTCGATTAAGCCTGAACTGCAACGGGACGCTGACTCTCTAACTGGCGGCCACGATATTTCAGGTACATAAAATTAGCAATATGGAGCATTACAAAAAAGCCAATCCAAATAGATGCAGAAATTGGACTAATATTTAACTGGCCTAACTGATAGCAAATTGTTGCTAGACTATATGCCAAAAAGGTAGTCCAACTCACCGAAAAAATTGTCCAGCGTCCACCAGTTTCTTTAAAGGTTGCCCCCATTGCAGATACACAGGGTGAATAAAGTAAAATAAACAACAAATATGAAAATGCACCAAGCGTTCCGTCAAATACGCTATTTAAAATATCAAATAAATTTCGGTGTACTTCTTGATCTATTGCAACTGTATCAAGATTAGACACATCACCAATATCAATACCAACAGGATCGGACCAACTATTCGAGACACCAGATAAATTTTCAGGAATTGTGCCCACAGCTTTTTTTAGCGAAAGAAGCAGATCAAATGGCGCTTCTTCGGTATGTTCGACAGTCGGTAGTTGACTGGAATAAAGTGCATCAATAGTCCCAACAATAACTTCTTTAGCAAATATCCCTGTAAATATTCCCACAGTTGCGGGCCAGTTTTCTTCTTTAATTCCCATCGGTGCAAATACTGGAGTAATGGCTTTTCCAATATTGGTCAATACTGATTTTTCAGAGTTTTCATTTCCAAATGAACCATCAGTTCCAAGAGAATTTAAAAAGCTTAATATGACAACAACCAGCACAATTAACTTACCTGCACCTAATACAAATGAACTGAGCTTTTCCCAGGTTTTCTGTAAAACATTTCGTACATTGGGTAAATGATAGGTTGGTAACTCCATAACAAACGGCGTATTTTCACCTTTCAGTAAAGTGTATTTGAGTACTATCCCAGTAAATACGGCAATAGCGATACCAATTAAATAAAGTGCGAAGACCAGGTTTTGTGCATTATCTGGAAAAAATGCTGCGCCAAAAAGAATATAAACGGGCAGTCGAGCACCACAAGAAATAAAAGGACTCATCATCACAGTCATGATACGATCCTTTTGATACTCAAGTGAACGTGTTGCATAGATTGCAGGAACGGTACAACCTAATCCCACCATGAGTGGAATAAATGATTTTCCAGGTAAGCCAATGGACTGCATAAATCTATCCATGACAAAAGCACCTCGTGCAAGGTAACCGGTATCCTCCATAACCGACAAAAACAGATAGAGACTTGCAATAATCGGAATAAAGGTTGACACCACCTGAATCCCGCCGCCAACTCCATTTGCAATAAGCGTTACCAATAAATCAGGAGTCCCCAGCTGTTGTAACCAAATAGTCGCGCCATCAACTAAAATCGCACCCAATGCAATATCGAAGAAATCAATGAATGCACCGCCAACATTAATGGTAAATACAAACATCAAATAAGTCATCAATAGAAATACGGGGACGCCTAAATACTTATTTAAGAAAAGCTTATCGAGTTTTACTGATACCTGACGAGATAACTGACCATTTTTATTAACACACTTTTCCACCCATTGAATAATTTTATTGAAACGTGATTCAGCAACCGCAATATCAACATCTTCACCATATGCTTGCTTCAAAGGTTGCAAAGTCTGCTGAACTTGAGGTTTTAATTCTTCTGGTAGTTGATTGCGCTGATCTTCCATGACACGAAGCGCCAACCAATTGGCATTCACCCCAATTGACTGCGCATATGGCGTTAAAATCTGCTTAATTTTAGAAAATGTAGAGTTTAAGGGCTCTTCAAGTTCGAGCTGTAAATTGGTTGTTTCAGGTAAATTCTTCAAATAATAAGTGATTTGCTGTCGCAATTCATTTGGGTTTCGCATGCGACGTGCCGAAATAGGCAAAATAGGACAACCAATTAGTTTCGCTAGTTGCTCTACTTGAATATCAACATTATTCTTTTTAGCAACATCCATCATATTGAGTAATATGATGACCGGCTTACCCATTTCTAATAATTGCGTGGTCAAATATAAATTACGTTCAATATTAGATGCATCAATAATGTTGACAATCAGATCAGCACCATTCGAAAGAATATAGTCTCTGGCTATTTTTTCATCGAGTGCTACTGATTCATCAACTACATCAAGTGAATATGTACCGGGTAAATCAACCACCTGATAACTGGTATTATCGAGTGAAAATACGCCAGATTTTCTCTCTACCGTTACTCCAGGCCAATTTCCGACCTCTTGTCGAGAGCCTGTCAGTAAATTAAATATGGTTGTCTTACCACAATTGGGGTTACCACATAATGCGACAATTGGTTGAGTTGTTTTGGAATGCTCTGGCATAGTTTAAAGTATTTCAGGTGCAACAAGCATTAATTGATATCGAGTGATAATCGTTTATTGCGGTATACACAGATAAAATTTACGGGATCTGTCAGCTTAATTCACTAACCTACGGAGTCGAGCAATTCGACTCGAATACCCAAAGCTTCATTACGTCGTAAACTTAGCGAAAATCCTCTAAGATAAAGCTCTAGTGGGCCACCAAGGGGGGCTTTTCTGGTAATATCAATTTCAATACCTGGAGTCAGTCCCATTGCCAACAACTTTTTGCGAAAAATGCTGTTAGCAGAACCTAAGCTCACAACTTTTACTTTTTGTTTAGCTTCTACTTCGGCCAAACTAAAGGTCATCGACTTTCTCCAGTAAATTTACTTAATTGCAATCTTAAATTGGTATAATTTATGATTACTTAGCTCTTTGGTTTAAATTGGTTGTTGTGAAATTTATAAATCGCTGAGATTTATTAAAAATCAAAAACCTGATTGAGTAGATACTAGTAAAAATGCGAATTATTTTCAACTACATTAGTGTTTTCGAATGCAGATTTTTACTGATTAAGATCAAATATTGTTGCAGTTTTGAAAATCCAAAAAAATGTTTAATTAATTCAATAACTTATAAATCCAACCCTATTAAGCTGATTTTCACTTGTGGCAACAAGATTATTGCTTCAAATCTGCTATTTGATTTTCGATTAGAGTAATTTTCAATATCTCGCAGTTAGCCTATATCTTTAACCGATCTGCCTATCCACTACTTCATCAGCGAATCACTAAATCCCCAAACAGCATAAATATATTTAAATCACTAAATTGCAATATCCCTAAAATGATATAAATGAGTAGATACAGAAGAGAAATGCTATTGAGGCAAAGTTTGAAAGGAGAGTTTTATAAAAATTCTCAAATATAAATAATTCTTAACGCTGAGCCAATTTACAACAACACTCTGCGGATTGGTTATCCATCAAGCCAAGTTCGAGTTTTATCTCATCAGAATAATCATCTATATGGTTTTCAATGTCCGCATATAGTTGGTGATGAATATCTGCTTTGATTTTCCACTGCCCCATTCTGAGCAACTTGATACTGTGGTCAGTAATTTGGTTAATTCGTTCAAGTTCATTTTGTAATTCAATGGCTTCGCTCCGCATACGCTCTTGGCGACTTTTACGTGCATGAACACCCAGCGATGAAATTAAAACTAATTGGCTTTTTTTATTACGAGTTAAAATTTTTGCTAATGAAATATTGCGTACAACAGTTTTAATCACAATGACACCTATTGGTGGCATGATTAAAAAAGCCATAGAAATTAAAATAGCAATGTTTGACTCAAAAACGATCGACAGACTGGTTACTGTTAATCCGATCACTAGCCAAATCAGCATTTTTTTCACTAAACAGATCCTTGAATGACATTAGCCCTTTCTTTCCAGGAATAATCAAAGCGATAACGGTCATTCCCAGTGTCAGTCGATTAATTAAAGTGTAAATTTCAGCGGTTTCAAAGCCATACCCGCTTAAAGCCGATGCTAACTGAAAAATATTAGAACAAAGTGCAATAAAAGCTAATACGGCAATGATTAATTCTTGATGTAATTCGTCTCGACTTGGTGAATTTGCTTTTAAATTAAATTGGCGTGCACAATATAAAGTTAATGGTTTAGCATAATAGATACTAAATATTGTAATACATTCCAACACTACCCAATACGGAAACCACAAATAACGCGCAATTGGTGCATTATAAAAGTCAGTATAAAAAGTTTGACTGACACCCCAAAACGCGATCATGATGCCAATAAGAATACGCCGCCTCAAATTGCCAGCGCACAGTGCAAATCCTATTATAAGAGTCGTAACGCACAGACCAACCCAAATCTGATGGCCGTGCTCTTGGATTGACTCAATCCATTGAATAAACATAATTATCGGTTTTGCTTATATCATTCTTTTTGTTTACAAACACCGCCTGGGCAAGCACCACCGCCGTTGCCATAAGGGATAACTTCTTCGGTGTCTTTTGTCACTTTTTCCAATGATGCCGGTTCAGCACCGCCAAACAGAGAAATCCAAAATACCAATAAAGTTTCTATCATCTTTGCGCTCCATAATATACTCATAATTTAACGAAAAAGCTATGGCATTATTGCTACAACTTCTTCATACAATGAATGTTCAACTTTATTAAAAAACAACTAGTTTCGAAACCAACATTTACATTCAATAAAAATCTAATTTAATAAAAGCAAATATAAAACTTACAGAAATAAGTATTATTTTTTAATGATGTATAATCTGAAACATCCTTTGTTATGAAAACATACCTAAAGATTTTCAAGCAACTTTAAAAGCGAGAGCTACTAGACAGTTTTTAAAAATACTATTTTTTTATTTTTTTCAAAAAATCAACAGCAAAAACCTTGAAATTATTTTTTCCAAAATACACTTTTATGATTTAAAAAAACACCTAAAAAACACAACAAATTTAAGCAATCAATTAAACCATAAAATCAAAAGTTTCACTCTAAATCTCTTTTATATAAACAACAAAAAAACAACAACCAAAAACCAACTTGCAACCAACCAAAACGATTCGCTATTTAATAGCAATATCAAAAATAACGTTATCATTTATTACTTTGTTTATTTGAAATAATAAGAATTTAGCGCATTCGACTTATTGTATTGATAATGCAATTTAACAAAGCACCTTGATGAAAAGTAGTTGATAAATAATTTTTTTTCAATCATCTATTTATCAGTTTTTTTACATTTCTAGTTTTAATTATTGAGAGAGATAATTTGAAAAATTCAGATGTAAGTAATTAACTTTAAAAACTTAGTTTCGTTTAACAATATAACGAGCAATAAATAAAAATAGCTTAACCCAAAAATAAAACTTTGATTAATGAAGTCAACGAGTAGCTTATTTTTTATGTGCTATAAGTATTCAATTTAATCTCTTTTAATTTCATACCGAGATTAAAATACTTATAGGGATAGGTTTATTCTCAAATCCACCGATGATTTAAATTAAACCTAAAGACACTATATTTTAAAATATATTACTTAGGATTCGATATTTCGATGCGATAATTTAACTAAATGAACATTAGTATTAAAAAAGTATTTTCTAAAAAAATATAAAGGGAGGTTTTATCTTATTGGGTAAAATAAAGCGACAAGAATTAACAAGATGTAAGATGCTCGTTTAGAGTATGGTACCAGAGGCCGGACTCGAACCGGCACAGTGTTGCCACCGGCGGATTTTGAATTGTTTGCAAGGCGTTAAAAATCCATAAACACATATAGATATCAATAATTTAAAACACTTCAACGCGACGGATATCGATTAAAAACAATCTATATCCG
This sequence comes from Aliikangiella maris, assembly GCF_040719265.1. Lineage (NCBI taxonomy): Bacteria > Pseudomonadati > Pseudomonadota > Gammaproteobacteria > Oceanospirillales > Pleioneaceae > Aliikangiella > Aliikangiella maris. Next base: position 379,493 of record NZ_JBFDAH010000001.1, on the reverse strand, counting down.
TTGATTATGTCACGCATAGAATAGGCACACCAATTCAAGTTTATTACCCGTTTTTTTATATTTTAAAAGCTTCACTCAGTTTTCTTCTGCAATCATCTAATTTGTTACCATCACTAATTAGAAGCTTTTCATTCAAAAAGGTTATGTCACCAGTACCGTTCACATTGCACTGACCATTAAAAACTACTCGGTGTTCCAAAGTAACCCCAGAAAACTTAACTTTACTAGGATCTAAATAAACATATTTATGATCAGGCATGATATCGCTACATTGCTTTATCAGCTCACCACAATGCACTTTATCATTTAAATCAAATTCAAATGCAACATTACCCAGGTTACTATCAATATTCTTAATAAAGGGAAGAGCAAATACACCAATATAAAAATAGATCGCAACATAGTGGATAGCATAAAAGCTTCTAATTTGAAGACCTTTATATGCTGTAACATCATCACTTGATGTAAAGCTATCACCTTTAAACAGTGCTTTAAACAACCATTTTATTTTTTGACCGTAGCCACTTTTTGCCAATGGTGGTAGGTAAGGCATCATCGCTATACCAGAGTAAACCAAATAGCAGATTGGAATAAGAACAAGCGTGAATATAAAAACTGTAGACAAGGTTAAAGGGTAATCTGAACCATTTAACCCTGATAAAGTATTGAGTTTAGAATAAGTTACAACTGTGATAAATAAAGATGCTGTTACCACAACCAACTTATTCAAATTAAATTCAAAGAAAATAGACTTTAAAATTTTATCATTTAATTTAAGTTTATTATGAAGACTTAAAACAGAGAATGACCAGATGATAAAGCTAAAAACAAAAATTGTTAAATTACTGACCAAGTCAAGTTTAGAAAAAAGTCCAACATAAAATAGAGCTGAAACACTGCCGATTAAACCAAACCAATGAAAATAATTAGGCGGTTGCTCAAATTTATCCAATGACTTAGCCCATGCATCCACCTTATATTCAAAAATAATAAATGATTTAAAAAGTAAGACTTTTATCGTTAAAATGAACCCTAACCCGGAAAGAAGAACGATATTAAGAAGATATATAATTTTTTCTTGTGATAACAAAAAGCTTCCTACAGCAAAAACGAAAAAAGTAATCAAACTCCTAAATAAGTAGCCTTTATACTTCTCCGAGAATTCAGCTCCACTTTTGAAGTGATCACGGTACAACTTATAGGAATTAACGAACCTTGATAAAAAGTACTTACAGAAGAAGAAGCTATAAATAATAGAAGCAAATAAGTTTGCATCTACTACTTTGCTTCCATCCAAAAAACTATATAAATATAACCACCAGACTACGAACAACAGTTCAATTAATGAAACAAAGCGCCGCTCCGGTTGTGACTGAGGTTGCGACTGCCGTTGTGGTTGAACTTGTTGGTGAGTTTTTTCTGACATTTATATATTCCTATTTAACTAAATTATATTTACGTTAGTTTTGTCAATAAAGTAAGTACAACCCCTGCAAACTCTTCTGAATTACTAATGATTGAATTAACTTTGTTGTTTCGTGTTTCTGCTGATTTAACTATTTTTAATAGCTCAGCTAACTTTTTGAGATCTGCCGGTTCCGGAAATAACTCATTAACTTCATCATCGGTTAACCTCGTAATAGATGAAATGTGCGATGCTAACTTTGTATCAACGGCATCGACTGATTCTGTAATAGCCTGATCTACGTTTTGGTCAAATTCTTCCCAATTAATAGGCATAGGAGCCTCCTTATTAGATTGATTCTTTAATATCTTTGATTTTCTTTACAAACTTCTTCACTGAATCAGCTTTATCATTTGCTTTGCGACCTTCAACCAGTAAACCTGACACCGCGGTATCTGTTCTATCTATAAGAGTTGCAAGCTTATCATCCGTGACCCCGAGCATATCTAAGTACCTGTCTCTATTTTCCGTAACTTTCGCTGCTGATAGTAAAAAACTTGTTATACTGTTATTTATCCCTCTTGCTTGCTCGTATTCAGCTTTAATATTGCTTGTAATATGCCTTTCTAATTCATCAAGAGGCTGTATCAACTCAAGTCGCTTTTTATTTATAGCTTCTTGTAATTTCGGCCCAGTTTTCATCAAAAACATTAACCGCTGCTTCTTATCATTCTCTGAAACAATAGTATTCCACGCATCAGCCATGAAAGGCTTTTGAAAGAATTCGCTGGCAAACTCTGGCAGCCATACCTCTTGAATAAACCTATCTACTTCTAACCTTTTCTGGTCAAAGTATCGGTTTAATAACGTAACGTTGGCACTTTCTAATGCTGAAATCCTCTTCCCTAATTCACTTGATAAACTAGGGGCTTCAGCAGGAATTGTTGCACAACCAGATATAGCGACTAAACAAATGGCTAACAGGATATAATTACGCATGTTGAAATCCTCCTCTTTTAATTTCGGTTTGTAGCAACAATGGCTAACTTTTTACGGTAAAGACTTATAGAGTGGTCAGCCAATGGCTTGCTCCAAGGCAATGCTTTAACATAAAGCATTTTTATGCGGTAGAAGAAGCTCACAGAATACAGCAAGTTAACCGCGTCATAATTCCCACCAGTACAATTAGTTAGATAGCGCATGTTGCCACCATGAAGATAACCACCAAATTTGGATAGAAGAAAGCGCCTAATACTTTTCCCGACTCGTGGTATAAGCCCTAACAGCCAGCTAAGTGCAGAAATCGTATCTGAGCCAGGAGGCATCATAGTCACACAATCAGCTGCATTTACTACACGATAAAGGGGAGTTTTAATGTTTGATATCCACTCCTCGTCACCAACTCTAGGAGCTCCATATGTATAACACGCAGCAATTCCACCAACATGCTTTAGTTTCTTAGCAGCAATTGTAGCTAGTGCCCCACCCAAGCTATGGCCAGTAATAAATAGCGGCTTGTTTGAATACTTTTCTTTGTTTAGGAAGTTTTGAATATCAAGCTCAACTTCTTCAAAGGCACCTTTAAAACCACTATGAATGTTACCGCCACTGTCACATTTAGTAGTATTCGCTTTAGCATCTGACTTAATATCTTTTATACTGGTTGCCTCAGTGCCCCTAAAAGATAAAGTAATAAATTTATTGGTCGAGACTAAGATAGCCTGAGTACCATTGGAATCGAAAGTTGTAATCAACTCCGCATTTAAAGAGCTAAGTTCAGCTACCAGTTTCTCGGTTTCTGCTTCATGGTCATAGCCAACAATATCAATTAACTTAAGTAGACTAGATTTCTTCGTCTTTTCCGCAAACTCTTCCAAGTACTTTGTAATCAGATCTTTCTGTACAGTACTTGTAAACAGCGGGTTAAAACGGATATAAGCCAACTCAGAAAAGCAGGCCATAAGCCATGATGTTCTGTCACTATATGCTTGACGATAGGTAGGTACTTCTTTAGCCAATAAATTATCGACCATTTCAACTTCTACTGCATTTTGAGCAATTATTTTTTTCATGACCTATCCCCTATTGGCTAGTCCATCGAGCAATGTGCTCATTTATAAGTAAGAAAGAAAGGACTCCGAAGAAAGTACTTAATACAGTTCCTTTTCTGCCCGATACAACTTCGGTAGCTCTAACCATGAAAGACCAGAAGCCCTGCATCACACCTCCAGTTCTCTGATTCATTAAACTTAAATAATGAACACCAACAAATGTTGTAGTTAGAATTAGTACAGTTAAACAAGCGACACCCAAAACGTGAGTTATCATAAATGTCCTTCCGTAATCGCTAAGTGATTTGAAATAAAATTTGTACACTCCAGCTTCTTTAGCTAAGGGCGTTAGCTCAGGATCAAATCTACTTTTTACTTCTCCAAGTAAATAAACAGACAAAGACAAAAACGCTAAAGGAAATAGAATATAAACCCACCATTCATTACTAGTAAACTGCCCCTTGAAGAGAGAGATAACAGTTGTTGTTAAGCAGAAACTTAAAACCCCAAATAATGTAAAGCTCAAATATTGATGAACTTCAACAGCCCAAACCGCGTACTGCCATATGATAAATAACAGCCCGACTCCCGCGGCAATTACGATTCCGCCATCATCATTATTCGATTTACTACGATTTCCATTCCGATAAATAACGCGCTCTTTATAAACTTCTCGCGTCTTTATGATTGTTCTTGGCGTTTGATTGTCCGCTGACTTTGTTAACCCTGCAAACAAAGCCCCAAAAACTATTCCCATCAAAGGCGACAGCAGCAAGCTATGTGTGAAATTACTGTTTAACCATTGCTCAAACATGCATACCTCTCAAGCAGAAAAGCTAGAGCAAAGAGCCCTAGCTATATACCGAGCTAGTAGTTAAATCCACTACATCTGCAATTGGCGCATTGCGCTTAACAGATTCAATTCCGTTATCTCGGCCTTGAGCGGATTCATACATTTCACTGCTTGTTCCAATAATTTGATGATTATGAGCAGAGCGAAGATTAAAGTAATACTTATCATTACTAGAAGTTAGTCGATCATAGTTTGAATCAGTAGGAGCATTAGCTTTTACTGACGCGATACCATTTCGACAATTTTGTTTGGTTGTATAGCCCTCGCTTTTCAAAATGACCTCTGAATTAGAAGCTTTTAAACGGAAGTAAAACTGGTTATCTGCACCAGTAAAAATTTCAAATTTAGTCATGATTAAACATTCCTATATAAGTTAATAAATATTGACCAATATGGTCTTCACACGAGATCACTTGTTTTGCGGATCAACTACAGTTATGCTTAATCACGTTCTGACGGTGTTTAAGTTTAACCAAGAGGCTGCGACCTCAGTTTTACAGCCTGAAGGTTCAAGATCTGCCAATCTAAACCTTTATGTCCACTGAACACAGGTATTGACTATTAGTCGATACCTACCTTTCTTTTGTGACACCTTTGAATGGTGTCTTATCACTTGTTTTCACATCCATGAATCGACCAGTCGTAGAGTCCCTTTTTACCCAATGACCACTTGAAGTTCGGGTTTGTGAGCGACCTCGCACTGCACCATGTCTTCTGTTGTCACCTGATACGCCATTTTTTGCCATTGTGTTACCTCATAATAAAAAGCGTTAAACATCGTTAGATATTTCTAACGACTGTTAGATTAGTCCTTACAAAATATCTTGTCAAGATCTATCTTTATGCTAAAGTTAGATATATCATACGGACTGAAAAAAGGTTGGGGAGTAAAATGTCGTTATCTGCAAAGCTAAGAGATCTAAGGGCAAATAGACAAGTATCACTGCAAGTTGTTGCTGATGCTATCGGGGTTTCAAAGCCTCATGTATGGGAGCTAGAAAAAGGAAAAACTAAAAACCCGTCATTAGAGCTATTAAAGAAGTTGGCAAAATATTATGGCGTTACTATTGATTTTCTTGCTGGAGAGTCAGATGAGCAGCCTAAAAATCAAAAAATTACAGCCTTATTAAGACAAATTGATCCCGATAATAAATCAGAGGAAGACTTGAAAGTTATTGAAACAGCCATAGAAATGGCTTTATCATTTTTGGAAACTAAAAAAGACGGAGTTTAATGCTGAAATTAGATACCATGGAGTTGGCTGATGCTTTTTCTCCAAAGGAGTTGGTTGATGAAATCTATAGGCAATGTCCAGATATTACACCGCCAGTGCCAGTTAAAGAGCTAGCTTACGCGGCTGGTATAATAAAAATAGAGCCCATTGACACTGAAAGCATCGAAGGAATGTTAGTTACTGGCGAAGGCAAAGAGTATGGCGTCATATACTTTAACAAGTCTAATAATCGGCCAATCGGTAGACAGAGATTTACAATCGGGCATGAATTAGGGCACTTTTTGTTGTTGCATCACAATGGCAACAGAACATGCAGTAATGCTGATGTGTCCTTTTCGTCGTATTCTTTAGACACAATCGAAAAAGAAGCTAACGACTTTTCTCAATTACTGCTGCTACCCGAACACCTTCTTAAGAAAGAATTCGATAGTTTATTGCCTAGTATCGAAAACCTACAAGAGATTTCAGACCTGTTTCAAATGAGCTTTGAAGCTACTGCAAACAAGTGCACCAAATACGGTTCAAAACCTTTCGCTTTATTTTATTCTAAGGATGATAAACTCAGGTATTGTTGGCGCGACTTTAAGAAAGTTCCTTACGCACTGAATATAGATAAAGGCGAGTTATTGCCTGAGTCTAGCCAAGCAAGACAGTTGAAGGTCAAAGAGCAAAGCGTATCAGAGGAAGTGCGGGTTCAAGCTTCTTGTTGGTTTAAAAATACCGAAAAACATAAGCTCCCAGAGATCATGATAGAGCAAACATTTTTTCAGAAAAATGGATATAAAGTCACCCTACTAAGAGAGAAATAGACACCCCCATAACCTTGCAACACACGACTCCTAAAACCAATAAAACATAAGACTTGGCAAGCAACCATCAAACGATCAAAAAGAAAAAGGCTACAGTATTTCGTAGCCTTTCAGTTATTTAAGCGATAAGCCTTCGCTCTAACTCGTCTAACTGTTCGGGATCAAACAAAGCCTGATATTCAAATTCAGGGAAGCGTTCTAGCAACAGGTGCAATAGCTTAATCGCCTTATCAGTGACGGGAACAACACCTTCAACAAACAAGGCTCTGGCAGCACCACGCACTTCGTTGGCCGTTGTAATGTAGCCATTATCAGTCAACCATTCAGCTAATTCTTTACGCTCAACGCTGCTACTATTTAAACCACAACAATTTTGCATATAGGCACGTATGAACAGCCTACGTAGAATGCCATCACTACCTTCACCAATCTTCTGACCATCCTTGGTTTTCAATACTTTTCCATCTTCACCTTTAAGAAACTGGTAACGTATACCCGTAGGCAAGGTTAAACGTGTAGTCAGCCAATAATCTTCCCAACTTTCCCAATCACTCAGGCGTTTAAGGCAGTGATTAACACGCCAGCCATCGAAGCGAGCGCGCATTTCCATTGCTTCATCCAAGTTCTTATGCGGCACTGTTTCACAGAAAATATGGGTAACACCGTCATGAGTCATTTCTACGGGGTTAACTAACTCTCTTTTCATATCCCACTCAAGGTTCATCACCTGAGTTCGTTCAACAGAAACAAAGTCACGCTCATCAATGAACATTTCACGGTTAGAGATTAAGTGCTTAGTTGTTATCTCCTGACCTACATAACGATTAAAGTACAAATCACGCATATATTGGTGCTTGTCTTCAACTCCTTTAGGTAGGGTGATGCCTGCACGTGCTTGAATCGGCTCTTCGCCATCAATGAATTCAACGGTTTCCTGACCACGGTTTTTCATAAAATTCAAACGAGCAACCTCATGCTTCTTAACTAGAATTTCCTTATCGCTAGATTCAATCATGTGATAACACTCACGAAAACGCTGGCAAATAGCACCGTTTAGATTTATCTCACCTTTGTCTAAATCAGCAGTTGTTGTAAAGCCGTCAGTCGTTACATTGCCTATGTAATGCTCTTCTGGAATGCTCAACATCATCTCTGTCATTAATGCTCTAGCATCACTTGTCACAATTAAAGCAAATAAAGGATTAGTTATTGGTGATTGCGGTATTTGTTTACTTAAACCAGAAGATGTATCAAACACGGCACGCTTCCTAAGTCCCTGTGCTAATTTTCCATACAAACTATTTCCAATTTCTTTCCACATGCGCTCTTCAAAAGAGCCAGTCTCATAGTTATTTCGCTCTGCCCGAACTTCCTGCATAAATGCTAAGAAAATACGATTGTTAGGATCTACCCAATCGCCGACCACGCCTTGAATTATTTCAATTTCCACGCCAGCGTTTAATGCAACTTCTATTTCAGAACTACCAACAACACATTCACCTTCTTTGACATAAAACAGACCTTTGCTACCAGCGTTAACTGGCAACGTAGTTACACGCGGATTTCCATGATGTTTAAACTTGATGTATGCAACACCGAACTTGTCCCCTACAAAATCTTGAGGGTTCTTGGTTGTTCGGAAAGACTCGAAATCCAATGGTCGCAACCTATTAAGAATGGTGGTGTAGCAAGAAGGGGCGTCATAGTCTTTCCATCGACCTTTAGGAGACAAACCATTCAGAAAGCTTTCATTCCGACCGCCGTGATAACCCTCAATTGCAAATTGTTCAAAGATAGAGCGTAGCAAGCTAACTACTCGCTTTTTCATGGTAACGGGCTTGGCTTTCTTATGTGACCAAACCGTTTCTTTGATTTCTTCGAAACCAAATACCTCGTTAAAGTCACCTTCAAGAAGGGATTTAAAGCGCTTAACGCCGATACCACCAATTGTATATGGCACGGAAGAAAAGCCTAATTCATCACAACAAAACTCAATCATCTTTTCCATATACAAGGCCGCAATTTCACTATCACGTATGCTGTACTCATCAAACTTTTCAGGAGCTTCAAGCATGAACTCGATCATTCTTTCAATGCTATATGGCGCTTCAATATCTATTTTCGGTAAGCCTACTAATTCGCCCACTTTCTTTAGATTAAAGCCTGCTGGAGCAAGTAACATTAAGTCATAGAAAGATATATCTACTTCACGGCGGTTGCGGTTTTTATCCCATAGCTTCTGCTCGCTAAAATCTAAGCCACGGTTATAGACCGCTTCGATATCTACGGCATAGTCTTCTTTAATGGTTACTACTGATTTTCGCACACCATCTAAGCGAGTCTTAAAGTCTTTAAACGCACCTGAAAAGCTAAACAAATCAGCGCGGATCATAAAAGCCGCCATCACTACATGCTCTGCATCTTCCCAACCTGCTAATACTTCAGCTTTAATTGCGGCTTCAATAGCTTTGACGAAGAACTTATCGAACTTCATTCGACCTGATTCGTCAAATTGTTTAACTTTAAACACACCGCTGCACTGCTGCCCGTCATAGTGAATACAATAGGAGTAGGCTATTACGGTATTCTTATCTTCATCTTCGTCATACTGGTACTCAGTATCAAAACCGAAGATAGGGCTTAATCGCATATCATGGCGTTTTCGCTGACGTTTCTTTTTACCCGATAATTGCTCTTCAAGCGCGTTGCGCTTCTCGGTTAATAGAGCTTCAATATCAATAGAATTATTTGAATAGCTTCCAGCCGTTTCAAAGGACGGCATAGCCATATTGGTATTAAATCCAGCTCTGGGCGAAATGCTAAAATATGGCTGTTTAGTATTAATTGATTCGATCATAGTAAAAAACTCATAAAAAAAGCCCTGATATTCAGGGCTATTTGAAAATGCTTGACGGCAAAGGTTAAAAGTTGGTTAGGCCTCGTAGCCTAGTCGTTTCCAATCAATTGGCTTATTCTCAATTATTGCATTTGATAATGCGTCACTTACCAGCTGAGCTTTCTTGGTATCTGACTCAGGAAGCCAAAACAGCAATGCATTATTCTCACCTAAAACGGCAACGCCTGTATCAGTTGGAGTAATAGAAATTGCATGATTCTTGTTAAACGCACCTACTGGTGTGCGAATGAAGTTCGATTTATTTAATTTTCTAGCTGTAGACATAATGTTTTCCTCTTTGTTAAAAATATTCATTTAGTGAGCCGCCAAGCTCGGTTAATAAATGCCAATGCACTGCATTGACGACTAAGTTGTTACAAACCCAGTAAGTCTTCTAAGTTTGTTTGCTGCTCAATTTCCGCATCACGTTGACGCTGTAATTGCGCTTGCTCTTCTTCCCATGCCAATACTTCAGTCAATCGAAATCGAATGGGACTATTGGCATGTGGTCCAATTTTGATGAAAGGAGGTAAAGACCTTTCACCCTTTACGGAACACATGGTGTTCACGCTTTTAACCGAGAGCTGATAACGCTCTGCGATTTGTTGCTTAGTTAAAAATGTTTCTTCCATCCCCCAAACCTGAGTGCTATTCGTGTTTAATCGGTAGGGATAGAATGAGGGAGTTCTGAATTTATTTAGAAAAGGCGGGGAAGGTTGGGAAAGTTAACCCAACCTTATTAAGGTTAAATGATGTTTATTATTAGCAAGAGGAATCGGCTTCTAGGGCAGGAAAATTAAGGATGTTGGCTGTCATGTCATCTGCCACATCATCCACAACATTTTGTAAACGGTCATCTTGAAAAAAAGCATAATGCTTTTCAGTGACAGACAAAGAGGAATGGCCTAGCAAAGTGCTAGCAAGTCGAATATCACCTGTTTGCTTTAGTACATGAGAACAAAAGCTTTTACGCCCAGCATGGATGTTAAATGGCTCAGTTGGAAAGCCTGCTTGTATCGGGTGATTGCTACCATTAACCGCAATACCCGCACGTTTACAGATACGTACAAACACAGATCTCGGATAGGATATAGGCGCGTTGTCTTTTAAAGCTGACGGAAAAATATATTCATTCCAGCTTAGACTAGTTGCGGTTCTCACTATCCATTGTGCTTGTTTAGATAAGAAGATGGTTTGCGGTTTACCCTGCTTAGTATCACGTAGATATATTGCGCTGAAATCAGGCGAAACCATTTCTTTGCGAATAGTGCAGCAGTTACCAATGCGCATTCCCGTAAATATCATCAGCAATAAGCATAGAGCATGAAACGAGAAGTTATCTTTGGTGGGATCAGCTTCTTCCAAGCAAGATCGAATGAAGGCGACTAGCTCAGCCTCTGTCAGCGTTCGGGTGTTCACATTACAGTTGTTACGGGCTGGCACAACAGACACTGGATTCTTATCTAATAGCTCATATTTAACGGCTAAAGAAAAGATACCTGACAATAATGCGCGGATAAGGTCATGGCTTCTATCAGATAAATGCTCAGGTAAATCATTTAGTAAACATTCCACATTGAAGCTTTTAATATCTTCAAGCCAGTGATTACCAATACTTTCACGTATATAGAGGTTGTAGCGGCCTAAGTCACTCTTCCAGCTCTTCTTATTCTTCTTGGCCTGTTCAATACAAATACGGTCAAAGAATCGATTTAAAGTGACTCGACGAGATAACTTGTTTAACTCTCCCGATTCAATTCGTTCACAATATTCATTAGCTAATCGCTCAAAAGTTTTAAGGCTCATGGTAGGAAAGGAACCAAGAGTTTTTACATAGCGCTTACCTTTCCAGCACTTTCTAACTAATAGTGACTTACGAAGGCTATAGACAATCAATCGCAAGTGAGGCTTGCCCTTTACCCTATACTCAGTATCTTTATCATCAATTCTCGCTGCCGCTTCGAATGCTTTTTTCGTATAATCAATTTCAATGAACATGGTCTTCTCCCATTTTTTAGTTAAGCGGGAAATTGCATCATGTTTTTATCAGTAAGTAGTCGATAACGGGGAAGATTGGAATAATGGACAAGGTGATAAGATCGGTTTCTGAAGAGTATTTACTTCGACTAGGCTCCAATGAGACACAAGTTAAAGCTATAAAATACGCACTCGGTATCGACTCCAGTTTAACTAGTGAAGAATTATTCGAAAACCTCACTTACCCTTCAAAAAGACTAGATGGGATAGAAACCAAACTAGAAGAGCATCATTACCAGTATTTATTACATAACACTCCAGCACCTAATTACACTAAAAATACCCTTTCTGGCACTTGGTTTAAGGTTTCCAATTTATTCGGGAAGTTATTGGCTATTGCTGGTAAAGATCAAAAATACGGCCACCACGAAACCCAGTTATTTAAGCTCATTAATGACTTATGTCCATTGGATGCGCCTAGTAAAGAATACGTTAATGTTACTCTGCTACTACCTAATCAAGAGATTAAAGGCAGTGAAGAACCACAACACCATGAACTAGAAGGCTATAACGCCAAGTGGCAATGGTACAAGTTAAGGAAAAATCAGGTTAAATCTCAGATTGAGTCTGATCCTACTTGGTCACTTAAGCTATTTCTGGCCTTTTCATTCATGGGATTAGCCAATACTTCGATTGATAAAAAGAATGGTTCCAAGCTGCTCTACAACCTACTAAATACCAGCAATTCACTGAATGACTTTCATTTCTATGACTCAGCTTTATACCGAGACTGGATAGAAACTAACGGTACTGCACCAGAAAGAGTCGATAATATCTTCACTCAAACATTGGACAACTCAGCTTATCTAACGGTTTCGGATAAATTAGCCAATGCTGTTGATGAGCCCGCATTAGTTAAATTATTAGCTTTACCTTCTGTTGAATTAAAGACAAAAAAACAAATCCAATTCGCCAGTACATCGGCATTGAAAGACAGAGGCCGTAAAGATCCTAGCCATTTCATTAATAGCGCCAAAAACATTCGTTTAGCATTAAATTACCTCTTCTGCATGACATCAGGCACAGCCATCACATTACAAATTCCTATTGAGCCTGTTGGTGCTAAAATGAAGCACTGGCAGCTTAATACACCTATGGTCATTGCTCCTATTGGATTGGTAAAATTTATAGAAGACGTTAAGAAAAAGAAAACAGCTAATAAGCCTGAGGAATATGATGTATCAACGCTTCCGACTAATGAAGACGGCTCAGCTATTCAATATAATGACTTAGAAAACATGACTGATTCACAAATGCATAAACTCATGGCTGACACGCTAGCAAAGAGTATTAATGTTAATGACGACGCAGATTTGTTGGGGCAAATATATAGATCAATGCCTAGAATTGATCCTGATGAGGCGTGGTAGCATTACAACCCCCATAATATAAAAACACACGTTAACTAAAGTTAGTAACTTCAATATGTTACTCTTAAAAATAGAAACGAAATTAGAAGTGAAAGAGGCACTAAATCACCAGTCTAATGATATTTACCCTCTCAGAATTAAAGATAAATGGAAGTAAACGAAAGCCATGAAAAACCCGACATATAAAGACTATATCGAAGCGGCTAAGAATATAGAACTATTGTTAAAAAATGAGCTTGGCGCTACAGGTGATAGTATTATTAGCCAAGCTATATCCGTACAAAACTCTTTAACTGAACCTCAATTAAAAAAATTAAAAGCTTTAGGTGCTGCTCGCAATAAGCTAGTCCATGAAGAAAACTTTTCAGAAGAAGATATGCCTGAGAACTTCTTTTCTCTTTACGATAGTGTAGTGAGCGAGTTACAACCAGTTTATCTTAATCCCCATTCAAAAAAATTAAAGTTAAAAAGAAAACCAAAGACAACTGTGAAAACACTTGCTAAGGAAATGGGTGTAGTCCCAAGCTATTTGTTAAAACAACTTAACGAAGCTGGCCTAAACATTAAAGATGAGTTCAGCCAAGTATCAGAAGCTGATAAAGAGACGCTGCTCGTCTATTTAAAAAATAAACCCGTTGATGACTTTAGTGATACTAGTATTAAAACCGACAATACACCTATCAGTAACCCTAGCAAGGACGAAAACAATAAAACATCCTCAGCTCACTCTATTAAAGCGATACTGCAATGGATGGTAGATACTCTCGACTAACACTATGAGGCAATCACAATTGTGATTGCCTCTAATAATTCAGATATTCTAAAGATTAATAGCCCGTCTCAGTTAACAATGCCAAAAGACCTGCACGTCATCGCATAATTGCAGGAACGATTGGGTTAACTAAAAGAACAACCACCAAACCCCAATAGCAAACGCAATTAGAACCACTTTAGGTGGCAGCTCAAATAGCGTTCCAATTACAATCACCAGCACTAAGTAAATTATAAAGCTAATTAAGAAAGACAACATAGACTTTACCCCGCGCAAGTCACAAGTACTAAAAAGAAAAAAGCAGCTAATACAGCTGCTTTCGGATCTTCAAATATCTTATTTAGTACTAGAACAATCACTACTAAAACAATGAAGTAAATGAGCGAACTCATAACTAGGATGCTTCCTGTTGCTCTGAATGACTTGCCAGTGCCCCTGCGATATAAACACCGTAAGCATATGCAAATACACCAGCAGCCTTACTCAATGTGAAATCCCAAGTCCCATCAACTAAGAACCACACAAATAACGCAAGCAATATGAGAGAAGGAACTCCAACTAGAAGCATTGTAGCTTTGTTTAATAGCTGCGATTTTGCACCAAGCAGAACTGCTAGCACTGATAAGGCAAAGCCAACGCCTAATACGCTAGAAAATACAGCTCTACCTAGGTTGAATTCGTCAGCACCCCAAGCCAGCCAAAATATATAGATTGATAATAGTGCTGAGATTACAGCTAAGATGAACTTATTCTTCGATGATTCCATGTCTATTCCTTCTTATTGATCTTTCAATAGTTAATTCAAGTGTAACTAGTCTGCTCGACAGGTTGTGTCGCGCCGAATCAGTTGGTTTAAATAAAATGCGAGGTGTTTTGGCTATTCGGAGAGCTAAGCCAAGAGCTAAAAGCCTTATGTCAAAAGGCTTAGCGTAATAAAGCTAGATTCGTAAAAATTTTCACATGGACGTCACCTCTTTTCGCAGTGCCCCCATAGAATTATGTGGATGACTGAACATGACACTCTGGCTAAAAGGTTAGGATTGATACTTACTCGATTAAATTCTGGTGAGCGCTTAACTTTGTCCGTTCTAGCACAAGAGTTTAATGTGACCGAAAGAACACTTCAGCGAGATTTCAATGAGCGACTTTGTTATCTGCCAATTGAAAGAGACGGCTCGACTTATTCTCTAAATCCAGTGTACTTAGGTAGAAGTAGGAAAGCTGATCTTAAGCCAGTTTTAGAACAACTGGGCTTAGCTTCAATGTTTCCATCTTTTGATGTTTTGTCACTTAACAGACCTACAAACAAGCAACCGCCATTCTTGTTTCGAGATATTAAAGTTGAAGATATATCCGAATACACCGAGTCCTTCAAACAACTTACTTTGGCCATTCAAAATCATCATTTGGTCGACTTTGAATACAAGCAACAGACTTATCTTTTTTCTCAGCCTTATAAGCTCGTGAATGACCGTGGGGTTTGGTATTTATCTGCGTTACATAATGGGACTTTGAAATCATTTAAAGTTACTAAGATAAGTAAGGTAAACATAGCTCCTGAAAAGTTCGAATATGACATTTCTGTAGAGCAGCAGATTCGACAACAGGCCATGTTATGGTTAACAGAAACACCAATAGAAGTCGTAGTAAAAATTGATGCTGCAATAGCCAGTCATTTTACCTCTAGCAACCTGCTGCCAGAGCAAAACATCATCAAAGAGCTTGATGACGGTTGCCTATTAGCAACAGCATTAATAACAGACAAAAATCAAATACTCCCAGTACTAAAGTATTGGCTGCCTGATATCGAAATTTTATCGCCTAAAGAATTGAAACAAGCCTTATTAACAGAGTTACAGTTTTCCATAGACAAAATGAGTAAATAGGCGCAGTGGAGAACAATAGATTGAACATGTTCAAACTAAGGAATTCTTATGTCTCAATCTATCTTAATGGCGCTAGATATTGCACCTGAATCAGTAGGCCAAACAATAACATCAGCACATGGCTTCATCAGCATTTTCGACTTAGAAGGCAATGTTCTTGACCGACTCTTTTCCGATGAAAGTCAGTCTCTGGATCAGCTAAAGCTATCGCTGTATGAGGAACTAAAAGCGACGGAATCCGATCTACGGAGCTTCATCAACACTGAAAACGATGATCTGATCCGCTGTAGCATCATAGGCAGAGTAGAGCATATCACCAACTTCGGCGTTGCGATCTTCAATAAGCAAGACAAGCTGATTCATTATTGTCACGAGCCTATCAACGACTGCTGTGAAGATATTATCGGGCAAATCGAAGGCTACCCAACACTGCCAAAAGAAGACTGGAACCCTTGCCCAATGGGTAACGATCCTGAAGACTTTATTGAACCGATAAAGTGGGAACTAACCAGTTTTTATGGATTTAGAAGCTAACGCGCTTTGCGTTAGCTTTATTTTTTCATCCAAACAAGTTAACTCAATATTTGAACAATCGAAATGTGCGACCTAAAATGATTATCCTTAATAGTTAGTAAGGATGCTATATGAAAGCGATTATATCTGATTCGATTAAATTTAATGCTAATGAAGCTATATCAATAGAAAATACAAACTGCATGAGTGCGTTGATGTCTATAACTAGAGGTTACTCGTCGCGAAATAGTTCGTTTGAGGAACAATGTAATGCAGTCCGATTTGTATTTGACGAAGTGGAAGAGTTCAGACCAAAGGCACAAGGTGACAGTTATATTTTAAGCGAAATTACAAAATGTGACCTATTTTCGAAAAACTCTACTCCTACTTCCTTTGAAAATGCCGTCCGCGAAATATCTTCAGATTGGATTGACCCAAAAGCAGTAAATAAAGTGCTAAATTCAATGATTCCTAGCATTGAAAATAATAGTTCAATTGTAATATCACCTGACGCTTTCATTAATGCACACACCATTAGACAAATTGACAACTATTCTCAAGAGTCGATTCTAATGTTGCTAGCTAGCTGCGGTATTACGCTAACACTCCCCTCAATACAAGCGTTCGATACTAACGAACTTGACGCTTTTAAAGAAAAGTTTGCTGAAGAAAGGCAGAATTACCTAATATATATATCAAAATTCGTTAATGAAGTAGCTAGAGAGTTAGAAAGTAACAAACCCAATATAAGTGATATCTATGAACAAGCACAAAAATCTTTTTCTCTCGATCTAAAACTCAAGGCCAGACATATAGATATTGCAATAGAAAAAGCTAAAAAGAAGAGTAAGAAAGAAGTAAATACCTCTTTAAAAGAAAAAGCATTTTCAATAGGAAGTGCTTTGCTTCAAGGGAATTACTTAAAAATAGGAGAAAAGTTATTTGATGCATTAGTAGCTTCTCATAAGAAGAAAAAAGAGATTGGTGCATCATTATCAAAATATGAAGAAGCGGCTTATATATATCAAATAAAAGATAAATTTTCCTAACAAGGTTAAAAACGGCGGATACGGAATCCGCCGCGTCAATCTGAAAGTAAAAAACTAAACCTCTTACTAGGTAAGGCCTGTAGCCCTACATGTGAGAAATAACCAGAAGACCTTCCGTGTCTTCTGGTCTTTTCCCGTTACTTTTAGCTTAGCTAAACGCTATTTCAACCGTGAACACATCCATTTCGACATAATCAATGAAGTTGGTTAGAAACAGCTCGACTAGTTCATCTGCACTCACTTTGGTCAGCAAGCCTAAATGCAAATGGGTTACTTCAGCTGATTGAAAACATACATCAATTTCTTTCACCAATTCAGGGTATCCAGTACCGTGGTAGCTAAAGTCAGTGATGTAATCAAAATGCCATAACGCCTTTCGCTTAATCAGTCTTATCTCGACAGGGTGAAAACCACCGTTTTCAGGACTGTAATTAACATCTCTGAAATTAAAGATAATGCTAGTAGCTGATTGATTAGCGTTAGACCATTTAGCCAGTTCAATGTTTAATACTGAGAACAGTTTTTCAGGCACAGCAAAGCACTGGCTTTGGTCAAAAGTCAGTTTCATTATGATTTCCTTTTTTAGTTTGCTAGAGAACCCTAGCGGCGAGATACCAGTATGAGCTGGTGCTATTTACTTACTATTGGCGAGCTTGAGTAATGTCTCTCTTCTGCTCTTAAAATTCTTATTAAGCACATGAAGAAAGATAGAGTTTTCGGTTGAATCTGTCAGTGCTATAGCACTACAGCGTAAAGCCGCAGCAATGAAAGAAGCGTTATTGGCGCTCTTACCTTCAAATACTGGCTTGAATACACCAGATTTGAACGGTTTATCTTCCTCTTGCTGGTCTAATATTTCTAAGATGGTAGATAGTTTCACCCATTCTTTCGAGTGCAGACCGCCACCATCATTACCTTTCAGTCGAAGTTCAAGTTCGTTAGTTTCTAAGTGCTTACCCAGCTCAAAGTAAATAAATCCAGGTTGCTTAGGGCTGAGTTTACTTGCCTTATCATCAATCAGAATTTGATGGGTTTCTGGTAATTGCTCAGCATCCGCTTTTTTACTATGTTCCTTTTGATCTTTTGTCGTTTTACGAGCCATGATTGGCCTCCTATAGTTGGTTGAAAATATCGTTAGCTTGGCCTTTGTGATGTGGTTGAATATGACTCGTTACAGCACCAATTGCAGTGCTAATACATAACAAGTCATCGCTGTAGCCCAATGTAGGAAGTGCATCAGGGATAGAGTCCATCGGAAAAACTAGATAGGCGATAGCAGTGATACAAACCGCTTTAACCCACTTCGGTGTATCGCCATCAAGAATTAAGCTGTAAAGCAAAAGTGCGCTTTCTGTAAGCTGCTTAATGCCTTTAATCTGCTTGAGCTTTTGCCATGTTTTAGTATGACTGAAAGGACTTTGCTTTTTCCTAGCCATCCACCACCTCAGTCATATCAAGGTTTGATGGCAACACTAAATAACACCCTGCGCCTTCATCATTGATAATCGCAAGCAACAAGCGATAGCCATTTGGTAACGCTTCTTCAAATTCAGGATAGTTAAGGCAAAATGAAATTGATTGACGTATAGAACCACTAAGCTCTACCAAATTTGTATTTTCGTATAGCACTATTATGGTGCTAGGGCATTCTTGCCAGAACGCTTGTGCCTCTGACTCGCTAGCAAATGGCTCTACTAGATAATTGATTAGCTCTGACGAGACTTTGACTGGTAAACCTATTTCGTCGGCATCAGGCCAATGGTTAATGATCTGCATGATTAAATACTCCAGAAATGAAAAAGCCAGAACCTGCAAAGGTTCTGGCTGTTAATGTCGTATTAGTGATATGTGTTTAATATGAGTGTTGTTACGAGTTAGACGTGAGTAACCCATCCAAGCTGTTCATGGTATCGCGCTGCTTATCTGGTGATATCTTGCTGTAACGCATCGTTGAACTTAAATCCTTATGATTCAGCAGCACTTGTACAGTGCGAATATCCGCGCCTGTTTCTCTGCTATGACTTAGCATATTGCTCGCAAAAGAGTGCCTAGCTGTATGAAATACAACTTCCTCTGGCTTATGTATTCCCGCCCGTTTCTTTATAGTCTCAAATGCGTAACGTCCTTCACAAATAGGCCTGTTTGCCTTTGTGCCTGCAAATATATAAGCATTACCACTTACACGAGGTAAATCACAGATAATCTCAAGCATCATATCTGTAAGATATACAACATGAGGTGTGCCGTTCTTGGTTTTACCTATAGTCAGTGTTCGCTCAGCTAAGTTAAGATCTTCCCACTTCCTTAATCGCATTTCAGAAGCTCTACAGCCAGTTAGAAACAACATGGCAATGTAGGCACCAATCGTGAATTGATGATAACGCCTTGCTTCTTTAATAATGGCTTGTACTTCTTCAATAGAGCAGTAACGAGTACGAGCATTATTTTCAGGCAACATTGACACCTTTTTAGCAACATTAGGAATATCTAGCAGCTTTTCAGCTAATGAACCTATTGTTTTGACCAAGGCTAATACACGATTACAGGTCGCTGGTGCGTAGTTACCGCGCTTTGATTTCGTCGCCATCATTTCGTTTTGCACATTTTGAACATGACTTGCTTTTAGCTCGTCATAACGGATATTCCAGATAGATTTACAATGATGTTCAAAGCGAGATACATCATCGTCCCAAGATTTCTTTCGTTGTTTTGCTACAGGTAAGTAAGTGCTCCAGAAAAACTCTGAAACGGTAGGCATGTTACTGGTTGAGCTTTTAGCGCTCTGCGGGTTAACGCCTTCGGCCAGTTGCAACTTGTATTTGCTAGCGATGCGGCGAGCAGCACCAACATCGACTTCGGGAAACCTGCCCAGTGCGATACTGCATTTTCGACTTTGAAAGGTATACCTGAGTAAGAAGCGTTTACTGCCATTCTTACCAGATAGGCATTTAAGACCAATAATTTCAGTATCTGATACTTCTAAGTCAGTACCTTTAGCATCTTTGGGATTAGCTGGTAATGCCTTGATGCTAGCATTGGTGAATTTGAATTTTTTCTTCATATAAAACCTCGGTTGATTGGTTATAACCGAGGTTTTGATATGTGTTTAAAAGTTAATATGTCGCGGGGGTAAGAGTTATATGCACCTAAGATCAAGTTAGTGTAATAACTAGAGGTGTTTTAACCTAACCACGGGTAACGCTCTATCAGCACCACCACCTACATATTTGGAAAACATCACTTTCTCACCGATAATCGGTTTTGTGCCATACATACTATCAACGTGATAAAAGACATCATCCTGTTCAGGTACAGATATAAAGCCCCACTTCCCATGATTAATATTTTTCATGGTTCCTACAAAGCGTTCACTAACTTGATAGCATAGTAAACTACATCTTTCGACTAGCTGATCAGCGCTAGGTCTTTTGTTCACATCAACACTTAAACAGCTCTCAATTAATGAGATTAGCTCAGATGAAAGATAACTGAATTGAGGGTTTGAAGTTATAAATGCAGGGAATGGGTCATACTTCCCTTCGACAATGTGTCTAACAGCACGTAGACCTGAACCAAAAGGCTTAAATCCTGTCAACAATTCGTACATCATAGCCCCCAATGACCATACATCCGCTTTTAAGGTTACATTTCTAGGAGTGTCAATGGCTTCAGGAGCCATATAAGGAAGCGCCCCTACCGCAGTTGCAGATGTACTGTTAGTTATATCACCACCTTCAGCAGCTTCAACTATTTCTTCTTCCGCCATTTTAGCGATACCAAAATCAGTGATTTTCAACTCAGTTAGTTGGTATTTACCAGTCACCATTATGTTCGTTGGTTTCAAATCTCGATGAACAACACCCGCATGATGTGATGCAGCTAACCCCTTTGAGAGGTGGTGAAAAATTTTTGCAACAAGAAAAGGGTCTAAAAAATCCACTTCTTTCAAAATCGCTTTAGACAGGTCAAAACCTTCAATCAATTCCTCAACTAGGTAGGGACGTCCATTTTCTTCAACATAGTCTAGTGTCTTTGCTACATTAGGATGGTTAACTCTTGATGAAACAACCGCACTTCGATGAAAACGCTTTTCAGCTGTCGCATCTTTAGGCGTTTTAAGCGCGACAAATCTATCAAGAACTTCGTCATGTGCTTTATAAACGAATTGCATCCCTCCCTCGCCAACAAAATCTAAGATTTCATATCTGGATGCTACACGATTACCTTTAGTATGTGGTCCTTTCATAGCGCTACCTCTGGGTTAGATACATCAAAAGTAACAAAACTCCGTTCTGTATAATGACGGTGCGCGGCTCCTATACCAACAACACACGCACTAGGTATTTCAATGTCACCTGTTACATGCATATTATTAACATAAACCTCACCAGCCACATTATTTAATGAGAAGTTCAGACCATTATAGCTAAGTTCAAATGAACCAATTTTACCTAACCCTAACTTTGCACTTCTTCTGTCTTTATTAATAATATGAGGTTGACCATTTATTACAGCTAACGCTTGATGCTTATCAAACAGTAGGTATTTAGCAATTTCATCACGAACCTTAGACATTGTAGGCCTAGCTTTAGGATCATGTAGCAGGCACTGCTCAAACAACTTAATTAGCTGAGGGTAAGGCTTCAATAAATCACATTCGAACGAATTACTAGGTATTGGCTGTGGCGGAAAACTCCCCTTAAGTTCTGTTGGTAGATCTTGTGTAGCTAAATATAGGGCTGTTGCTCCAAATGCGTAAGCATCAATCGCAGAAGTAAAATAAACTTCATCAAGCGTAAATTGTTCGGGGGCAGAAAACCCTACAGTTCCCTTAAAACCTACTGTTTTAGCGTCCTTACCAACATTTCTAGCTAACCCGAAATCAAATATTTTTACAATACCTTCACCATCGAGCTTCATGTTATTTGGCTTAATGTCTCTATGAATTACATTTGCAGCATGTATATCAGTAATTCCAGACGCTATTTGCCAAAGCAATTTCAGCAATGCTATCGAGTCTAGATTTTTGTATTCCAAGTTAAATAAATCAACACCATCGATGAATTCCATAACAATAGCAAATGAATCACCACTCCCTTCAACAATATCGAAAACTTGAACCACATGCTTTGAGCGAAGCTTCATCAATGCCGACACTTCATCCTTAAGCCGAGCAACTTCAGACAAATCTTTAATTGTTTTAACTGCCACTTTTCTATCCAAATGGATATCTGTGCAAAACAATACGTCGCTAAATCCACCACTACCTATACTACCATCAGGAACATAACGAGGCGGAAGCTCGGGGGCTATACTACTAGTCATCAAAATCAATCCTTAATTGAGGCTTCTTAGCTTTCTTAGGTTCTACAGTTTCTACTTTCTTGCGCTTTCGCTTTCTAACTGTTTTTTTCATTTCGGTGGGCTCAGGCTCACTACTTTCAATAGATGAATCACTCTTTTCTAATGAGGCATCACAAATATCTGCTACAACTGGCGCGGTAGCAAGGCGTTGCTCGTAAGACGGACTTTTTTCAATACCTATGAACTGTACATCGCCAAAGGCATCCCAAAGTTGTACAGTCCCAGTTCTTACATTTTCAGATGAGTTAAAAAGTGATGCTAAATCAGAGAGAGCGATTACTGTAGAATTATCATGTCCACCACACCATTTAGCTACATGAATTAACCTTTTTGATAACTCAAGCGAAGTTACTTTTTGCATGGAAATGGACTGTAAAGTACTCTCGTCTATGTAATGAATACCATCACTAGTCAATAAAACTTTTTCTATGGAGTGTAAAGCTGGCATATCTAGCAAATGCGGCTCTATATCGCTACCTATACCAACAAATTGAAGCAATTTATTACTCAATTGAGAAGCGGGTGAATGTTGATTTAGCTGACCTGCAATTGTATCGTCAACTGACACTTGGTTCAGACTGTTACGTTGTCCCACATAAATTCTACTATCGCCGACGTTTATAGCTTCAAACTGCTCGTCACTATCCAAAATAAAGGCTGTCAGTGTAGCTCCACCATCACCATTATACTTGTTATAAACTTCTTGATTAGCCAGCTCTACACCTTGAAGTAAACGATCTTTTATCTGCAAATTTCGATTTCTTATACAACTAGAAACAAACGACGCTACAGCCAAAGAAGCACAGTCCGCGCCTTCTTCCATTCCTCCCATGCCATCACACAGAATACCAACTAAAAAAAACTTATTAGCAGAAACTTGAGCTCTCAAAATAACAGCTTTATCTTGATTCTCAGCTCTAACATTCCCAATATCCGATCCGACAGCTACAGGAAAGCCAAGCACCTCACGCACTCCAACGCTAGCAGTTTTTCTACATAACCAGTCTTGGATCTGTAATTTTATTGCATCTTGTTCCATAAATTATTTTGACCGAGCAGCTTTTGGTTTACTTTAGCTCTAATATACAGTATGTGACTGAAATTTAGAATTGAAATTACAAGCATTTAGCATTTAGCATCAAGAACAGGAGTATTCCAAGAAAAAGACAACAGCACAAAATGGAAACCTAAAATCGACCAGAGAAGGCATTAATTAACATCAGATATCCTGATGAAAACCACTACAAACAGCGATGAATATTAATAGCTTTTATTAAGTTTCAACACTCACAGAATACGCACAGACAAAAGACCAGATATAGACCGGAGAGGTAGAGTTTTAGACTAGTTATAGGGCTATGAAGATAGTCCCAAAGGGGTGTTTATAACAGCAAAAATGTATAAAAAGGCAAATTTAAGGCACAAAAAAACCGACATTACGTCGGCTTACAATCTTGAAAAACTCTTTATTTTTCAAGGGAATGGTACCAGTGGGCGGACTCGAACCGCCACGCATTGCTGCGGGGGATTTTGAATCCCCTATGTCTACCAATTCCATCACACTGGCACAATATAAACTGTGTTTTCTCAAGATTTTTGCTGTCCATGCAAAGGATTTTGAATCCGCTGCGTCTACCAATTTCGCCACTCTGGCTCCAAATCGAGCGAGCAATTATATCGAAAGTTTTATCGAATGCAATCAATTAAATGAGTTTTTTTAATTCTTTTTGAATTTGATCGAATTTCAATCAAATTGTTACTCAAATTCGTCAGGATTACCAGCCCCACGTCTTACTACTTTAGGCACCCCATCAAGCATGTCAATAACTGTGGTCGGCATATCACTTAAAAAACCACCATCGATGACCAAATCAACTCTGCCTTTGAGTGTTTCAAATATTTCTTCAGGGTTTGCCAATGTTTCTTCCATGTCGGGTAAAATCAAACTGGTACTCATTAACGGTTCGCCAAGCGACTCCAATAATGCCAACGCAATTTTATTATCTGGAACACGTATTCCGATAGTTTTTTTCTTTGGATGTTGCAACCGATTTGGGACTTCCGGTGATGCTCTTAATATGAAAGTATATGGTCCTGGTGTATAATTTTTTAGTACTCTAAATGCCGCATTATCAACTCTCGCAAAAATAGCCAATTCTGACAAATCACGACACACCAAAGTAAAATTATGCTTACTATCGAGCTTGCGAATCCGCCGAATTCGATCTAACGCCTTCTTATCTCCAATATGACAGCCTAGCGCATAACCAGAATCAGTGGGATAAACAATCAGCCCACCATTTCTGATGCAGGCAACCGCCTGTGAAATCAGTCGTGGTTGAGGATTTTGGCTATGAACTTGAAAAAACTGTGTCATTTGATGTCCTCGAAAATAATAAAGCGTTTAAAATGCAAATTAACAAGCCTATCAAATTCAATTGTTGTAAAACATTGGCGCTAGAATTGTTAAGGTCTATTTTAACCACTCTCCGCCTGAATATGTTAACTCTTTAAAATACACACTAAGTTTGGCCGACAATCATAGCATTGTTAATGAATATTAATAGTGCTATTTACTGTTTAGCTCAGATTTGTATACGCTCTTCAAAGATATGCGGTATGCTTCGATCCAAGAAGGGAAATTTTCCAAGGTCAGTCCACTTTAACCCTGGATAGTGAAAATCAGAACCGCTAGATGCTTGCAACTGATGCATTTCAAGATGTAACTTCAACCACTCAATTTTATCTTTACTCAAACTTGGATAAGCCATTTCTATTGCCTCTCCCCCCAATTGTGCAAAATGGGCAATAAGTAAACCCAACTTTCGATTTGATAGTGGATACCTAGTTGGATGAGCTAAAACAGCCACTCCCCCGGCTTGTTTAATTAGTTCAATGGCAACACTTAAATCAATCCAGTTTTTCGCAACTTTAATTTTTCCATTCTTGCCCAAAAACTTCTTAAATGCGGCTTTCATATCTTTGGCATAGCCTAGAGCAACTATCGCTTGTGCAATATGTGTTCGAGTCAGCGCAACTGGAGACATTTGATTACAGTACTCGAGAACACCGTGTACACCTAGCAAGTTCAGTTTTTCATCAATTTGCCTTGCACGTTTTTTGCGCTCAGCTTGTTGTTGCGCCAATGTGCTTAAAAGAGATGTATTGGTAGAATCGATTCCCAATCCCACAACATGCACTTCACCAAATTCACAAAGAGCCGTTAGTTCAACTCCATTGATTAATTCAATATCATACTGTTTTTCGAGAATATGATTGTGAGCTTCGCTCAATCCATGTATACAATCATGGTCGGTTAGCGCCAGCAGTTTAATTTCTCTTTCAACGGCATAGTCTATTAATTGTGTCGGGGTTAACGCGCCATCAGAAAAACAGCTATGACAGTGAAAGTCAAACTTAAGCATATTTTAGTCCTGTTAATCAACTTACTTATCCGGTAATTCTATCATTTAGTGACAAAATCAATGACAACTCAATTTATCAAACCAGAGTTAAGTAGTTGACTTAGTTTTTATTCAAACCTTTTGATATTAATTGACGCATCATATCAGTCCTTTGGACTTATTCAGGGAAATATAATACATATTTTCAATACTGATTAAGCTGAATTGTCTAATCTTTCTTGGCCAAGTTAGATTTTACCAGTTATGATAGCGGGTCTGTATTTTAAAATTGCTTATAGAATAACAATTTAGTGATTAATTTGTCTTTTTGAATTAGCAACTTAACCACACAATTGTATAAGTATTATCCCCTACTGCAAAAGCGTGTTGAGAAAGAGATACTAACTTTATGAAAATTTTCCTCGATTTTTTCCCTATTTTAGTTTTTGTCGGCATTTATTTTTATTCGGGCGTAAAAGACCCTATGCAACCTGCTGTAATAGGGTTAATTATTGCTTCTGCGATTCAAACTGTCGGGTCTCGGCTATTAACCGGAAAATTTGAAAAACTCCATCTTTGGACGTTGCTAATCACTTCAGTATTTGGTGCGATGACCGTGGTTTTTCATGATGCAGCTTATGTTCAATGGAAAGCCAGCATTTTAGTTTGGGTAATGGCTGGTATATTTTTATACCGTCAATTTATATTAAATAAGCTTTTTATCAAAGAAATGCTATCTGCTGCCATCGAAGAGAATCTTGATGTCCCAGAAAATATTTGGAAAAAAATAAATCTAATATGGCCTGTTGGCTATATTCTTTTTGGCTTTCTAAATCTTTATATTGCATTCAATTTTTCAGAAGCATTTTGGGTAAAGTTCAAACTGTTTGGTTTAATGGGACTAACTTTGACATTAGTTATTTATACAATCAGTAAAATATTTCCTTATATACCTAAAGAAGAATCAAACCAACAAACTGATTTTTCTGAAAAAACATCTCCTAATAAATCTAACGAAAAGGAATAATCATGCTTTACGCAATTATTGCTGAAGATAAAAAAAATAGTTTATCACTCAGACTATCGACAAGACCTGCCCATCTTGCTCGATTACAACAACTCAATGAAGACGGCAGATTAATACTGGCAGGCCCGCACCCAGCGATTGATAATGCTGAGCCTGGTGATGCCGGATTTAGTGGTAGTCTAATTGTTGCACAATTTGACTCACTTGCTGACGCTCAAGTATGGGCAGATGAAGATCCCTATTTGGCAGCAGGTGTTTATCAATCTGTGACTGTCAAACCGTTCAAAAAAGTACTACCCTAATAAGACAGCTTTTTTCATGAGGTTTTTTCTGGTGGACAATCAAGCGCGTATTGAAAAAATGACTAAACTCCTAAGTGAGGCATTAGATCCAACTCATATTGAAATTATCGACGATAGTCACCTTCATGCGGGTCACGTAGGTGCACGAAGTGGTAAGGGACATTTCACGGTTAAGATTAAAAGCAAGCAGTTCGCCGATCTAAAAACCATCAAACAGCACCAATTAGTCTACAAAGCACTTGGCGATATGATGCAAACGGATATTCATGCTTTAGTCATCAACTCTAGTGAATAACAATAAGTATCCAACCATTCAGTGATTGTATTTTGTAATTTGAGTTTCAAGACGATAATTAACAATAAGGCTTGATTTGTTTATCAGCTCATAACGAGTTAACTAGTAAAATAGCAGCGACAAAAAAGCACAACTAATATTGTGCTTTTTTTATTTATTAATGTTTAAGTGTCGATTTAAACATTGAAAATACTAGATAGCGTTAAACCTTGGCGTTCAAGCATAAAACGAAGTCTACGCAACGCTTCAACCTGAATCTGACGCACTCTTTCTCGAGTGAGACCGATTTCTAAGCCCACATCTTCTAAAGTCGCAGCCTCATAGTTTAATAATCCAAAACGACGGGCCAGTACTTCTTTTTGTTTTTCACCGAGTTGGTTCAACCAAAATTCGATACTTTGCTTTAGATCCTCTTCTTGTAAACGATTAGATGGACCACATTCGCGCTCATCAGCAATTGTGTCTAAAAGCGGCTTATCATTGTCGGTTCCAATGGGGCAATCGACAGATGATATTCTTTCATTAAGACCGAGCATTCGAGCAACTGTTTCAACGGGTTTACCTAGTTTTTTAGCGATATCTTCAGCAGTTGGTTCATGGTCAAGCTTTTGAGCCAATTCGCGAGATGCTCTTAAATAAACATTTAATTCTTTAACTACATGGATGGGTAATCGAATCGTGCGAGTTTGATTCATTATCGCACGCTCTATTGTCTGACGAATCCACCAAGTTGCATAGGTTGAAAAACGGAATCCACGTTCAGGATCGAATTTTTCTACCGCTCGAATCAGTCCTAAATTGCCCTCTTCAATTAAATCTAATAAGGCCAGACCACGATTGTTATAGCGACGAGCAATTTTTACAACCAGACGTAAATTACTCTCAATCATTCGCTTACGAGAAGCTTCACAGCCTTTAAGTGCTTTTCGAGCATAATAAACTTCTTCTTCCGCAGAAAGTAAGGGAGATGCACCAATTTCGCCGAGATACATTTGAGTAGCATCAAAGCCACCTTCTCTACGATTATCTTCCTGTTTGAACTTTTCCTGATCATCAATTTCCTTTAAATGAGAAATATCAGGCTCAAGTAGGTCCAAATCATCATCATCAAATGGGGTAACGGAACTTGCAGTTTCTTTTGTCATTGTTTTGCTCTCCACCATACGGACACATGTCCCTGAAAAAGTTGGAGTTTTCTCCACATGAAAACCCGAAAAAACACGACTATACTTTATTGCTACTGTTGTTATTTGATAGCCTTAAGAAGTTTATCGGCTGTCATTAATATAACTTTAGGTTTTTAAAAAAAAAATTAGTAATTTTTTTTCGGCAGGTAGTTTAGTGGATCTACCGGCTTACCTTTGTAGCGAATTTCAAAATGCAACTTATCAATATGCGTACCACTACTTCCGACTTCAGCAATTCTCTGACCCGCATTTACAAACTCATTTTCAGAGACATGCACTTTATGGTTATGCGCATATGCGCTCAAATAATTATTATTATGTTTTATAATTACCAGATTCCCATAACCTCGCAATCCATTACCTTCGTAAACAACCCGTCCTGGGGCTGTTGCTCTAACCGGTTGACCTTTTGAGGCAGCTATATCCAAGCCGCGACTGGTATTACCTTTAGCAGAAAACCGGTTAAGAATTTTTCCTTCCGTCGGCCATATCCAATTAATTGAATTGTCATTTTCGATAGACTGGTAGGTATTTGGTCTTCTATTTTTTTTATCAACAATATTAACTTTAGCCGACTTTTTTAAGTTTTGCCTAGTGATAGACGTCTTATCTGATGATTTTTCTAGTCGAGTAGCCGGTAGGGGCTTTGCAACTTTCGCGATACGCACCGGCGCAGTATTTTTTGGAGATAACTCAACAGGCTTTTTTAAAACTTCTTTATTTAAGGCTAAAATAAGTGATTCGGGATCAAATAATGGCTGTTGTTTTATTGACTGTAAATAAATTCTTTGTCCAGGATAAATAATATTATTTTTAATATGATTAATACTCGCCAATTCTTCATGATCTCGTGCGTAATACCAGGCAATAGAAAATAATGTGTCTCCGGGTTTCACTAAATGAAATTGTTTATCAGAGTTAACTTCGCGTACATCAACATTCTGATAATCTTTTTCAACCGACTTAACTCTGCCCGCTTTTTGAGTTGGAGAAGAATGGGAATATAGATCGTATACGGGTGCAGGCGCATGATTACTGCACGCGATTAATGCAGTAAATAAAAAAGTCACCACAAAATACTTTGAGGTTTGGGTGAAAAATTTATTGTCCAATGTTTTCACTGAATTGTTGAAAAACCTATCGCATAGTTAATAACGGCGAATCACAAACCGACGGTTCCGTTAACGGCTTTTTTTAAGGCACTGCTGAAGTCAGCACAGCACCTTCAACTTACGCAGCATTTAACGGCTCAGCGTGGGTAAGTATTGAATTAATTCAATTAATTCGTATAAATATTAAACATATCAATTAAGCTAGATAATACTTCATCTCAAGTAATAGGTTAGGTTAATGGCTTAATTAGTTGTTTTAATTAACTATTAAACATATTTGTACAACAAATAAGCAAAAATAGCAACTATCACAACTCCCCATCCTAAATAATCAATCGTCTGATGGAGTTTTTTCTCCATCTTTACTCCCCCTAATTTCATTAAACCGGCGACCAAGTAGAAACGCCCTGCCCGACCAAAAATTGAAGCAATAATAAAGGGAATAAGTGCCATGTTTAGCGCTCCAGCACTAATGGTAAAGACTTTATAAGGGATCGGAGCAAAACCAACCACAAAAACTACCCAGACTCCATACTTATCAAACCACTGCACAGCATGTTCGTAAGTTGGTACATAATTAAATTTTTCCAGTAAAGGATAAATCAGACTTTCAAAAAAGAACATGCCTAAAAAATATCCAAACACACCTCCGAGCACGCTCGTCACTGTGGCCACCAGTGCATAGTGCCAAACTTTGTCTAATCTGGCCAAACACATGGGTGCCAGCATCACATCAACTGGAATTGGAAAAATAATCGATTCAGCGAAACTCATCACCCCTAAATAATAAGTGGCGTATTGGTGTTTTGCCCAACGCAAACAGGTTTCATACATGGGAGTAAAAATTTTCACTCTATAATTCCCCCGAGTAAAGGAACAAACTTAACTTCTTCAACCCGCATGCGGCTGATACCCTCTTCTGATTTTTCGAGTAAATGGAGTTGCTGTATACCTTGTGGCATACTCACAGGAATTACCATACGACCACCGATGGCTAATTGATCAATCAATGGTTGTGGAATTTGCTCTGGTGCAGCGGTAACAATTATGCCATCAAAAGGTGCTTGAGCGGGCCACCCCAAATATCCATCACCATGTTGAAAAGTAACATTATGCAATTGTAATGTTTTAAATCGTTCCGCAGCTTGCTTTAATAAAGGCTTAATTCGCTCGATTGTATAGACTCGGCGCGCAACACCCGCCAAAATACTGGTCTGATAACCACACCCAGTACCCACTTCAAGTACATCATCAAGCTTGCCACTCATTGCTAACAATTCTGTCATTCGAGCAACTATATATGGTTGAGAAATGGTTTGTCCCATACCAATTGGTAAAGCAGAATCTTCGTAGGCTCTATGCGATAAAGCCTCATCAATAAAAATATGGCGCGGTGTTTTTTCCATTACCGCAAGTACTTGTTCACTTACAATGCCTTTATCTCGCAAGCGCTGAATTAACCGACTGCGCGTTCGCTGCGAAGTCATTCCAATACCGGCAAGATTTTTTGAAATCATAATTTTGACATCCATTCATTTACAGCATTAAAACTTTGATAAGCTGTATAATCAATGATCAAAGGTGTAATTGAAACATATCCATTTATTAAGGCGTTAAAGTCAGTCCCTTCACCAATATCTTGAGGTTGACTAGGTGGCCCAAGCCAATAAACTGTTTCGCCGCGAGGATCTTCTCCAGCGACAATTGTATCTGCACGATGACGGCTACCTAAACGGGTAATTTGATAACCTTTTATGTCTTCGATAGGTAAATCGGGTACATTAACATTAAGAATAATATTTGAAGTTAATGGATATTCACCTAAATGCTGTAGCATTCGTTCAATCACTTTTGCCGCAGTCACATAGTTATAACATTCATTACCCGCCAGAGAGACAGCAATTGCGGGAAATCCCATACTACGCCCCTCCATCGCAGCAGCCACGGTGCCTGAATAATGAACATCATCACCAAGATTTGCACCGCGATTAATGCCCGATATCACAATATCAGGCATTTGATGCATAATGCGATGCGAACCTAAATGAACACAATCACAAGGCGTGCCTGATACTGAATAATAACCATTATCTAACTGCTTACAGCGAATAGGATTATCTAATGTCAATGCATTGCTGCTACCACTGCGATTTCTGTGTGGTGCAACAACAGTTACAGTATGCTTTTGAGAAAGTACTTTTTCGAGAATAATTATCCCAGGCGCATCTACACCATCATCATTACTTAGCAATATATTAATCATTTCGATTCTCTAACAGGGCCAAATCCTTTATTCTAAACAACTCTCTTAACAATGATGTTGCATAACTGCCACTTGGCAGGCCAAATTGTAGGGTGAGTTGCTGCTGATTGCTAGCCAAAACCTTAAAATCACGTGCAAATGCTCGTATAGGCCGACGCGCAGATTGTAATCTTTGGCCTAGAGGGCTACTTTGAATGAGAGCAATAACCGGTTGAAAATCAGTCAATGCAGATTGTTCCAACGTTAAAGCAGCACCAGTCACTTCTGAGGCTTGCTGTCCAACTAACCAGCCACTGATACTTACATCGCCCTGCGCTAATCGTTCAATAGTTGGCTGGTCAACTTTATCACAATGAAAGTAAGAGCGACTGCCAGATAAACTGAAGCAATCGCCATCAAGGGCTGTTGACCACAATTGATGATTGATACGATACGCGACTTGAATATTAAATAAATAACTGCGCAAAGCAGATAAATAGATACCTCGACGAGAGCGAGATTTCACTTTTATTTTACCGGCCAAAACTTGCAATGCTTTACTAAGATTATTTCCCTGATGACCGAAGCGCTGATAACCATAGTAATTAGGAAAACCATTCGCAATTAATGAGCCAAAAATTTGTTCGTCAAGTTTTTCAGTCAAACCACGTAAAGTTATGCAAAATTGATTTTCAGAAATTGCACCAACACGCAACTTTTTCACATGCCTGGTTACGGTTAATACTTTAAAAGAATCATTATCAATGGTCTCGACAATAGCCGAAACTTCATTACTTCTCTTCTCTGGAAAATAAAGGCTAAACCACTGACGAGAAATGCTGTAGCGATCCTTTTTTCCCGCATAGCCAACATCGGCAGGCTTCAATTTAAAATGACGTTGTAGATAAGAAATTACCCAATCAGAATTGCAATTTTGTTTTTCAATATATAAAAATAAATGATCACCAACTCCCTCAGGCTCAAATGAAAGTATCTCATTAACCTGAAAATCATCCGCAACCGTGCGTAAATGAGCGTCAATCAGAGGTTGCTGATTGAGACGCGGCAGTTGTTCAAATAATTCATTTGGCAGTGGTAATTCAATCATTGGAATCAGGCATTTTTTCAATAATTACAACGCAATGTACTGCGATCCCCTCTTTTCGGCCAATATAACCCAAAGATTCTGTTGTGGTTGCCTTTACATTAATCTGGTCAATACCAATTGCTAAATCTTCCGCCAGATTTTGACAAATCTGTGAAATGTAAGGTGACATTTTGGGTGTTTGTGCAACCACCGTGATATCAATATTACTGATTAAATAACTTTTATCAGCAATTAATTGATAAACTCTGCGCAATAAATCACGGCTATCAACATTGGCAAATTTTTGATCGGTATCGGGAAAATGGCGACCAATATCACCAAGAGCTGCGGCTCCCAACAAGGCATCGCATACCGCATGTAACAGCACGTCACCATCAGAATGTGCAATTAAACCTATATGGTTATCTATTTTGACACCACCAATAATCAGTGGTTTATTACCACCAAATGCATGCACATCATAACCATGACCTATTCGCATCACAGACACTCGACTCCTAAATTTAGCAATTTATTTTGCACAATATTTCAACTTGTACTTTGTCATGTACTTGATTTGGCCATGTTATTTGATAGGTTATGATTTAACCAAAAAAACGTTTACCGTAAATTGCGGTATAGGTTAATTAAAATGACGAAGCCTGATTCTGAAATTTTGTTTCTTATAGCTTTATTTCTTAAACAAGCTACTTTTAATTTTCTTATGTTAAAAAGGCTGAAATTTGAGCAAATGACTCATCCGACTCAACAATACCTATCAGCGAAGGAGACATTTTAGTCATTAGTGACCACGGATTCAATCTCTTGCAATATTTGCTGTTAATAACCATAACTTTTGGTTTTTTAATACGTTAATCTATAAACATAACTAGTCAATTACCAAGTATACAGAGTACAATTATCGGCCTGAACTTTTACTTGAACCATAAAAATTAATTGATGGAGCTAATCAATGTTTGATCAACTCAATGCCTTACCTGCCGACCCTTTATTAGGACTGATCAGTCAATTCAGAGATGATCCGAATCCCAAAAAGGTAGACTTGGGTGTAGGTGTCTATCGTGATGAATCAGGTCATACTGCGATAATGAGTGCGGTACAAAAAGCAGCCCAACAACATTTAGAGACAGAAGACAGTAAAACTTATATTGGTCCTGGTGGCGTACCTGGATTTATCCAAGGGGTTAAATCACTGGTTTTTGGTAAAGACTCTTCTATTTTAAAAGACGAGCGTATCGCCGCAATTCAAACGCCTGGCGGCTGTGGCGCCTTGCGCGTTGGTGCAGAATTGATTAAGCGTGTTAAAGGCGAGTTAACTGTTTGGGTAAGCGATCCAACATGGGCCAACCATATTCCATTAATCAAGTCAGCAGGATTAAATATCAAGACTTACCCGTATTTTGATCATTCAACTGGTGCAGTTAACTTTACTGCAATGGATGAACAACTGGCGCAACTTGGCCCAACAGATATCGTATTATTACACGGTTGTTGTCACAATCCTACGGGTGCTGATTTATCATTTGAAAACTGGCAACAAGTCGCTAGCCGAGCCGCACAAAACGGATTTATTCCTTTTGTTGATATCGCTTATCAAGGACTCGGTGATGGACTGGAAGAAGATGTTAAAGGTGTTCGTTACTTGGCAGAAAAAGTTGACGAAATGATTGTTGCCACTTCGTGCTCCAAAAATTTTGGTTTATATCGAGAAAGAACCGGTAGCTTATTAATCCAGACCAAATCAAAAGAACAAGCTCAGGCTATTCAAACACAAATTCAAGATGTTGCACGAGCTAATTACTCAATGTCTCCAGCGTATGGTGGATTTTTAGTTGATCTCGTTTTATCAAATGATTCTCTTCGTACAGAATGGGAAGCAGAATTAAACTCGATGGCTTTGAGAGTTAAGTCATTAAGAGCAGGACTACTAAAACAAATTCAATTACAAGGTATTGAACAGGACTTTAGTTTTATTACTCAACAAAAAGGTATGTTCAGTTATTTAGGGATCACTAAAGAACAAGTTCAGCGATTAAAAAGTGAATATTCCATTTACATGGCAGATTCGAGTCGTGTCAATGTTGCCGGACTAAATACACATTGTTTAGAATATGTCGCTCAATCTCTAAAAGCTGTTCTTTAAAATATCCCAGTAAAAAGTTACTTTTTCATTTTATAAAAAGCCGGTGTTACCGGCTTTTCTATTACCAAAAATTTCACCACTTTTCGCTACATCAAAAGTGTTGATGCCATAAACGATATTTACCAAACTTTTTATCAATTATGTCATACATTGCTCTTACCTATGCCTTAAGGTTTGTATGGTAATTGCCATAATTTTATGACACACTATTTTAATTCTAGTTTAATTAAATGGTTGATACATAATGAAAATAAAATTACTCGGATGCTTATTAGCTTCTTCTATTTTACTAATTAGCTGCAATCAGCAAACACAGCAAGCTAATGAAATTTCCAAGCAAGCACCTTTACCAGTCGCACAATCGGAAAAAAATCCCTCACAAAAAACACTTAACCCAGAGCAAACGCTCAATAAATTGTACCAACAAGCCACTAAAGTATTATTCCAATCTAGAGCGGCTTCGGCAACTTTATATGGTTTATCAGAAAAAGATGTCGGCATTTATTTTGCTAACCGGCTAGAAAATTACTCCGAAAAAAACGAACAGAAACTTCGTCAGCAATTACACCAAATTTCTCAACAAATCCGAGCGGTAAAAGTTCCATCTGATAATCGTATCGCAACAGAAAACCAACAAGTAATGGCACACTTAACCCGTTATTTCGCAGGCATTCCCGATTTTAATATGGGTTATATTGATGTCTGGATGGGATTGTCTCCATTTGTTATCAATCAGATTAATGGACCTTTGATTGATATTCCGCGATATATGCAAAGTGATCAAGCCGTTAAGAATGAAAAACAAGCACAAGATTATATTCAAAGACTTGAAGAGTTTGACCATTTTGTAGATAGTGTATTACAAAAGCAGCTCGCAGATGCCAACAAAAACTGGATTCCGCCTAAAATTATTTTGCAAGGTAGTGTTCGTTATATCAATAACTTTTTGGCCGACGCCCCCGAAAAAAACCCACTAGTCACCAGCTTTATTGAAAAACTTGACCAAGTTGACAATTTAAATAAAGAACAAAAAGCTAAACTTATAGCCCAGGCGATTAGTGCTGTAACTCAACAAGTTTATCCAGCCTATGAAAAAGCACTGAAACAAACCGAAAATTTAATAGAGAAAGCACGTGAAGAATCAGGAATATGGGCACAACCGAGTGGCGAAAAATACTACCAAGATGCTATTTTACAACTGGGTGATAGTGAACTAGACGCAGAGCAAATTCATCAAGTAGGCGTCAGTGAGGTGGAACGAATCAGTAACACTATGAATAGAATTTTAAAGTCACAAGGCTATCAGTCTGGCAGCGTTGGTGAGCGCATGAATGAACTGGCTAAGGAACCCCGTTTTCTTTATGAAGACTCAGCAGAAGGAAGAAAACAGCTACTGGCTGATTTAAATTTGCAAATTAAAGAAATCAGTGAGCTTATGCAACCGCTTTTTAAAACCAACCCCAATTATACGGTTGAAGTAAGATCATTTCCCGCAGCAATCCAAGATGGTGCACCTGGCGGTCAATATACACCACCAGCAATCGATGGTACTAAGCCAGGTATTTATTGGATTAATTTAAAAGATATCAAAGCCAATCCTAAATTTGGTTTAAAAACTTTAACCTACCACGAAGCCAGTCCTGGACATCATTGGCAAGGTTCATTAAACCTTGAACAAGATGCTCTCCCGTTGTTGCGCAGAATTGCCCCTTACAATGCTTACGCCGAAGGTTGGGCTTTATATGCTGAAAAAGTTGCTGCTGAGTTAGGCGTTTATAAAGATGATCCCTTTGGTGATCTTGGACGTTTACAAGCAGAATTATTCCGCGCAGTACGTCTCGTTGTTGATACCGGTATTCATCACAAACGCTGGTCTCGCGAGCAAGCTATTGAATACATGGCAGCAAAAACAGGCACAGCAAAATCAGATGTCACCCGTGAAATTGAACGCTATATGGCATGGCCAGGTCAAGCTTTGGGCTATAAATTAGGTATGCTGAAAATTCTATCGTTACGTGATAAGGCACAAAAACAACTTAAGGATAAATTTGACTTAGCAGAATTTCACGATTTAATTTTGTTAGGCGGTGCAGTTTCGATGAAAGTTCTAACCCAAAAAGTTGATACGTGGATTGCCTTAAAACAAGCGAGTTAATTAAATTATTTACAGTTTAAAGCGTTACACTTTATAAAAATGTAGTCAAGTTGCTCACTGTTTTAGCCGGTATTCATTAAGTAATTCGCCATTTTAAACATACTGGTGGTAACTTTTTGCGGAATGATAAATATTCAATTTTTGAGTATGCTATCTTCCGCAAATACAGCCCTGCTTACCCCATTTACATCACCATTTTTCTAATTTATCAAAATCATAACGATGCTCATTTCATAAAAGCAAAATTAGCTGCCAGCCATTTTATTTCTTTCCTTCAAAAAACATTTTTTCATTAGCTTTTACCCCTAAAACTGCCGCTATATTTTTTTAACATTACTATAAGTAAACTCAAGTAACCTGCCACTTTTTCGTATTCACTATTTATAACAGCATGCAAATTGCTAACCAAACCAGACTGGCTTTTTCTATAGATTTTTAGACCTGCAATCCCTGTTATCTTATAAATCTAAAACCAGTTCTACTCGACGACTTAAAGCTTTACCCTCCTCATTTTGATTAGTTGAAACTGGTGCCCAATCACCTGCACCACGAGCTTTCAGTCGATCAGCAGCAATTTGGTGTTGCTCAATTAGAATTTTTCGTACCGATTGGGCGCGTTTTTTAGAAAGTAAAATATTATAATCTTCATCACCAGTTGCACCAGCATGTCCAACAATATAGATTTTTTGTGCGGCATTATGTTTTAAGTAGTTAGCGATTTCTTTAATTAAAGTAAAAGATTTTGATTTTACTTTATCGCTATCAAAATCAAAATCAAACTCAATACCGTACAAAGCAACTTTACCTGTTTTTGCAATTTTACTCGCAAGATAATCCGCATTGATGGCAACTTTACCTTGCTTGAGCTCACCTTCTTCTAGTACTGCTAAAAAGATATCCAGCTCTCGCTCCCAATCTGCAATAGCCAAAGCAACATAAGTATTTTTTCCCTCACTACTATGCTTCATAACTCTGACCGGACTTTCACTTTTTAGATTCGGTCCTATTTTTCTAAATACCGTGTCTTTTTCCAGATAATTCTCCATATAATTACCACAATCCTGATTTTCACACGCCAATAAAGGTTGAAATCCAGCTTGTTTAAAAGCATTATCATAATTTCTTAACACATCCAGTTGCGATACGCCAAGCGCAGTCATATATTTAATAAATGTTCCTCGGCCTTCTACCGTAAGAATTTCACTTTTTGGTTCATCGGAACTAATTGCTTTAATTGGTAGAGCAACATCAATAAAATTAAATGTTTTATAACGTGAAACTAAAGGATGATCTTGACTGTTCTCTATATCTTTATCAACCTTACCATAATTATTAACATTACCATTTAGGTGTTTTTGATATGCGGCATTATCAATTTTCACTTTGTCATAAACAGGTTGATACACTTCAATAATCGATAAATAGATATCAATATAATTTGACCAGTCAGATGAGCTTAGTAACAAATAAGAAGTTTGGTTATTAGCAACATGTTTAACAAAAAATACCGGTGACTCTTGGCGAAAATTGGGTGAAAGGTTACCTAAAATTCTCGGTTGCTCTAAGAACGACTCTATTTCAGAACCGCAGGTATTGGGTAAACATTGAAATATTATTTCAAAACCCGATTGTGAAAAAGCCCGCTGGTAATTTCTAATCACTTCAATAACAGCTTTATTTTCGATAACATACTTTTCAAAAATGCATGCCCCGAAACCTTTTGTGTTTTGACCTACTGATAATCTTCGACCTTATCAACAGGCCAATTTACTTCATAATAGTTATAGGCGGTCGACTGATTGAGTCTTGCGCCTTGAAAACCACCTAATAACGGATGTGAAGCCTTGTCTGCTGCATTAACTTAAGCACACACAATAATTAACCCTATCAGTTTAGTTAATCTTTTAAACAACCGATTTTTTAGGCTGACGCTTTTAAACCAGTAAGCTAATTTATTCACTATGAACTCCAAATATAATCATTTTTTATAAGCATTAAAATTTTATGGGCAAAAAACTGTATGTCCATACTTCATTCGTAGAATATATTGATTTAATATTGATTTAATATTGATTTAATATTAACTCTAATGTCCTTTTCAATAGCCAACATAAACTCACTAATCTAGGTTCGACGACCAAAACCACAAAAATACCTATAAGAGATTTTCATTAATTTGCATCAATCTATCACCGATTAACTCTTATTTTAGTTGATTCGTTTAATAACGATTTCACATTTCTCCTGAACAAAATTACAAATTTCTTATAGTATCCTTAACTAGAACATTAAAAGTTAAAAGTTTAGCGTTATTAAATTTAAACGAAACAAAACTAGGGTATACTACACACACTACCAATGCTTAAGCACGGAACTTTTGACCTGATGTTTTTAAGTGAAGTGCTCTAATCAAACATGACCCATGACTAAAAGGTTTTTTCAGTTTAAAACTCGGCGATACGCTGTATATTATGTCAGTGAATGGCGTAATGAATAGTAGGTTTGTCCTGTCAAATTATTTATCTTGAAAAACAACTTCTTTTTATTCTTTTCATTAAAGTAAAAGCAATTATTTTAATTATTCAAACTAACAAAAAATAGAAATAAACATTTGTGAGGAAGTCGATAATGATATCACTTGACCCAACAGTATTAAATCAATTCAATGTTTTCAAAAAGAATCGGATTAATACAGTGATTACAGCAGTGTTTACTGCATCATTAATACCGTCTATCAATGCTGCCGATACCATTGCACCAGAAATCAGTGAAGAAGATGTTCCAAAGGTTGTCATCACTGGTTCAAGACTCGCCAGAGATCCTAACCTGGCTTCTACTTCACCAGTTCAATCATTAGATGCAACTGCGATTAAACAATCAGGTGAAATTTCAATTGCCGATGTTGTCAACGATATACCTGCACTATTTTCTTCTGTTACAGCTGAAGGCTCAAAAAATAATGGTGCTGATTTATCTGATGGTGCAAATGTACTCAATTTGCGTGGATTGGGCACTAACCGAACATTGGTATTAGTTAACGGTCGACGTCATGTTGCCGGTGTAACTGGGCAAGCAGCCGTAGATGTTGGTTCAATCCCGGTTAAATTACTCGACCGAGTGGAAGTGCTCAGTGGTGGCGCATCTGCAATTTATGGTGCCGATGCGGTAACCGGCGTAGTTAATTTTATTTTAAATAAAAATTTTGAAGGATTTGAAGTCGACTTTCAATCGGGAATTTCTAAAGAAAGTGATGCACGACAAGACGCGCTATCATTGGTTTGGGGCAGTAACTTTGACAGTGCCAAAGGAAATATTGCGGTAGCCATTGACTACACTAAAGACCAAGGTTTGAGAGCCTATGAGCGGAAAAATGGTCGCTTGATAGGTTCAGCACAGGATTGGGTCAATCCGGCATTACGTTTTCAACAAGGTGATATCAGTGAACAAGCGACACCGAACTTTGCCCGCTATTTTAATTACGCTCAAACAGGTTTATTTAACTTTGGATTGGAAATTCCTAAAGCTGAAGATTTTATCGCTGATTATTTAACACAATTTGGTACAACCCCAACACTCACTGAGCAGGAACTGGCTCTGATTGCTCGAGCAGCGAACGCTCCACAACGAATAATTTTACCAGAGAGGACTTTCCCGTTTACATCTGGCTATGGCTATATTATTCCAGGCAATCCATTTACCGGCGACGGTTTTGATCCGTTAACGAATATCGATTTAGACGGTAATGGGCGACCAGACTGTCTCGACTCATTTACCGGTTATAACTCGGTTTATGGCAAGGCATCTTATGGCATTGTTGGTGGTTGCTGGAATGTTACCGCAGATGGTAGCTATCGACCAATCCATGACGGTTTAATTGCCAATGACTTTCAAGGATTTGGAGGTGACTCATTCAATACTTTAGTTCAAGATGATGAATACATTATATTGCCACAAGAAAATATTTCGCTAAATCTCATTGCAAACTATGACCTGACATCAAATACAACCGCATTTGCCGAAATCAAATATGTTACTCAAAAATCAAAAAATGAAAGCAATCCAAAATCATTTTGGGATTTGCTGTTAGGCGCGCCCGACAATCCATACTTACCAACTTTTATTCAACCAGTGGCAACTCAATATGGGGGCGTTGCGATCACCATGGACCCCATATTCATTGGCAATAGTGAACAAACGACTAACCGTGATACTGCCCGAGTGGTCGCCGGACTTCAGGGTAGTTTTGACAATTCGTGGCAATTTGAAATGAGTTTAAACTGGG
Organism: Aliikangiella maris; assembly: GCF_040719265.1. NCBI lineage: Bacteria > Pseudomonadati > Pseudomonadota > Gammaproteobacteria > Oceanospirillales > Pleioneaceae > Aliikangiella > Aliikangiella maris. The sequence continues at coordinate 337,997 of NZ_JBFDAH010000001.1, read as the reverse complement.
GTCAATATGAAGAAACCATTCATCAAAAAAATTCGATCATTAATGATCGGTTTTTCGCCGCCATTGACGCGGTCATCGATCCACTAACAGGCAATCCTGCATGTCGTGTTGAAGTCGATCCAAATGCGGCCCCAATGACAACTCCATTTGATATTCCGGTTTATGATCCTGGGTATTTCTCATTCACCCCGGGAAATGGAGAATGCGTCCCCATGAACATCTGGGCAGGACATCGCGGAATAACGCAAGAAGCGATTGATTGGGTCACCACAGACTCAAATACCAAAAGCAAATTAGAACAACTGGTATTTTCAGGTTATATCGCCGGTGACTCTACCGATTATTTCGAATTGCCAGCGGGTCCACTCTCGTTTGTCATTGGAACCGAATTACGCAAAGAAAAATCGGCTGCGACCTTTGATGCACTCCAACGAGGAATCATCCCAAGTGGTTCGCCCTTCCCTGCAGGTACGCATATATCAGAACACTCAAATAATGAATCTTTAGTGTTCAGACCGGCGCTGCGAATTAACAACGAACAGGGAGACTACTCAGTTAAAGAAGTCTTTATGGAGTCGGCAATTCCCTTACTACTTGGTGAACAATGGGCAGAAGAATTGACACTAGAGCTAGCCGTCAGATTTGCAGACTATACCACTGTTGGTAGTGCGACTACATGGAAAGCTAATCTATTTTATCAGCCATATAACGATTTAACACTTAGAGCGACAACTTCGGTCGCAGTGAGAGCCCCTAATATCACAGAACTATTTGGTCCTGAAGTGGGTACAACTTTTCGCCCTAATGATCCATGTGATATCGCTCAAATTACGGCTATGGCAGAAAATAATCAAGCATTAGCACAACAAACACAAGCCAATTGTGAAAGTTATTTCGCGTCAATCAACTTTAGTCCTAATGACGATTCAGGCAATTACAATTTTGCCGATCCGCTTTCAGCGGCTTTTGGGGGAGTTCAGCGGGGCAACGCCGAACTCATCGAAGAAACGGCCGATACCAATACATTTGGATTAATTTACCAACCTGATTATTTGCAAGGATTTGCGTTGAGTATTGACTACTGGCAAATTGAAATTGAAGATGCTATTCAAGAAGTTGATGATCAGGATATTGTTAATTCTTGCTTTATTGGCCCCGAGTTAAATATTGCCTTTTGTGAATTATTAAATCGTAGTACCCAAAATGGTGGATTTAACTTTATTGAAAGCACCTTAATCAATTTTGCAAAATTAGAAACATCAGGCTTTGACTTTTCTATCGGTTATCAATTTAATTATGAAGAACATCAGTTTTCTACAAAATTTCAAGGTACTAAAGTTCATAAATTAAATCAATTTACTAATCCGAATGATCTCACTGTCGTAAATCCTGAATTAAAAGAAGTTAACCGACCAGAATTGGCTGGTAATTTATATCTTAACTGGGAGTGGAACAATCTAAAAGTCGGTACTCAATCACAGTATATGAGTGAGCAACTTCTAGGTTACGTTGAAATAGAACAACAATATTTGTATGGCGATGTAGTGATGCAAGATGAACAATGGATACATCATCTTAATGCGGCTTATCAGTTTACTGAAGAAATGGCCGTTTATGGTGGTATTAAAAACCTAACAGATGAAAAACCATTCATGACAGCGTATTCATTCCCCGTCAGTGCCAGAGGTCGCTTTTTCTATTTTGGAATCGATTATAAAATGTAAGTGATTGAGTGTGGATAAGAAAAAGGCATGATAATCATGCCTTTTTCTTAAGGTTTAGATAGTTTTATTCAAAACTTTAGTGGTAATTAAACTCATTAACAAAAGCCAGAATAAAAAATCAATCAAACTGATTACAGCTCAAACACATCATCTAAAAATTCAAGCACTTTTTTATAAAACTTAATACCATTTTTACTATTTTGAAATCCATGCGCTTCACCTTTTAACACTAAGCTTTCATATTCAATACGATTTTTTTTCAGTGCTACAACTAATTTTTCATAGTGTTCAAAAGGCACTCTTTCATCTTTTGTACCATGAGATAAAAATAAAGGAACTTTTATTTTTTCAACCAGGTTAACCGGTGATTTTTGCGCAAGAAACTTTTCATTATCGCCCATTATTTTAACTAAAGAAGCTTCGCTCCAGTTATTTTCTAGAAAGTCACCTTTATCAAACTTTAAGTTAAGATCATAGACACCGGCAAAACTCACAGCACATTGAAATAAATCTGGCTCTTTAATCACGCCCATTAAAGCGGCATAACCACCATAACTGCCACCATAACTGCCACCATAAATACACACTCGATCTTTAGCCACAATTTTTTGTTGAATAGCCCACTGTACGGCGTCTGTTAAGTCGTCTACCAGCTATAGAACTCGAAAAATTAGATTGGTAACCGTAAATATGACGATTTTTAGAACCATCAAAATTAATTGCTTGAAGTTTTTGCGTTAAATAAAGTTGCTCCCTAAATCCACCCTTAATCGCTGGTTCAATGAGCAAACGTGTATTATTTGCCCATCGAAAACGCCCCATATATTTATCATTCCCCATCTTAAATGAATAAGTCGGCTTTTTAGTATCGAGATCGAGAATATTAATTAAGTCAGTATTTTCTTGTGGAATAACTACCGCTAAATATTTTCCATCTGGAGACATTGTCATAGCGGAAACTTCTGCTTTGCCAAATAGCAGCTCTGCACTAATTCCCTTACTTTTTGCCTGGGTTATGGGCATCGCAGTAAAATATGATATCAAAATTAAAAATGATAAAATTAGTCTTCCTTTCATGTTAACTCCCCTAATTTAAGTAAATTGCTATTTAATTCTTGAATTGAATAATAATTGAATATGTATAGTAAGTGAACTCTTTTGCCAATTATTCAATATTACAAGCCAAACAATTTTTACAATATTTTTAACTTCTTATTACGACTACAATCTAAAAATATTAGTCTCTTAAATTATCCGAGTAAACATAGAAAATAAACAGAAGAAATATGCACATAATAAAATATTACTTAAAATCGATTTTAAGTTTTGCTTTTGAGATTTTTATAGCACACAAATTACATGCTCGGCATTTAGTAAGTTTATTGGCACTTGTCAGTACAACTGTATTTAGTCAAAATCAATCTATCGAAGGGAATCAACTAAAACCGACACAAAATGAAGTTCATAAAAAGCGCTTTTTAAACAATCAGACTCAAGCACAGGTAACAGTCGAGCAGTGGGTTAAATTTTGGAATAACTACAACTTAGACCAGTTGCCCAATTTATTTATTCAAGATAAGCGGTTAACCTACTTTTCTTCTGAGACCCAAGGCCTCATACGTAGTTACAATGCAATAGTTAAACATCATCAGGGATTTGGCTTTGTACCCAAAGGTAAAACGCAACAGAACAAACTGTGGTTAACGGATATCGAGTATCAGCCATTGGGTGATACCGCCTATCAAGTCACTGCAATTTGGCACTTTAAAAATGCAATTAAAAATACATTACAAACCGGTCCCGTAAGCTTGACGTTACTGAAAGAAAGCAATCAATTTAAGATTGTCCATGCCCATTTTGCTAATTACTAATCAGTCGGTTTTTGCAATAACCAGATATATCCTGGCACCATAAAGTAAAAGTAGCGAGCGATTAACGATGCAAGTTTTGCTTTGCGACTGCCCTCAGGCAGCATATAATCAGCCCCAAATTTCGAAGGAGAATCAATAATTTTTTTTGTGTAATCTATTCGAGTAAACGCACTAACTAATTGGTTAAGCCCCCAAAGTGTTCTGTGATTTTCATAGTAATACGTTCCACGCTTTGTCAGTTGTAAGTACCAATGAGCAAAACATTTAGGTATTACTGATAGTAAAGGTAAGCGATAGTGCGGCTCATTCCAAACAAGGCGGTTACCCGCAGCAAAGTAACAGACACCACCAGGCTTGAGTACCCGACAAATTTCTTTCATCATTTGTTTTGCATCTGGCACATGTTCGTAAACTTGAGAACAAATAACCACATTGAATTGTTCAGATTCATATTGCAAATCCATCGCATCACCAACAGCAAACTTGAGATTATCTTTTTTGAAGGTTTGTTGCGCATAGTTAATTGCTGGTTCATCGATATCAACACCCGTTACCTGTTGAAAATAACGCGATAAATATTCATCAATGATCCCTGTCGAACCACCAAGATTAAGCAAATTAAACTGTTCGAGCGGTTGCTCAAAATAATCCTGCAAAACCGCTATCATCGTTTTTGCTTTTCGTTGACGCTGCTCCACGTCATACATGGCATCACTATTAGCAGAAAAATCAAATTGATAGGAATAAGACATATGAAATTATTGACGCAACAAAACATATTTACCTGAGTCTATCCAACTTAGCTAAAATAACAAGCTGTTTTCGCCTAACTTGTTACTGTATCTTTTTATAAAATCAGATATTTCCGAAAATCAGCTCATTTATTATGCTGCTTAAGCTTAAATTCGAGGTTGGCTTTTACCCCTAGCCATTCAGACTGGATGATTGAAAATATGACCGTATCACGAAATGAACCGTCAGGCATAATACGATGATTTCGACGCACGCCATCTTGCTTGGCGCCTAAGCGCAAAATTGCCTGGCGCGAATTAAAATTAAACCAATGTGTTTGAAATTCAACGGCTATTGCGTTTAAGGCTTCAAATGCGTGTTGTAAAAGTAAAAGTTTTGCTTGAGTATTAACATCGGTTTTCTGAAAAGACTTTGCATACCAGGTATATCCAATTTCTAATCGTCGATTAATACTGTCGATTTGGCAATATCGACTACTACCGATTATTTTACCTGTTGAATTATGGACAACAACAAAAGGAAATTCTTCTCCGCTTTGCAGTGCACCAAATGCTTTGGCTAGTACGTTATCAATAGATGATTCATTCGGAACGCCGGTAAACCACAAATCAGATAAATTGCCATCTTTTGCAGCGGCAAGCAGTTGCTCCTTATCGCCAGGCTCTAGTTGACGTAAAGTGATAAGCTCACTTTTTAAAGTAACGGGGGTTACCCAGTTTTGCATAACAATTTACCACTTTTAAGTTTTTGCTTTTAACAATAGACTCAAAAATAACTTCTATTGCTTCATAATTATCGCTTCGTAGCTATTGCATCATAACGGAATGGTTTCAGCAAAAAGTAGCATATAATAAATCTACAAAACCACAAATATAATTTTCTGCCTTTTTAAACAAAAAAACCGGCAAAGCCGGTTTTTTTGTCAATCACATAATGATTTGATTTACCAGCCAGTTAACTCTTTCAAAGCCTGACCAATATCAGCAAGACTGCGTACTGTTTTTACACCAGCATCTTCAAGTGCCGCAAATTTTTCATCCGCAGTACCTTTACCACCAGAAATAATTGCACCAGCATGTCCCATTCTCTTGCCTGGAGGTGCAGTTACACCAGCAATATAAGATACAACAGGCTTGGTTACATTTTGTTTGATATAAGCGGCCGCTTCTTCTTCAGCAGTACCACCAATTTCACCAATCATCACAATCGCTTCGGTTTTTGGATCTTTTTCAAACATTTCCAGTACGTCAATAAAGTTAGTACCTGGAATTGGATCACCACCAATTCCAACACAGGTTGTTTGTCCAAAACCAGCATCAGTTGTTTGTTTTACAGCTTCATAAGTTAGTGTACCAGAGCGAGAAACAATTCCCACCTTACCGGGCAAATGAATATGACCAGGCATAATACCAATTTTGCATTCACCAGGTGTAATCACACCAGGGCAGTTTGGCCCAATTAAACGAACGCCAAGTTCATCACATTTCACTTTAGCATCCAACATATCTAATGTAGGAATGCCTTCTGTAATACAGACAATCAGTTTGATTCCAGCGTTTGCCGCTTCAAGAATTGAGTCTTTACAAAATGGTGCTGGAACATAAATAACAGACGCTTCTGCACCAGTCGATTCAACAGCTTCTGCCACCGTATTAAATACGGGCAAACCTAAATGGGTTTGACCACCTTTTCCTGGCGTTACACCACCAACCATTTTTGTACCATACTCAATGGCTTGCTCTGAGTGAAAAGTTCCTTGAGAACCGGTAAAACCCTGGCAAATAACTTTGGTATTTTTGTCGATTAAAATGCTCATTTATTTGCCCTCCGCTGCTGCAACCACTTTTTCTGCTGCATCGGTCAAACTGCTGGCAGCAATAATATTTAAACCACTTTTATCTAGAACTTCTCGTCCTAATTCTGCGTTGTTGCCTTCAAGTCGAACAACAACAGGGACTTGTACACCCACTTCTTCAACGGCGCCAATAATCCCTTCAGCAATTAAGTCACAACGCACAATTCCGCCAAAAATATTAACCAAAACTGCTTTGACATTGTCATCAGTTAAAATAATTTTAAATGCTTCAATAACGCGCTCTTTTGTCGCGCCACCACCAACATCAAGGAAGTTAGCAGGTGAACCGCCATGCAAGTTAACAATATCCATTGTTCCCATCGCTAGACCAGCACCGTTAACCATACAACCAATATTGCCATCTAATGCAACATAGTTAAGATCGAATGAAGCAGCATGTGCCTCACGCTCATCTTCTTGACTCGGGTCGTGCATATCGCGAAGTTGTGAGTGACGATAGATTGCGTTGCCATCAATATTAATTTTGGCGTCCAGACAGTGCAAATCACCTTCTTTTGTAATAACTAAAGGGTTAATTTCCAGTAATGCCAAATCTAAGTCATGGAATAACTTTGAGAGCTGCATAAATATATGACTAAACTGTTTTACGTTTTTGCCTTCTAAACCCATTTTAAAAGCTAATTCTCTAGCTTGGTAAGGCTGCGCACCAACTAATGGATCAATAATTGCCTTATGAATTTTCTCTGGTGTTTCTTCCGCAACTTTTTCAATTTCAACACCACCTTCGGTAGATGCCATAAAAACGATACGACGGGTAGAACGGTCAACCACTGCACCTAAATATAATTCCTGAGCAATGTCGGTACACTCTTCGATAAGAATTTTGGAAACAGGCTGTCCTTTTTCATCAGTTTGATAAGTTACCAGATTTTTGCCTAACCATTGCTTGGCAAACTCTTTAACTTCTTCTTTAGTATCAACCAGTTTGACACCACCCGCTTTCCCACGGCCACCGGCGTGAACCTGTGCTTTAACTACCCATTTATTTCCACCGACTTGTCCAGCAGCTTCGAAAGCTGCTTTTGGAGAATCGACCGCTATGCCGTTTGAAACCGGTAAGCCGTATTCTCTAAACAGCTGCTTACCTTGATACTCATGTAAGTTCATGATGTTTTTTCCACGTTTAATTATTTAAAGAGACTATCTGATTAAATCAGTATTCAACTATATCGAATTTTTTTAATATTTGATTTTGCGCGTATTATAGTGTTTATCAATCGAGTTGACCAGTTCACACTCAAATCTTTAGCCGCCGTTAATGAAAAAGTCACAAGCGGCCCTAAAAACTAGAAGTCTTAATAAAACAACCTGATAAAAATGTAAAAACAGCCTTTAACCAACGTTAAAAGCTGTTTTTTATTTTATTAATTGACAAATAATAGACCAATTTTAAAGTTTTGCTTATTAAACGCCACGTTTTAACAGCATGGTTCGGATATGGCCAATTGCTTGAGTCGGATTAAGTCCTTTAGGACAAACACTGACGCAGTTCATAATGCCACGACAACGGAACACACTGTAGGCATCATCCAAGTCTGCTAATCGAGCATCTGTCTCAGTATCTCGGCTATCAATTAAGAATCGATAGGCTTGTAATAACCCTGACGGACCAACAAATTTATCTGGATTCCACCAGAATGAAGGACAAGCCGTACTACAACAAGCACATAAAATACACTCATATAAGCCGTCTAATTTTGCTCGATCTTCAGGTGACTGCAGGCGTTCTCTGGCAGGAGGCTCATCATTATTGATCAGGTAAGGTTTTACTTTCTCATACTGGCGGTAAAATTGTGCCATATCGACAACCAAGTCACGAATAACCGGTAAACCTGGTAGTGGTCGAACAACAACTTTTTTGCCTTTCAGCGAAGACAATGGAGTAATACAGGCTAAACCATTTTTACCATTGATATTCACACCATCAGAACCACATACCCCTTCTCGGCAACTACGTCGAAAACTTAAAGTAGGATCCTTCTCCTTTAAAGCAATAAGTGCATCGAGAAGCATCATATCTGAGCCCGCTTCAATGTCGAGCTCATAGTCCTGCATACGTGGCTTTTTATCTACATCTGGATTGTATCGATAAATAGAAAATTGCATTATTCTCTCTCTCAGCACTAATAAGTTCTAGCTTTTGGTGGGAATGCATCCACTGAAACGGGTTGCATATTCACGGCGCGTGTATCCATCTCGTGCGTTTCAGGATAATACAAGCTATGGGTTAACCAGTTTTCATCATCACGTTCTGGATAATCTTCACGGCTATGTGCACCACGACTTTCCGTTCTGAAATTAGCGGCTTTAGCTGTGGCTCTAGCAGTTGCCATTAAGTTATCCAGCTCAAGACATTCAACACGCATTGTATTAAAAGCTTTTGATTTATCGGTTAAGCCAGCACCTTTTAGTCTTTCTGCAACTTTCTCAAGTTCAACCATGCCTTTTTCCATCAAATCACCTGTTCGGAAAACGCCAAAGTGATTCTGCATGATTTGCTGCATATCTTTGCGAATAACAACCGGATCTTCACCACCATTACTATTTTCCCAACGATTATATCGAGCCATCGCAGCATCAACATTCTCGGTTGTATATTCACTTTGTGGCATACCTTCTGCCAATGCATCTTCTAAATGCATACCTGCAGCACGCCCAAATACAACTAGGTCAAGCAATGAATTACCACCTAAGCGGTTAGCACCGTGCACCGACACACATGCGATTTCTCCAACCGCATATAAACCATCAACAACATATTCTTCCTGACCTGGCTTTTTACCGATTACCTGACCGTATTTATTCGTCGGAATACCGCCCATCATATAATGACAAGTAGGCACAACCGGAATTGGTGCTTCTACCGGATCCACGTGAGCAAAGGTTCGTGACAATTCGCAGATCCCTGGTAGTTTAGTATTTAAAGTGTCAGCACCAAGATGGTCAAGTTTCAACATGACGTGATCACCATTAGGTCCGCAACCGCGTCCTTCAAGAATTTCTTTTGTCATTGAACGAGCAACAACATCGCGGCTAGCTAAATCTTTGGCATTTGGTGCGTAACGTTCCATGAAACGCTCGCCATCTTTATTAATTAGGTAGCCACCTTCACCGCGACAACCTTCTGTCACTAACACGCCAGCTCCCGCAATTCCTGTTGGGTGAAACTGCCACATTTCGATATCTTGCACAGGAATGTTAGCTCGTAGAGCCATACCAACGCCATCACCAGTATTAATCAATGCATTCGTTGTAGAAGAAAAAATTCGACCTGAACCGCCCGTTGCAAATACGGTTACACGCGATTTGAATAAAGCAACCTCGCCGCTTTCAATAGACATGGCGATTACACCACAGCATTGATTTTTATCATTCATGACTAAATCAATCGCGTACCATTCATTGAAAAACTGAGTCTTAGCCGCAAGATTTTGCTGATATAATGTATGCAATAAAGCATGTCCTGTACGGTCTGCCGCAGCAGCCGTTCGTGCCGCTTGCTCACCGCCAAACTCTTTAGACTGACCACCAAAAGGACGCTGATAGATTTTTCCATTTTCCAAACGGGAAAATGGTAACCCCATGTGCTCTAGCTCAATAACCGCATCGGGACCATTTTCACACATAAACTCAATAGCGTCTTGATCACCGATATAATCTGACCCTTTAACGGTATCAAACATATGCCAGCGCCAATCATCATCATGTGAGTTGCCCAGTGCGACGGTGATACCACCTTGTGCCGAAACAGTATGTGAGCGGGTTGGAAAAACTTTTGAAATAAGTGCAACTTTTTGCCCTGATTTGGCTAATTGAAGTGATGCTCGCATACCTGCACCACCACCGCCGACGATTACAGCGTCATAGGTATAAACTGGTATTCCCATTCTCTATACACTCCAGATAATCTGCGCGCCCCAAATCAGAAACGCAAAACATAATAAAATCACTAACACCTGAAAAACCAGACGAATTGCGGTTGGTTTAATGTAGTCGGTCGACACAATCCATAAACCAATCCAAGCGTGAAAACATAACGAAGCAATTGCCAATAGTGAAAAAATCTTGAACCAGGTTTGAGCAAACAAACTGTGCCATAGATTAAAAGACATTGATTCAGCAGAAAGCACAAAACCAGTCAGATAAATGACATATGCAGCCAAAACAACCGCGCTGACTCGTTGAATTACCCAGTCGTGCAGACCACTACGTCCAAGACTTGTTGCAGAAGTTACCATATCCACACTCCTAAAATAATAGCGACTAATACGCCAAGTGCAATAACGGCAGTAGCGCCAAAACGGCCACCTTCTAGTGACTCACCAATACCGGCGTCCATCAATAAATGTCTGATACCTGCAATAATATGGTAAGACAGCATCGATAAGATTAACCAGAGCGTGAGTTTTGCAATCACACCAGATAAAATGCTTTGAAGTTGATTGAAGCCATTTGGTGTCAGACTTTGTTGAAGTGCCCACAGACAAAATGGAATTGCGATGAAGAGCAGTACGCCAGTTATCCGGTGTAAAATCGAAGAAATCGATGTCACTGGAAATCTGAACGCTGCCAGGTTTAGGTTTACAGGTCTATTATTGTTCACGGTTACAATTCTTCTCGATTGTGTGAAATAGATTAATGTTGACTACATATTTTAAGCAGAATACGAAGATTCTGCTAAACTTTTAACGACGATGTTACCTTTTAAAGATATTGTCATAAAAAGTCTTGCCAACCCCAGTGGTGGCGAATTATATAAGCCTAACGCACTGATTACAAATGAATTAAAATACTAGGTAATAGATATCAATTTTGTCTATCAATTGACCATTGAATTGAGATAAAAACACTAATGTATTTGACAAAACGCTATCATTCTTTATAGTAGCGCGCTCTAACAACAACAAAACATTTAACTACTAGTTTGCTGCATTTTGTACCAAAACTGGGCAAAATTAACGCAATTTCAAGAAGACAGGAGCTAATAATATGACGGATAAATCCGCCAAACTGATTTTACCCAGTGGTGAAGAACTCGTTTTGCCGATGTATTCACCTAGCGAAGGTAACGATGTCATTGATGTTTCTCAGTTGGTAAAGAGTGGCTTTTTCACTTATGACCCCGGTTTCATGTCAACCGCATCCTGCGAGTCTAAAATCACTTATATCGACGGTGGCTCAGGAGTTCTTTTATACCGCGGCTATCCTATCGATCAGCTGGCTGATGAGTGTGATTTTATGGAAGTTGCCTACCTGCTGCTAAATGGAGAACTACCTAATCAATCTGAAAAGCAGGGTTTTGTTGATGAAATCAACAACCACACTATGGTACACGAGCAACTGGCTACTTTTTTCCGTGGTTTTCGTCGCGACGCCCACCCTATGGCAATTATGGTGGGTGTGGTAGGTGCACTTTCTGCATTTTATCATGATTCATTAGATATTAATGACCCCGAGCATCGTTCTCGCAGTGCAACGCGATTAATTGCTAAAGTTCCAACAATTGCTGCCATGTGCTACCGCTATTGGATGGGACACCCATTTGTCTATCCTCGCAATGAAATGACCTACGCAGAAAACTTTTTAAACATGATGTTCAGCATGCCTTCACATGATGAAAAACCAGATCCTGTATTGGTTAAGGCAATGGATCGTATTTTCACACTACATGCTGATCACGAACAAAATTGCTCAACCTCTACGGTCAGATTAGCAGGCTCTTCACACGCAAATCCATTTGCATGTATTGCCGCCGGTATCGCCTCACTTTGGGGACCCGCTCATGGTGGTGCGAACGAAGCTTGTTTAAATATGTTAAATGAAATTGGTGACGTAAGTCGTATACCAGAGTTTATTGCCAAAGCAAAAGATAAAAACGATCCTTTCCGACTAATGGGTTTCGGTCACCGCGTATATAAAAACTTTGATCCACGCGCAAAAGTAATGCGTGAAAGTGCACATGAAGTATTAGCGGCAACAGGAAAGCAAGATGATCCTATCTTAAAAGTTGCAATGGAACTTGAGAAAATTGCGCTTGAAGATGAGTATTTCATTGAGAAAAAGCTATACCCAAATGTTGACTTTTATTCTGGCATAATCTTGCAAGCCATTGGTATCCCGGTCAACATGTTCACTGTAATTTTTGCACTCGCTCGTACCGTTGGCTGGGTTGCACAGTGGAAAGAAATGATTTCAGAGCCAACACAAAAAATTGGCCGTCCTCGTCAGTTGTATACCGGAGAGTCGCATCGAGATGTACAACCTATTGAGAAGCGCTAAACATTTGACTCCTCATTACGAATCAATAAAAAAAAGCTCCTTTAAGGAGCTTTTTTATTTCTTGCAAATTAGGTAATTACTCATCACCAAAATTTAAAGATATTTGGACGATTTTGCGCATAAATTCACGCTCTTTTCTAAAGCGATCTCGCAGATCCTGAATTTCTTTTTCCAGTTGATGAACACGCACTTCGATAGCAGAAGCATCCGCAGGTAATGACTTATCGACAACTTTTAATGGTACTTTGGATTTGGCTGCGGCTTCTTTTCCAGCATCATTTTCCTGGGTAATTTCTGAAGTTACAATTTTAACAATTTCACCATCAATTCGAGATTTCTCTTCTAAAAATCCGTACAACAATAAGCGATCACAAGTGGTATTAATTTTTCTTGGTACACCCTCGGTAAAATCGTAAATCAGTTGAAAGGATTCAGCAGTAAAGCTGGGTAAATTATCCCACCCCACTTTTCTCAAACGATGCTCAACATAAGCTTGAGTTTCTTCTACATCAAGGTGCGCAAGGTGGTAGGATGCGGTAACTCGTTGGCGAACCTGTTCGAGCGCTGGGTCACGTAGGTGCTCTCTGAATTCAGATTGGCCAAGTAAAAATATTTGTAGCAAAGTTTTGCCATCATGGTAAAGATTAGAAAGCATCCTTAGTTCTTCTAATGTTTCAAATGGCAGGTTTTGTGCTTCATCAATTACCAACATGCAGCGTTTACCTTCTTTGCTGCGAGCAATAAAAAAGTTTTCCAGATTTTTAAGCAATGAAGACTTTTTATTTTCTTTATGGGCTAATCCAAAGGTTGCAGCGACCATGCGCAAAATATCAGTAGAATCCAGTTGGGTGTTGATTAATTCGGCAGCAACAACATCATTTTTTCCTTCAAGGGAGCCAAATAAAGTTCGAACCAATGTACTTTTACCAGTTCCCACATCGCCAGTCACCACGATAAATCCTTCACCTTGTGACAGTCCGTACTTCAAATAGGCCAATGCCCGTTTATGTGTACTACTACCAAAGAAGAAGAAAGGATCAGGTGCTAACTGGAATGGTTTACCTGATAACTTATAATATGATTCGTACATTATTTACCCTTACAACAACCATTGAAATGAATTGATTTTATTCTAGCCCACTTTTTTTTCTAAGTTATTAACGTGCACCCTTTTGCCATATTATAACCTGTGCCGTCTGCGCCAGAATAGCCAAATCTAAGAAAACACTGTAATTTTTTATATAATAAAGGTCAAATTGTAATTTCTCTTTTGCGTCTTTTATATCATCACCATAAGGATAACTCACCTGTGCCCAGCCAGTAATACCGGGTTTTACTCGATATCGCATTCGATAATAGGGAATATTTTCTGCAAGTTTTTCTACAAATTCGGGCCGTTCAGGGCGAGGCCCAACAAAGCTCATATCCCCTTTTAACACATTAAGTAATTGAGGTAACTCATCCACACGCGTTTTACGCATAATTCGACCAATACGCGTGACTCGATTATCATCTTTCGCAGCCCATTGAGCACCTAGTTTTTCGGCATTTTCAATCATACTGCGAAACTTATATATTACGAATACCTTTTCGTCCTGTCCAACCCTCTTTTGGAGGTAAAACGCCGGCGCGTTTAAACCCGACTCTTTTTTAATCAATACAACCAATACCGGATAAAGTGGCAGAGACAACAAAAGCATCACACTACTCAGTAAAATATCCACCATTCGCTTAATCAAAATTCTGGTGTAATCCTGGTTAAATCCTTCAATAAATATAAAGCGCTGCGGATGCAAAATATCAACTTAAATTTTACCGGATCGTTTCTCAAAAAAGTCACTGATTTCAGTAACTTGTACGCCCTTCATTTTACAATCAATAATCTCATCAACAGGATAGTTTTTACGTTGACCTTCAATAGCAACAATAATTTCATCAATACCGTAATCAGTGACAACCTTGGTTAATGGTTCATGACTTCGAATGACTTTTGCAGCATCCACTTCATCATGTTCACCTTTCAAATGCAAAAAACCAACCAGTGTAATGCCAATCCAATCAGATTTTCGCTTGAGCTCATTTAAGCGACAGGCTAGTTTTCCAGTGCCCAAGACTAAATAGAGTCCAACAGCAATCAATGAAATAAATGCAACCAGTGCAAAAACGATTGCTTTAACATGAAATAGTTCGGTTAGCTTTCTATCTATCGGCACATCATTGAATCGAATAGCAACACCAATATAAAAAGCACCAAGAGCACTGATAAACTCAAGCAAAACCAGTATGGTTAAACTTCGAGGAATATAGTGTCCAAAAATTCTACTCAAAATTAATCACCGTTGATTAATTGGCTTACGATTGGGTCAGAATTATTATTAGCTAGAACAAGCGAAGTTTAGTCAGCAATAAGAAAATGCAGCTTACTAGCAACACACAAGTTGGACATAGCCAAGCGGGCTATCTGATTAAACTCTATCGCTTAGAGCGTCATATAAATCACAGTAAATAATTAACTTTCAATCGATTTTTAATTGTTAAAGCATAGACTATTTACTGAAATTCAACTAAAAATTATATTAAAACAAACATTTCAACTCAGTACTGCGAAGCAAAATTGGCGATTTAACAAAGATATTTATTGTGGAAATTCCGTTTTGTCAATTAAGGTTTTAACCAATGCCATCAAACCTTCAGCATCTTGTTCATCGAAACGATTTAAAGATGGGCTATCAATATCTAAAACACCAATAACCTTATCATTGACAACAATTGGACATACAATTTCAGATTGTGAACGAGCATCACAAGCAATATGGCCGGGAAAAGCATGGACATCAGCAACCAATTGAGTTTCGCGGGTTTTCGCTGCGGTCCCGCAAACACCTCGCCCCAATTCGATAGCAACGCAAGCAACTAGGCCCTGGAATGGCCCTAATAATAAGTTGCCATCGGGCTGAGTTAAATAAAACCCAACCCAATTGATATCCTTTAAATAAGTATTTAAGAATGCACTGCACTGGCTCAAGTTAGTGATCATATTGGTATGACCGTCTAAAAGTTCAGCGAGTTGTCGATTTAGTAAGCGATAAAACTCTATTTTAGTATTATCCACAATAATCATCTCAAAATGTTTAATGGCATTGTGCGCTATTTTATGCGAATTAATTACGCAAACCCAGCAGATTATTGCTGTTTTACGGATTTCCACTGGAAGTTAGTGGTTTTCAAGGTTAAGATTGCCCTCCACTATTTTAAAATATTGATAAGATTAATTGGAGTAAATAATGAGCAAGCATTGGTCAATTGCAGACCTACTCGCCGGCAAAGTTGAAGCAGACAGTCAAATTATTGTAAAAGGCTGGGTAAGAACCCGTAAAGATTCTAAAGCAGGATTTTCTTTTATCAATTTGCACGACGGCTCATGTTTTAATCCAATTCAAATTATTGCCCCTGGTGAACTCAATAATTACCAGTCAGATATACTTAAAGTGACCACTGGAGCGTCGATGTCGGTTGAAGGTATTTTGGTGAAGAGTCAGGGACAAGGCCAGTCTTATGAAATTCAGGCAACCAGCATTCAAGTGCTGGGATTAGTTGACGAACCAGCCAACTACCCCATTCAACCAAAACCACATACGATGGAATTTTTGCGTAGTGTCGCCCATTTAAGACCAAGAACCAACGCGATAGGTGCAGTTTCACGAGTTAGAAACTGCTTATCACAGGCGATTCACCGATTTATGTATGAACGCCAGTTTAACTGGATTCACACACCAATTATTACTGCAAGTGATTGTGAAGGCGCCGGCGAAATGTTCCGTGTCAGTACACTCGATCAAACAAACTTACCTTTGACCGAGAAAGGCGAGATTGATTATTCACAAGATTTTTTTGGTAAAGAAGCCTTCTTAACGGTATCTGGCCAACTCAATGTCGAAACCTATTGTTCCGCTTTATCCAAAGTATATACTTTTGGTCCAACTTTTCGTGCAGAAAACTCAAATACCAGTCGTCATCTTGCCGAGTTTTGGATGGTAGAACCAGAAGTAGCATTTGCCGATTTAGCACAAAATGCCGACCTTGCTGAAGCGATGTTGCAATACATATTTAAGGCAGTACTAGATGAGCGAGCAGACGACCTTGAGTTTTTCAATCAACGAATCGATAACACGGTTATCGAACGACTAGAATCAGTCGTCAATAATCAATTCGAACGCATGGAATATACTGAGGCGGTTAATATTTTGCAAAATTGCGATGAAAAATTTGAATTCCCCGTCGAATGGGGAACAGATTTGCAATCGGAGCATGAGCGATATCTGGCAGAGAAAAAAGTTGGTAAACCCATTGTGCTGATGAACTATCCAAAAGATATTAAAGCCTTTTATATGCGTTTAAATGACGATAACAAAACAGTTGCAGCAATGGATGTTCTAGCACCTGGTATTGGAGAAATTATTGGAGGAAGTCAACGTGAAGAACGTCTGGATGTGCTTGATCGACGAATCGAAGAAATGGGATTACCTAAAGAAAATTACTGGTGGTATCGCGACTTAAGACGCTATGGAACAGTTCCTCATGCGGGATTTGGATTAGGGTTTGAACGAGCAGTATTATATGCAACCGGAATGAAAAATATCCGTGATGTTATTCCTTTTCCTCGAACGCCCGGTTCTGCTGAGTTTTAATAAAACTGAGAATAACTAAAAATATTTTGTACCATTTAAAAAGACCGACTTAGTTAAGCCGGTCTTTTTTTAAGCCATAAAAGTAATTATCGGTTTAAACAGCTCATACTTCTTTAATTTCATAGGCGCCAACAAGCTGTCATTACAATTTGTTGTTTTAATCAGTTTAATATAATTAGTTATTCAAAAGTAACATGATTACTCTGCTCGACCCATTGAACAGGTTGCTTGGTGCCTTCTTCACTACCTAAATAGATAAAGCCAACTATTTTCTCATTGTCTTCCAACCCCAATAAACCCGCAAAATAAGGGTCAAAAGTCCAGTCACCTGTTCGCCAAATCGCACCAATATTTTGAAAGTGTGCTGCCATTAGCAAGTTTTGTACACTCGCACCACCTGAAAGAATTTGTTCGATTTCTGGCACATTGGGATGCTCTTTAATTCCAACAGAAGCGACGATAACCATTGGTGCGCGTTGAGGCTTTGCCAAAATACGCTGTTGCTTATCTTCGCTTAGCTCGGGTTCGGCATTTAAAGATGCTTTGAGCATCATTTCTCCAAGCCGGTTTAAGGCACTTCCTTGATATACCCGATAGCGCCAAGGCTTTAATAAAGCATGATCGGGGGCGCGCAGAGCAGCTTTAAAAAGAATTTCTAATTGCTGTTTATTTGGTGCGGGTTCAACAAGTTTATTATGTGATTTACGAGATAAAAGTTGTTCTAAAGCATCCATGATTTGCCCTTTAGTTTAAATGTAATCGTTTTGTGTTTGCTTATTCTAGCAAGTTCCCTTTACCCACTCAACGAACTGTTCAAAGGGCATTGGTTTAGCGCGAAAAAAACCTTGTAACAGATCACAATTATGATTAATCAACCATTGTTGTTGTTGCTCAGTTTCTACCCCTTCCGCTAAAACAGTCAGATTCATTGAGTGTCCAAGCTGAATAATCGACTTGGCAATAGAGGCACTATCATCATCAGTTTCAATATCAGCAATAAAACTACGGTCTATTTTTATTTTATTGATTGGAAATTGCTTCAAATAGCTTAACGAAGAATAACCTGTACCAAAATCATCAATCGCCAGTTTAAACCCTGCACCACGTAAAGAGTGCATAATTTGAATAACCCTTTCTACATTTTCCATTGTTGTACTTTCGGTAATCTCACATTCAATCCGTTTAGGAGACACTTTTTCTTTTGTGGTTATTTTGATCATGCTTTCAAAAATATTTTCTCTTTTGAATTGTACGGGAGAAATATTTAACGCAATAGTAATTGGCGGAAGCCCTATCGAATCCATTTGATTAATCAGTCGGCATACCTCGCGGATAACCCAGGCACCTATTCGATTAATCATATTACTCTGTTCAGCAATTGGAATAAATGCGCCCGGAGAAATAAATCCTTTCTGCGGATGTTGCCAACGAATTAACGCTTCTGCACCAACAATTTTATCGTTTTTCAAGTTAATTAGTGGTTGTAAAAATAATTCAAACTGATCGGCCTCTAGCGCGATGGCAATATCTTCTAAAATTTCTTTTCGTTTTTGAATTTCTTCATTCATTTCTTCAACGAAAAAACGTACAGAATTACGTCCTTCTTCTTTTGCCTGATACATCGCCATATCGGCATTTCGCAGTAAATGTTCAGGATTTTTCGAATCGTTTGGATATATTGTGACACCAATACTACATCCAATTTGAAAAATATTATCATCAATCGTAACAGGTTTTGCAATCGCTTGTCTCAGTTTAGATGCAAACAACATTGCTTCAGATGGATCCGTCATATTAGTTTGTACGACACCAAATTCATCTCCGCCCAGCCTTGCAACTGTATCGGTTGCGCGTTTATTTTTAATAATTCTTTTCGCGATAACCTGTAAAAGCTGATCGCCAATACCGTGTCCCAGTGTATCGTTAATTATTTTAAAATTATCTAAATCAACTATCATAATTGCCACTTGGCAAAGCGTTCTTTTCGCTTGTACAACCGCAGACATTAGCCGATCTTTAAACAGACTACGATTGGGTAATTCGGTCAATGGATCATGTAATGCCTGATGACGTAATTGATACTCAGCCTCAATTCGATCAGAAATATCACGCAAAAAAATTGAAAAGAATGCAGCATTATCTTCATGCCAGGAAGTCATCGAAAATTCGGCGGTAAAAATTATACCATCTTGCCGAATTGCCTGAATTTGAACTTGAGAACGCTGCAAAGAACTAATTTCACCTTGCATGAACTCTTCAATCTGCTTGAGTGTATGATTTAATTCACCAGGTACGAGTAATCTGGTGTATTTACTCCCCAAGATTTCAGCTCGTTGATAGCCAAAAATTTTAGCAGCAGCAGGATTCCAATCAACAATGCTTCCGGTCATATCGATAGTGATAATGGCATCCGGTGCAGTTTTTGCGATGGCACGAAATCTTTGTTCTGAAGCTTTACGCTTTTTATCTGCTCTGTCTCGTTTATCCATAGCAATAATCATTTTACGATTACTACTTCTGAGTTGTTCTGTGCGGTAATTGATAGTTTTTGCAACTAAACCAAATTCATTGGGTAATGAATCATCCAGCGGCTTTTCTGATTCATGCGTCAAATGATATACCAGTTCATTGAACGGCTTAATGACAACTCGACCAATCAACCAATACCCCAACAAAAATATGAATAGAATTACCGAAATAAAATAGCCAAACATACCGTTAATTGCGTTATCAACAGGTTCAGTAAATGCTTTTTGAGGTGTCACTAAAACAAGCTTCCAATAAGTTTCAGGAATTAAAAATATATTAATTAATACTGGCTCTTTATATAAAACATCTTCAGGCATATGGAAGGAAATCTGGCGAATCATTGTTTTTGAATTTACTTGGCTATCAAGCAAAATTGCAGCCAATAAGTGTGAGTCCTCTGTCGAAATTTGGTAACTCTCTTGCGTTAAACGTTGTGCTAATGCATTAATCCTATCAGTGGTCTTATCAGTTTGATTATTGCTATATGTATCAATGATAGATTGGTTAATTAACTCAAGTTGTCGAGTAATGGGTAAAAAAGCAGCGTAAATTTTTGAGAACTGATTAACTCGGTAAAAATCTTCTGATTCTTCTCCTGCTTCATTTGTTGTTGTATATTTAGCTTTGGCAATATCAGGATAGGTTAAAAATTTATTATTTCTGTCCACCACAAACGCATATCCCTGCATACTTTGTGTCGTTTGTTGAATAATACTTTTCAGTCCACTCAGCTTAATATCAATAGTGGCGGCGCCATAAAATGAAAAACTCTCTCGTGACATTGCAATACTACAAGTCACCATAGGCTCAAATGAAAATGGATCAAAATAAGATTTTGACCAATAGCATTTATCTCTAGCCAAATATTTTACCGGGACATACCATTCTTCCGAATGGTAACCGTTTCCTTGAGGTAAATTATATTGTTCAAGAAAACCAAGTTGGTTTTGCCGATTTCGAGCCCAAAAAAAACTATGTCGGCTAGCCTTTGGATCAAATAAATAGGCTTCGGGCCATATACCACCACCAGCAATGACCTCTTCCATTCCTGGTTGATCGATTATTGCAGCTAAAGTCGATTTGGTGAGCGATCTATCTTTTGGTAATGTTTCTCCCGCCTTAGCGACGGCTTTAGTTAAGGTTTCGGTCGACTGAATAATTTGGCCTATATCGCCAACCACTGACTCGCCAATTTTGAGTAGTACTCTTTGTTCTGCATCAATCAGTAATGCTTTAACTACTAGACCAATTACTATAAAAAGTACCAAAACAGTAATGGCAAAAATAATCAACGCTTTAAAAGTTAAAGAAAACCTTAAACTCCGATACCACAAAATCTGCGAAGTTGCTTCATTTGATCGCCGGTTATTATTTTTTGTATTGGCGGAGAGATCTGATTGCATATAGTTTGTTGACGTTCCCGAACAAGCAGTATTTTTAGAAAGGGTTTTGGGTCAAGGCAATGTCAATACATGTAGATAGCTTTCAACAAAGATAGTCAAAAGATTTAAAAATAGCAAAAATTAAGTTTTTAATAACTCACAGGGAAGTCAGACTTTAGAACGAATATAGTACGAGAGATTATCTGTAGAAAATAAAAAAGCCAACACGATGTGTTGGCTTTTTAATATGGCGTCCCCTAGGGGGTTCGAACCCCTGTTACCGCCGTGAAAGGGCGGTGTCCTAGGCCTCTAGACGAAGGGGACTAAAACTTTTATCTCAAGGACTTGCCTTAAGAGCGCGCCATTCTATAGATGGTTTTAGGTGTTGTCAAAGTGTATTTTTAAAAAATTTAATTTTTTTTTAATATTCTTAAAATTGCGTCTATTGTTTAAACAAATTAAGCTTACCGTCCATCATTTGATAAGTTTTTTGCAAACTTTTTGCTAGGCGTAAGTCATGCGAAACAATTAAAAAACTGGTATTTTCTGTCGCACTTAATTCACGCATTAGCTCATTTACTGACTCGGCAGTTTGTGTATCCAGATTTCCTGTTGGTTCATCGGCTAAAATACAAGCAGGTTTAGTCACCATTGCGCGAGCAATAGCAATTCGCTGACGCTCTCCGCCACTTAATTTAGCGGGTTTATGAGTGAGCCGGTTTTGTAGTCCGACGCGGGTAATAATTT
Source organism: Aliikangiella maris (assembly GCF_040719265.1). NCBI lineage: Bacteria > Pseudomonadati > Pseudomonadota > Gammaproteobacteria > Oceanospirillales > Pleioneaceae > Aliikangiella > Aliikangiella maris. Next base: position 316,148 of record NZ_JBFDAH010000001.1, on the reverse strand, counting down.
GTTCCGCTTCAGCTTGGGCAAGCTGATAGTCCATGCCACCAATAAGCAAAGGCATCATTACATTTTCCTGCGCACTAAATTCAGCAAGTAAATGATGAAATTGATAAACAAAACCTAAATACTGATTGCGCCACTCCCCCTGTTTGCGCGTAGAAAGTTGATGAATATCTGTACCTTGTATATAAACAGTCCCACTATCTGGAGAGTCCAACCCACCAAGTATATGTAGTAATGTACTTTTGCCGGATCCCGACGAACCAATAATTGCGACCATTTCGGCAGGTTGAACTTGAATACTTACTTGCTGGAGAACATCGATTTGACTTTGCCCATCGGTAAATGATTTAGAAATTTCGCTAGCCTCTAGCACCCAATTATTCATACCTTAATGCCTCCGCAGGTTTGGTTTTTGATGCTTTCCAGGCAGGAAAAATAGTCGCTAATACGGTTAAAGAAAGCGCAATTGAAGCAATGACAAAAACATCTTGCCAGTGCAGTTCCGAAGGTAAAAAGCCAATAAAATAAACATCGCCAGGAATAACACTCACCTCAAACAGATTTTCAATAAATACCACAACCTGCGGTAAATTAATCGCCAGAGCCACCCCACCAATCACCCCAATCAGAGTGCCAATAATGCCATTCACGCTCCCTTGAACCATAAATATTTTCATAATGGTTGCAGGACTGGCACCGAGTGTACGTAAAATAGCAATATCGGCTTGTTTATCGGTAACGACCATGACCAGCGTGCTAATAATATTAAAAGCCGCTACCGCAATAATAAATGTCAGCAGAATACCGATCATGGCTTTTTCCATTTTGATAGCGCGAAATAAAGTGCCGTGGCTATAATTCCAGTCACTGACATAATATTCAGTACCTAATTGGTTACGCAATTCAAATGCAGTCCACTGTGCATTGAGTACATTATTGGTTGTGACTCTCAATGCCGAAACCAGATCGCCTTTTCGAGTTAATACTGCTGCATCATCAATATGAATTAACGCCATCATTGCATCATGTTCTGATTTGACTTCAAAAATGCCGACCACAGAAAACCGCTTGGTACGCGGTGATATTCCTGCCGGAGAAACGGTTGCGCCATCGGCAATTAGCAAGCTGACCTTATCGCCCATCGTCACCCCTAAACTATTTGCCAGTCCCTTCCCTAAAATAATTCCGTATTCACGTGATCGTAAATTGTTAAGCTTTCCGTACTTCATAAATTTATCGATTATCGAAACCTCGGCTTCCTTTTCTGGCACAATACCTTGAACCAAGCCAAAGTGAGTATTTCGCCCAACTTTAAACATGGCTTGTATATCAATAAAAGGGGCTGCAGCAATAACATCTTTATGTTTGACAACCTGTTGCTCCAGAGCTTGCCAATCTTTAACGCCCTCGCCTCTTTCCCCAATCACAACATGCGGCACCATACCTAATATGCGCTCTTGCATTTCAGACTGAAAACCATTCATAACCGACATAACGGTGATCAAAACAATGGTCCCCAAGGCAATTCCCAACATACTTACCAATGCAATAAAAGATACAAAATTATTACTTTTTCGAGCACTGGTGTAACGCAATCCCACCATTAACGCGACTGATTTTTTCATGATTTCCCAATTTAAGATAAGCGTTACCGCTCAAATCTGATATTTGAATGATTCAGTTTTATACTGAGATAAAAGGATTCTATCAATCTAACCCTTTGGACAAAAGTACTAAATAGCGTAATCTAAGAGAATAAATATGCTATAAGTATTATATTCTCAGGATAGAAGGTTAATTGGAATGTCAGATAAAACACTTGAAAATGAACGACGAGAATACTTTAGAGTAAAAAACTGGATGATCATCAATCAGGATATCATCGATAATATTGAAGATATTCCGCAGTTTGATGATTTAACGACCATTAATTCGCCACGCATAACCTTGCTGCAGGAGCTAACCAAACTTGAAAATGAAAATCAGGCTTATTTAACATCTCTCACCGAAAAACAAAGCCAACTGGGTAACTATTTACTCAATTTAAACAAAAAGGTAGAGCTGTTAACCCATTTTGTTATTCAGTCTCTCAATACTAATCAAGATGATCTGACAGAGGTAGATATCAGTGGCGGCGGCATTCGATACCGTACCAATGAGTTATACCCTGTCGATCAACTCATGAAAATTGAGATTGTTTTAGTGCCCGAGTGCATTGGTATTGTTGCCTATGCCCGGGTAGTAGATTCAAGAGCAATTGACAACGGTCAGCATGAAACCGCTTTAATTTTCGTTAAACTGAAAGAAACTGATCGTGATGCAATTATTCGTCATGTTTTTAAAGTTCAGTCTAAACAGCTGAGAATGCACAAGAAAAATAATTCGAATAACCAGCAAAATTGATAAACAGTTCTATTATTTTCAATTAATATACTTTAAATCATGGAGTTAGAGGAGTATATTAATAACGATTCTAGTATGGAGAAATGAGCATGAACAGAATTAAGAGTGGTTTGATAGTCACGCTAATCAATATTTCCGGAGCTACTATCCCGGTTGTTTCAGGTCAAACCATTCAGGTTAACCAGCAATCAGCATATAGCGTTGAAAAACCAAAAACCGGGTTATCCATGCAACAGGTTGAATCTAAATATGGCTCACCCGCACACAAACTGCCTGCAGTGGGCGATCCGCCAATTACTCGCTGGCAGTATTCGAGTTTTACCGTTTATTTTGAGCATGATCGTGTTATTCACGCCGTTGCCCATCGCAGCTGATAGGTGCAACTAATCAGCCAATATATCCATTAGTCTCCAAATCATACCCTCTAACTCATTACAATCATTAATCATTGAGTAAGATTAATGGATCAAGTTTCGTCCCTGATTGGTAAAATAATGGCTCACGCATGAGCCATCCTTTCTACTTCTTCAATGTGTAACCGCTGCGTTGGGTAGGCAATTTCTGCTTGATTTGTCTGAATAATTTGCGCTATTGAGAGTAAAACCTTCTGCTTTATTTCATGAAACGCAACCCAATCAGTAGTTTTAGTAAAGGTATAAATAAAGAAATCTATTGATGAAGATGAAAATTGATTAAAGTTAACAATCATGGTTTGTGTCGTATCAATATCGGGATGTGATTGAAGCATTTCTTTAACTTCGGTAACGATTTTATCCATTTTGTTAATATCATCGTAGCGAATACCAATGGTTTCATAGATACGTCGATTGAGCATTCTTGAGGGATTTTCAACAGCAATGCTATTAAAAACTGCATTTGGTACAAATAATGGACGTTTATCAAAAGTTCTAATGCGAGTTTGTCGCCAACCGATATACTCTACGGTTCCTTCGATATCTTTATCGGGTGAGCGGATCCAATCACCCACAGAAAAAGGTCTATCCAAATAAATCATTAGTCCACCAAAAAAATTAGCCAATAAGTCCTTTGCCGCAAAACCAACCGCAATCCCCCCTATTCCACCAAAAGCGAGCACTGCGCTGATACTGACGCCAAGTGTTTGTAGAATTACCAGACAAGTGGTAATACTTACCGACGCTCTCAATAATTTACTAATAGCTTCGATAGTAGAATGGTCGATTTTTTCTTCGCGATCCTTTGATTTATTTTGCTCCATCAAGTTTTCTTCTGCGGCGCGAATAAAGCGCACTAAAAACCAGCTGACTAATATGACCAATCCTATGTCGCGAATCGAGCGTTGAATTTGGTAATCAAATAAATAGCGAACCACAATCCAGATACCAATACCCCAAATAAACAAAGCAACCGGCTGACTGGCAGAATCAATGAGTGCGTCATCCCAAGGATTTTTAGTTTTCTTTAATTGATGATGTATATTTCGGTAGACTCTACGCCAAATATAATTGCCCACTAGGGTTAAGAAAACAACTAAAAAAACTTTAATGTAAAAAGTATAATCACCAAAACTCTCGTAAAACCAACTTTCAATATCTGCCAAACTCATTACTAAACCCTAAAATTTTAATGACAATATTTGCTAATCATAAACCCCAAATCATCAATTGCTAATGACAATTTTCAATCATTCAATCTATAAAACTACTATTGACCGTTTCATTAAAGTTCGCTTATTTGTTGACTCAAAGACTGCCAACGTTCGGTATCTTTTAGATTATTCAAACCGCTTGGAGATTGCTGTGCCAATAAGCGTGAAAGCCGCTGTGAGGATTGTGCTGAAAATGACTGATCTTGTAGTGTATCCATCACTTGAATTGTTGCCAATCGGTCATTACATACCAAAACCATATCGCACCCCGCACTAAGAGCCCGCTTAGCTCTATTTGAATAATCACCAACAACCTCCGCACCTTTCATCGTCAAATCATCTGAAAAGACCACGCCATCAAATAGGCAATCGTTACGAAGTTGCTGCAACCAAAAGTTTGAAAAGCCAGCAGGCATCAAATCAACCTGAGGATAGATGACATGTGCCGGCATAATGGCGCCCAGTTGCGCAGCTAACATCTTAAATGGCAATAAGTCGGATTTGGCAATTTCATCAAATGGGCGATCATCAACAGGAATTTCTATATGAGAGTCAGCATCAACTGAACCATGTCCCGGAAAGTGCTTACCTGTTGCCAGCATACCTGCTAGTCGCATACCTTCAATATATGCCTTGGCTAGCTCAACAATTGCTAAAGGCTGAGTTGAAAAAGCCCGTCTTCCGATAACCCGACTAGATAGACTCCCTAAATCTAATACCGGCGCAAAGCTGATATCACAACCAACAGCTTGTATCTCCAACGCCATAATTTCACCAAGTGCACTCGCTAACTCAAGGGCCTTTTGGGGTTGAGTGGCATATATTTCGCCGAGAACGGCTAATTCGGGGAGTCGCGTAAAACCTTCTTTAAATCGCTGAACTCTTCCACCTTCTTGATCAACCGCAATAATAATGGTTGGATTGATTTGCTTGATTTCAGCAGTTAAGGATTCCAACTGCTCAACGGTTGCTACATTTCGACTAAACAAAATCAGACCACCACATATTGGCGAGGCAATTAGTGCTCGATCTTCTTCTGTTAGTTGTGTTCCCGCAATATCCAACATCAGTGGACCAATTCGGTTCATATTAAGATTTCCGATATATTTTGAGATTAAAAAGCTGATGGAATAATAACGTGCCAATGAAAAGAGGTAAACTAGTGCCAATCACAAAAAGAAAAATCCCGCAGAAACGGGATTTTATGAGGACCATTGAGTAAGCTAAAACTAACCTATCAGGATTATTGTCCGAGCAGTTGCTTTTTCATTTCAGCATTAATTGGTTTTTCACCCAACCATGTTTTTAAAAAAGCATCGTAAAAATCTTTACCGGGTATAATTCCTTTTTGATTACCATTGATTGTAACAACCGTGCCTTGTTCTGGCAGAAAATCAATCCAAACCTTGTCACCTTCATGGATTTCATCATGCCAAATCTGGTTAAACTGATTAACCATTGGTTCAAGGGCAGCAAATTCTTGTTCAGAATGATTGGCAATAAATCCCAGGTTGAGCGCACGAATAAGTGCTTCAGGCTTAATCGATGAATTTTGACAATACAATACAAACCGTTTTGCACCCGTATTGGAAAGAATATCTTGCACACTTTGTGCGTCATTTTGCAAATATAACCCACCCACGTAAGTCGATTGACGTGCCTGGCTATTGCTGATTGCAGTTCCTTTAAGTCTGAGCTCCTGACCACCTAATGAAAGGTTAACCACTTCTTCGATATTGACACCAGCAATATCTTTCGCTATCGCAAGACTACTACCTAAAGCAATAATCCCCGAAAAAAGTAAGCGAACTGGATACTTCATACTCTACCCCAGATTTTTGTACGGCCCAAAACAAACCAAATCCCTGGGAAATTATTTTGTTGTTAGCCAGGGACTTAAGCTCAACGAGACTACAACAAGATTCATCCAAGTGCAATCATATTAGATGAAATAATAACCAGTTTCATGGATCAAAATCACATTTTGTTAATTTTTTACAATTATTTTTAACATTCTTGCAAATTTGCACTATCAGTCACTAATCGTTGAATAGAAACTTCACGATGAAATCAGATAAAAGATAAGGTTTCACGCAACGCCCGTATATACAAGGGGTTAGCAAAAATTTATTAACCCTATCCAATAAAAATTTCATTTTGAGATGATAGCGAAACTTGATGCTCGCAGTTATCCGGTATATTCTCTGACACCAACAAATAAGATTACTTGAAAATATACCAGAACAAAATTTAACCAAAAGTTTCAACCCAATAAGGTGAATTCTTCTTATGAGAAAAACAATACGCTTTCAAAAGGTCATATTAGCGGCGTGTGTCGCTACAGCACTGACCGCATGTCAACAAGAGCAGGCACCACAAGAAAAAGCCGCCCCCCCTGCCCTCAAAGGACCAACAGCGGCACAAGCTAAAGCCTTTATCGACAGTGCAGAAAAAGAACTGGAAAGTAAATACGAGTTTCGTGCTAAAACAGCATGGGTACAAGCTAATTTTGTAACCAATGATACCAGTTTTCTAGTTGCAAAAATGAGCGAAGAAGCCACCAAAGATGGTGTTAAACTGGCTCTCGATGCAAACAAGTTTAACGCTGTAGAAGCCGATTATGATACCCGCAGAAAACTTGAAAAATTAAAAGCAGGATTGGTTTTACCTGCACCAAATAACGATGAACAAACAGCAGAACTTGCAGAAATTACTGCAAAACTTGATTCTATTTATGCAAAAGGTTGTACCGAAAATAAAGAATGCCATGTGTTAGGTGAACTGAGTAAAGTATTAGCTGATAACTCAAAATCACACCAGGAAAAACTGGCGGCATGGGAAAACTGGCGCAAAATATCACCACAAATGCGTAAAGATTATTCACGTATGGTAGAAATTGCCAATAAAGGCTCGCAAGAACTTGGTTTTAAAGATGCAGGCGCGCTTTGGCGGTCCAAATATGATATGGCAGCAGATGATTTCGCGGTTGAAATGGACCGCGTGTGGGGCCAGGTAAAACCGCTTTATAATTCACTTCAGTGCCATGTTCGAGCAAAACTTAACGAAAAATATGGCGACGACGTAGTGTCCAAAACAGGGCCAATTCCTGCTCATTTGCTTGGTAATATGTGGGCTCAGGGCTGGAGTAATATTTTTGAAGATGTTGCACCGTCTTCTGAAACACCAGCAACTGACTTAACCGCACGCTTAAAAGCCAAGCAATATAGCGAAATCGAAATGGTGCGTACGGCAGAAAACTTCTTTAAATCAATTGGTTTTGCGCCTTTGCCCGATACCTTTTGGACCGAATCACTATTTGTTAAACCTCGTGACCGTGATGTGCAATGTCACGCCAGCGCGTGGGACTTTAGCAAAGATGACTACCGTATTAAAATGTGTATTCAAAAAACGGCAGAAGACTTTGTAGTTATTCATCATGAATTAGGCCATAACTTCTATCAACGTGCTTACAATCTGACCCAGCCACCACTTTATCGTGAAAGTGCCAATGATGGATTCCACGAAGCCATTGGTGACACCATTGCACTGTCTATTAACGATAGCTATTTGAAAGAAATTGGCTTAATCGATGAAATTCCAGACGAATCAGCAGATTTACCAAATCTGATGAAAATTGCCTTAGATAAAGTTGCCTTTTTACCTTTCAGTTTGCTAGTTGATAAATGGCGATGGGGAGTGTTTAGCGGTGAAATAACGCCGGAGCAATACAACCAAGGTTGGTGGGAACTTCGTGAGAAATATCAAGGTGTAAAATCGCCAGTTAATCGTTCTGAAAGTAATTTTGATCCTGGTGCGAAGTATCATATTCCAGGAAATGTGCCCTACTCACGTTATTTCCTGGCGCACATTTTACAATTTCAGTTCCATCGTTCACTGTGTCAAATAGCGGGTTATGAAGGCCCACTGCACCGCTGCTCTATTTACAACAACAAAGAAGCCGGCGCAAAACTTGAAGCGATGTTACAAATGGGGTCAAGTCGTCCATGGCAAGAAGCCCTGGAAACCTTAACCGGTTCCAATCAAATGGATGCCACCGCCATGATTGATTATTTTGCACCGTTGAAAAATTGGTTAGATAAGCAAAACGAAAGCCGTCAATGCGGCTGGGATATCACAGAGAAATCTAATCCTGAAGCTTAATTAAAAACTTTATCCAATAAGATGCCCTTAAAATCTTATTGGAAAATTTCTCTTAAAAAAGCCCTAACTTTAGGGCTTTTTTTATTACTGAACCCAGACTTACAACATTAGTAACCATCAGAAAAAAGGACTAGCTGAACACCTTGAATTGACCAAGGAGCACTACCGCCAGTTGGCAGAGGCATTGGTTTATACTTTAAACTTCCATCTGTTTTTTTCGTATTATTCAATGAATTCACCATTAATCGTACAAACTTACTCGCTGCAACTTGTGTCTTCCAGCTACGGTATCCATCCGGCCATGCCAATGTATACTTTCTTGGGCGAGTACCACCAACCCCAGGGATAGTGCCAATATAATTAAATCGTCCATCCAACGAATGATATCCAGCTTCAACCATTAAAAAGTCTAAGCGCGAAATCACAGAAGTTGACACGCGACTGTTCCAGCATACCATGGGCACTCTGTCGGCGTAGCTGTTCAGCCAATGAGTTGCAAATGAAGCCAATAAACTCCAGCCACTATTCATTTTAGCCGTTGAATTTTCATTGGCAGATATCGCAGATTGCATGACTTCATAGACGTTCTGCCAGTTTACCTCACGTTGAGGAACGCCTGCTTGCAAAAAGATTTCATCAGCTGTTTTTACTGCCATTTGCTTATCTTCTTCGCTCCAGCCAATATTATTTTCAATACCTTGCGCAAGTACCTGTGCGCGGTACATTAATGCATCAGCAGTATGAGAAACCTGTATCAGGCCGTTTCTCGGCTTAGGCCAGAAAAAAGCAGTCAATCGATCGTGCCAACTGCTCACTGAATCCCCAACCGCCGCACGCTGATACATGGGGGTAAAGGGATCTTCTTCAATCCACGCAACGATGGCATCGGCAAAGGCAGCATCTGGCGCCGCTTTTGCAGGAATGACCGGCGGGTAAATATCTTCGCCAATTAAGTCAAGACCAGCATCATCTAACACTACCGGAGCTTGACTAGGCGTTTCAATATCAGCTTGTATCCTGGCTTCTGCATAGGCGGTATATAAATCTTGCTCTAAAAAGGTCAGTCTGTCCCAATAGTCTAGTGCCTGATCAGTTAACCGCACGTATCCTGACTCACCCAACGAATTAGTGGTTCGTTTAACCATATCGAGATTCATCAAAAAGAAAGCTTCGTCAACCTGCTCGCTATCACGAAACGACCAAGGAACCATGAGGCGATTGAGCACTTGAACGCTAAATCGTTTGCCAGTTTCAATTAATTCATGCAGTTTGGCATCACTATATTGAGCAGGCATTAAACCCACGCGCCAGTTTTCATGGTCAGCAAAACGTTTAAACCAAACTTTCCATGCGCCAACATAAAGTGCTCTTGGGATTTGGAAGTGTTGAGCATTAGGGAAAATTGTATTTTTCATTGTAGAATCCTTAGTAGCTCCTTAACGGGGAATCTTGAATATTAATATTTTCCAAATGATTTACAACGCAACAACCAAATCATTTGATTATATTGTGACCAGTATCAATTATTTTATAATCTCATAATAAATAATGAAACTTTCGGCCCTTAGATTAACTATAGTTCAGAATTCAACCTGATAAATTATTTATCCATGACAGCATTAGCAGCACTTTTACTTTCAATTGCGCGACTAAAACTATGGTTTATTGTTCAACATTGATAAAGTCAGGTAGAATGCGCGTTTTTCCAGTATTTAATTGATCAATAGAATCATCGCTTATTTTGAGGAATTATCATGGAATTATCGGCATTAACCGCGATTTCACCTGCTGATGGCCGTTATGGCAGTAAAACAACCGAGCTACGCAGTATTTTTAGCGAATATGGATTAATCAAATATCGGGTAACCGTTGAAGTTCGCTGGTTACAGGCATTAGCCAATAACGCTAAAATTATTGAAGTGCCAGAGTTTAGCGAACAAGCCAATCAGCGACTGGATGAAATCGTAGAAAACTTCAGTGAGCAAGATGCACAACGCGTAAAAGATATTGAGAAAACAACAAATCATGACGTTAAAGCCGTTGAATACTTTCTCAAAGAAAAAACTGCCGATATCGCAGAAATCAACCAGGTTAGTGAATTTATTCATTTTGCCTGTACTTCTGAAGATATCAATAATCTGTCCTATGCACTCATGCTCAAAGATGCAGCAATAGTTGTCTGTCAGTATCAAGAGCAAATTACCAATACCATTGCAGAGCTGGCAGAACAACATGCAACGATTCCAATGATGTCGCGTACACATGGCCAGCCAGCTTCTCCTACAACATTGGGTAAAGAAATGGCTAATGTTGTTGCCAGACTTCAACGCCAACAGGCACAGTTTGGTCGTGTCCAATTAATGGGAAAAATTAATGGTGCTGTTGGCAATTATAATGCCCACCTAAGTGCCTACCCAGATGTGGACTGGCCGGCATTTGCTCAAGCATTTATTGAAAACCTGGGTCTTACCTGGAACCCTTACACGACACAAATTGAACCCCATGATTATATTGCTGAATACTTTGATGTAATTACCCGTTACAACGTAATTTTACTCGATTTTGACCGCGATATTTGGGGTTATATTGCGTTAGGACATTTCAAACAAAAGACGGTTGCCGGAGAAATTGGCTCATCAACAATGCCACACAAAGTTAACCCTATCGATTTTGAAAACTCTGAGGGAAATCTGGGAATCGCTAATGCGCTATTCACCCATTTGGGCCAAAAATTACCTGTATCACGTTGGCAAAGAGATTTATCAGATTCGACTGCGCTACGTGCTTTAGGTATGGGCGTTGCACACTCATTGATTGCCTATCAGGCGACACTCAAAGGAATATCCAAGCTCGAGGTTAATGTACAATCGTTAGCCGAAGAACTCGACCAAAACTGGGAAGTTTTGGCAGAGCCAATTCAAACAGTGATGCGCCGTTATGGAATTGAAAAGCCCTACGAAAAGCTTAAAGAACTTACACGTGGTAAAAAGATTGATCAAGCAGGTATTCAAGCTTTCGTTGAACAACTTGAACTACCAGAGGCCGCAAAAGATTATCTGAAAGCACTGACACCAGCCACTTATATTGGTAATGCTATCGAGCAAGCCAAAAACGTTTAGTACAAGAACCAAATAAAAAGCAACACCACCAATTATTTGAGTGGCGTTGCTCTCCCATTTAAACACTCATCTCAAATAAAAATAATTGATCACCCCCAAATAACTACCCGAACGGTTTATGCCCAATTAAGCTTGAGATTCAATTTTTCTCTTAATAACAGTTTAATCCCAACGATTTAAATGTCACACTTGCCTTATGACTAAAGCGGTCATTTTGCTCCATATCGGTCAATGGCCTTTTGATTATCAACTATTAGTACCTATTTAATCATGCAGCTAAATCAATTTAATCCGGAAGCATTTCTTAGAAAGCACTGGCAAAAATCACCTTGTTTGCTGAGTAAAGCAATTTCAAATCCAACCAGCTTTATTTCTGCCGACGAGTTAGCCGGATTATCACTCGACGAAGAAGTAGAATCTCGTCTTATTTACCTTCAACAAAATCAATGGCATCTGGAACATGGGCCTTTTGAAGAATCGCTTTTCTCACGATTACCAGCAAACAATTGGACATTACTCATACAAACCGCTGATCACTGGCTCACTGAGGTTCAGCCTTTTTTACAAGGCTTTAACTTTATTCCTCGCTGGCGATTTGATGATTTGATGATTAGTTACGCAACAGATGGGGGCGGTGTTGGACCTCACTTTGATAACTACGATGTATTTATTGTACAAATCGAAGGAACCCGTCGCTGGCAAGTTGGTGCAAAGGGTGATACTGATGCGCGCAGTGAGTTAATCAATGGTTTACTTCATCTCGAAAGCTTTACCCCAATTATTGATACACTATTGGAACCTGGTGATATTTTATATATTCCACCTGATACCGCTCATTGGGGTCAATCGGTTGGTGAATCAATTAGTTACTCGGTTGGCTATAGAGCACCTCAAACCAAAGATATTATGGCGCTGTTGGCAAATCACTTTGACGCTGGCTCACAATGTCCTAATACACAAAATTTATTTTTTAGTGATCCCTACCGCGCTCACACCAATACGGCAAAAATTGAACCCGAACTTATCGAATGGGCCCAACAAGAATTAGCCAAAATTGCCAATAATAAATCACTTATCTGCCAATTACTTAGTCAACATTTAAGTCAAAGCAAACTTGATAAGTTTTTTGATACGACAAATTATTTAGCAACAGATATCCAGAAAGCACACACAATTCGGTTAAATCCCGAAGTCAATTATAACTGGGCCGAATTAGACGATAAGATTTTTATATCAATTGAAGGTGAGCAATTTGTATTTGAGACAACATTCCGAAAACCGCTTACGACTTTGTTATCAGGAAAGCCAGTTAATATTCACGAATTAAATAGTGAAAATATACGATTTGATTTTTATCAAAGTTTAGCTACGATATTAAATAAGGGGTATATTGAATTTGATGACTAATCAATTCAACACCTGTTTAAATTTTGGTTTAATGAGTAATGGAAACCGCAATAGCATTTAAATTTCAGCGAGTCAGTTGGCAAAGCGCAGCGAATGACATTATGGAAATTCGTAAAAAGGTATTTGTTATCGAACAACGATTTCCAAAAGAGGTCGTTTGCGATCAATTTGACAATAGTAGTTACCACCTATTGGTCACCGATGCAGAAGATACCCCCGTTGGATGTGGTCGCTTAATACCCAATGGCAGAGTAGGAAAAATTGCCGTATTAATCAATCATCGCGGTCATGGAGTCGGGACTCAGATATTAAACCACCTTATTAATATTGCCCAAGAAAATAATATTCAAAATCTAACCCTTAACGCCGAAACAGACCTTGTTCACTTTTATGATCAACAGCAATTTCATATCGATGGGCCAGTCTATATGAAAAAAGGCGTACCATTTCACCGAATGACTAAAAAACTGGCCTAATTAATTACCCAATAAACTGATTATTTTTGGTTTAATACCGCAATGGTCAAACGAGACAAACAAATTTTGTTATTCAGTTCATCTGTAATCAATATTTCCCAGACTTGAGTCGTTCGCCCCAAATGTGCAGGGCTTGCTTTGGCAAAAACTAAACCGGTAGAAATGCTTCGAAGATGATTGCCATTCACTTCCAGACCAACACAATATTGTGATTCATCGACTGCCAAATTGGCAGCAATACTTCCCACAGTCTCTGCAAGCGCAATCGACGCGCCGCCATGCAAAATGCCTCTTGGCTGATGCGTACGCCTATCGACCGGCATAGAAGCAATAATATAATCATCACCAATTTCGGTAATATCAATTCCAAGGTTTTCAACCATGGTATCTTTTCGGTAGGCTTGCAATGCTTCTATTGAAACAGGCTTCTTCCAGATTTTCATAGGTTTCTCACTTAATTAACCAGCTTGAGTTTGGTGGCAGATACTGTTAATAATCATCGGCTGATTTGCATATCAATTACAAATCTCTGACATAATTACTGATGGCTCTTATGATTAAACTTATCTACCCACGCCATTCCAAGTGACGATAAAACGAAAGTTAAATGAATAATGACATACCACATCAATTCATCACTTGAGGTGCCTTCTAGATTCATAAACTTTTGCAGTAAATGAATCGAAGAGATAGCAACAATAGAAGCCGCTACTTTTTGCTTAAGAGAGCCAGAGTCTAGTTTTCCTAACCAAGAGAGTTTTTCCATATTATCATCAATATCCAGCTGAGAAACGAAGTTTTCATATCCGGAAAACATTACCATCACTATCAACCCCCCAACCAAGGCCATATCAACTAATGACAAAATCAGTAATACCAAATCCTTTTCGGGTTTTTCAAAAATAATAGGAAATACATGAATAATTTCCTGAAAAAACTTAATTAACAGCATTAATAACGCCAAACTCAGCCCTAAATAGATTGGTGCTAATAACCAGCGTGTCGCATACATTAACGATTCGAATTTTTTTTCTAACCTTTTCATGCAAATTCCAGTAAATATCTTTTTGGCTACTGCCAAATATTGAAAACCAGTTTAATAATCACAAAATTTTAACGTATGCCAAAAGACTTGCCTAGCTCATTTAATCAAAACATGAGGGTGCTATAGTAAAAGTTTAATAATAAACCAATAGCCAATTACCCGGCTCGATACTTTACTTTACCTTTTGCTTATTTTATGTTTGCATAAAATGGTTAAAGTAGATCGATAGAATACGATGAATGACGAACAGACAGAGACAATTCATACAACTAGCGGACTGGGTGAGTTAAAGCCCAAGGTACTCGATTATTTTCTATTAGCCAGGCAAAAAATTCAGCTGTATACCGATAATTTAGATCCGCGAATTCTAAACGACTCTCAAATTGAAAGCGCTCTGCGGCAATTTATTCGACTTAGCCGAAACAGCCGACTAGAAATATTGATAAAAGATGAAAGGAATTTGCAAGGTATTGACCACGCTATCGTTAGACTTTCACAAAAATATACTTCTTTCATCGACTTAAGAGTGATACCAAAAGATTTTCATGATAACTATTTTTCATTTTATATAATCGATGGCAAACGTATGATCTATCGACCACAAGCAGATCGTTACGAAGCAGAGTATCGACAATTACCCGATGGTAAACTCAACCAGCGGAGTAAATATTTTAATGAAGTATGGCAGCAGTCAGCACAAGCCATTTATTTACGCGCGCTATGTTTATAATTGCTCGATATTATTGCTAACAGTCCAATAAAAAAATCATTTTCGTAGAGAAGCCCTTAAAATTAACGTATATTTCCGGTTTCGCTGTCTCGTCCTGAATAAAACTACGGACAAGTCAATTAGCATCCAATAACCGGAATTACTGTGCGTATATCAATCATTAATGAAGTTCGGCAGCTTTTGCCTATTGCAATTCCGGCCGTATTGGCGCAATTGGCACAAATGGCAATGGGCGTCATCGATACGGTAATGGCAGGTCAATACAGTAACCAGGCATTAGCGGCTATTGCTATTGGTGGCGGTTTGTTACATCCGGTTATGATATTTTTTGTTGGCTTGTTTTTAGCATTTAATCCTATTATTGCGCATCTTAAAGGCGCAAATGCTGACGATCAAATAGGCGCCAATTTTCGTTTGAGCCTGCTGCTTGGAATAATCATCTCTCCCATCGCTGTAACCATTTTACTCGAAAGTCGTGTGTTATTAGTTTGGTTAAACGTTGACCCGGACACCGCACTATTAGCCAGCGGTTATGTTAACGCGACAGCTTGGGGACTACCCTGCTTTTTATTGTTTCTGGCATTAAGATTCTGTAACGAAGGACTTTTCGCCACTGCGGCCATCATGACAGCAACGGTCGTATCAATACCCTTTAATATATTGCTCAACTATTGGTTTATGTATGGTGGTTTAGGCATTCAAGGCATGGGAGCTATTGGCGTCGGCTACGCGACCTCATTGGTTTGGTTGATCATGTTTATTGGCTTACTTGGTTATACGCTATTAAATCCTAAATACTCGACTCTAATGATTTTTAGACAGTGGTCTTTGCCTACGATGAAATCAACAGTTGAAGTTTTTAAACTAGGGTTTCCCATGGCGATTACCTTATTTTTTGAAGTCACTATGTTTGCTGCTGTATCATTAATGATTGCCCGTTATCCTACGCAATTTGTTGGCGCACACCAGATCGCCCTCAATATTGCATCCCTAGCTTTTATGATTCCTTTGGGCATGTCGCAAGCAATAACGGCTCGAGTAGGCTTTTTTAATGGTCGTGGCGATCCGCTAGCAGCAAAATTGGCCGGTTATACGGGAATCAGCGTTGCCGCCCTATTATCGGCATTTACTTCAACAACCATGATTATTTTGCCTAGCTTACTGGTTAGTTTTTACACTCAGGATAATGAAGTTTTATTAATTGCCGTTAATTTATTGTTTTTTGCCGCGGTGTTTCAGTTTTCTGACTGCTTGCAAGTGTCATCTGCGGGCGCACTCAGGGGAGTAAAAGATTCAAAAATCCCCATGTTAATCACCGCCGTATCTTACTGGCTGGTAGGATTTCCTTTTGGATATTATATGGCGGAACAAGCGGGCTTGGGAGTAAATGGGTATTGGATGGGACTGATAGCAGGCCTCAGCACCGCAGCTGTCCTATTGCTTTATCGCTGGGCCAGACTATCACGCAATTTAAGTAGATTACCAATTTCTAATTAGTGTTAATTGGCAAGACGCATCAATACTTGTTGATATCGTTCAATAATTTGAGCTTCTGCACGGTGCTTACCTTGCTCAACTTGCCACTGTCCCGCCACCATGACACTTTTAATCGGTAATTGCGCACAAGCAAAAATAGCCGCATCAAGTATCTGACTTTCTTTTTTAGCAAACAAACTGGGGTGAGATGGATCAATCACAATCAAGTCAGCACGTTTACCTACCGCAATTTCGCCGACATTCTGGTTAACTGTTGACGCGCCCTCTCGTGCAGCATGAGCAAACAAATTTTGGCCTATTGAAATACATTCATCAGATGCCAACACAGCTCTGCGCTGGTGAGTTAGTCGTTGACTGTATTCAAAAGTTCTCAACTCAGCCGCAATATTAACGGCTATGTGGGAATCAGATCCAATGGCAAAACGGCCACTTTGCTGTAAAAACGCTTCTGCTGGAAAAACACCGTCCCCTAAATTAGCCTCAGTGGTTGCACAAATTCCTGCGACAGCCTGGCTTTGTACCAGTTTTTCAACCTCTTGTGAGCTCAAGTGTGTCGCATGAACCAGACACCAGGATTGATCAACGGCCAAATGATCAAGTAACCAGTCAACCGGACGTTGTTGATAATAACTCAGGGAATCATTCACTTCTTGCATTTGTTCCGCAATATGAATGTGGATAGGTGCCTTGGAGTCCAGTTGACGAATATGCTGAGTAATTTGCATCAGTTGCTCGTGGCTAACGGCTCTTAACGAGTGTGGCGCAATACCAACTTGCTGAGTTGCTTGGGACTGGGTTGTTTTAAACAGCTTCTCAACCAGCTGACAATATTCATCTGTTTGATGAATAAAACGAGCCTGTGCAGGACTCGGTTTTTGCTCTCCAAATCCGGCGTAAGTGTACAGGACTGGCAACAAAGTGATTGCTATTCCGGTGGACTCCGCTGCGGCCAGCATCTGGTGTGACATTTCTGCAGAATTGGCATATCGTTTACCGTTAGGCTGATGATGCAAATAATGAAATTCGGCCACAGAAGTATATCCAGCTTTAAGCATCTCTAAATAAACAAACTCACCAACAGCTTTAACATCATCAGGCGTCATCTTGCTGACAAATCGATACATAATATCCCGCCAACTCCAAAAACTGTCAGAGGGATTTGCCCGGTATTCAGAAAAACCGGCAAATGCTCGTTGGAAGCCGTGCGAATGACAATTGACCATGCCGGGTAAAACCACGCCTTGTGCCAGAGTGGCATCATCTGACTTCCCTTGAGTGATAGATTGAATAATTCCCACTTGATCAATATCCAATGTCACATTATTTTGCCATTGGTTCCCAATAAGAATCGAATCAGCGTATAATTTCACATTAACACCCGGTAAGACTGAATTGAATTCAAATCATCAATAAATCATTGCTTGAACAAAGTCAGAAAACGAATAGTTTCACTTCAAAACCGGAAGCCACAATTAACAAGATAAAAGCTATAGGTTGCAATAATTTATAATCATTATATGAACGTTGAAGCTAGCCAAGATAACGACCCGTACAGCAAATAGCAAGTGTAAAATCATAAATAATTTTAATTAAACTTCGGTAATATCTGAGCAAATTATGAAAAATCAGTTTGAAATGGTAATCCATAATATCAACATTGCAACCATGGCAACGACAGATGACTATGGTGTTATTCATGATGCCGCAATCTGCATTAATCAAGGCAAAATAGAACGTATTATTAAACAAGTCAGTCAACAACCTGATATTACATTAGACATAGAAACGGCAATTGATGGACAAGGCGGTTGGATTACCCCTGGACTCATCGATTGCCATACCCATCTGATTTATGGTGGAAATCGCGCCAATGAATTTGAAATGCGCTTACAAGGTGCCACCTACCAAGAAATTGCCCAATCTGGGGGAGGTATTGTTGCAACCGTTAATGCAACCCGCTCATCCAGTGAAGATGAGCTATTTAAACTGGCGGCAAAACGCCTTAGCTATTTGATTGATGAAGGAGTTACCAGTATTGAAATTAAATCAGGATATGGTTTAGACCTTAAAACCGAACAAAAAATGCTTCAGGTAGCAAAGCATCTCGACCAATTTTCTCCAGTCAGCGTCAGTAAAACCTTTTTAGGTGCACACACAGTACCACCAGAATTTAAAGGACAGGATGATGCCTACATAGACTTAGTTTGTGAAACTATGATGCCCCATTTACATCAGTTAGGTTTGATCGATTGCGTCGATGCTTTTTGTGAAAATGTCGGATTTACAACGGCACAAACAGAACGTGTTTTTCAGGCTGCCAAGCAACTTGGATTACCCGTCAAACTGCACGCCGAACAGTTGTCAGACTTGGGCGGTTCAGCGCTTGCCAGCCAATACGATGCCTGGTCAGTAGATCATTTGGAGTATTTAAGTGAGCATGATATTCCTCTACTTAAAAATTCTGGTACCGTTGCTACTTTGCTCCCTGGTGCGTTTTATTTTTTAAATGAAAGTCAATTACCCCCGATAGATGGATTAAGAAAGCACAACGTGCCAATCGCTATTGCAACAGATTCAAACCCGGGAACATCTCCCTGTTTATCACTATTACTGATGATGAATATGGCGACCACTCTATTTAAATTGACACCTCACGAAGCCCTTGCTGGGGTAACTCGACATGCCGCTAAAGCACTAAGAATTGACGAGAAGGTTGGTATGGTCAAAGAAGGGATGCAAGCTGACTTAGTGTTATGGGATATCGAAACACCAGCCGAACTCAGTTATCGCATGGCAGGTAATCCTTGTCGGGCAGTAATCAAAAATGGCAAAGTGATTCTCAATAAACTACCAACTGAACAATAGCGTTGCTACACTTGTTCATCTCATTAGCGGCGATCTATTAAGCATGCCGATTTTTAATTCAAATCGGCAGCAAATTGCGATAACAATTTAAGCGGGATAATCTGCAATGCTTTTTTATGAGTACTTTGCAGAAAAACCCTCGGAGCCATACCAGCGTTATAAGCTTCTAACCATCGTGCGGCACAAAGACACCATTTGTCTCCCGGTTTTAAACCAGGAAATCCATACTCTAACACCGGTGTGCTCAAGTCGTTTCCACGAAACCTGGAATATTCTAAAAATGCCTGGGTTGCTTCTATACAAACAGTATGGGAGCCTAAATCTTGATCGCAAGTATTACAGCATCCGTCGCGAAAGAAACCGGTAACCGGATCGAAGTTACATGGAATTAATGGTTCATCGTAAACATTAAGCGATTCATCCATTTCATTTTGATTCATCATATTCTTACCAGTCGCATGGTGATTAGCCCCAAATTATACTGAAACCTGAGGTAATCACCAAATACCCTGTTTTGTATTAGCCTGTGAAATATTTTTATAATGCTTTTACGATATCAGCAATAGCATTAAGGCACGCTGCGCCTAAACGACTGCTTCGCTCAGCAGACCAGCCTTGGACTGGCTCAGGCGTTTCAACCGTGTCTTTAAATGGCATTTCCAAAATGATTGCTGGTGCTTGCAGATGCTGAACAATATAATTGGTACATATTGTTAAATCAGCAGTCCCTGGGCTGTCTTTCGGATAACCATGACTCGTTTGAAAGTCTGGACTGACAGCCAATAGTGATTGGCAAAACTGGTGATAATTTTGCGCATACTTTTCATTCCAGTCAGGAACCCCTTCAGCAGCAACCGCAAAATTATAAGGAAGAGCTTCATCGCCATGAACATCAAGACAAAAATCGACACCCAGTTTTTCCATTTGCTCACGCAGTAAATACACTTCTGGACTTTTCTCCATAGTTGGCGTTAACCATTCACGATTAAGATTAGCGCCAGCCGCATTAGTCCGTAAATGTCCACGATAACTGCCGTCTGGATTCATATTAGGTACCACGTAAAAAACCGCTTGGTTCAATACTGCGCGGGCAATCGGATCGGTTGCGTCAAGCAATCGCTGTAAAAACCCTTCCATCCACCAAGAAGCCATGGTTTCTCCTGGGTGTTGACGTGCATGGATCCATATTTTTTTCTTATGACTGGCTGGTTCACCAATAATCAACTGATCTAAGTCACGCCCGTCTAGCGTTTGGCCTAAAACATTAAGCGATACACGATGATCTTCTAAAGCCCAATTGACCAATTCTGCACATCTTTCAAGCGAATAAGGTGCAAAATAAGCATAATAAATCGAGTCACTTTCTGGTGTATGACTGATTTGCAATTGACCATTAACGTACTCAGTTGGAACCCGAAACCAATAATCCTGATCGTAAGACGCAACGGCTTGATAATCATGCCAGCCTTTTTCATAAGCAGAATCTTTGGCATTTAAAATCTTAAAACAACACTGAGTATCACGTGCGCCAGTGACTCGAAAATAAAACCACTGATAAAATTCACTCTGGTTATCTTTACGAATGTTAAGCTGAATATCCGCTGGGTGCTCGGAATTTATACAGTCAATATTCCCACCATCAAACTGACTATTAATTTGCATTGACAATCTTCCTAGATAAAATAAACAATTAGTCATAGATTATACCTGACCAGCATCGCAAGAAAAGTATCATTTGGTAAATTTGAGCCAAGCGCTAGAGTTTCAAGTGAATTCAATGACAGACCAGTAGAGTAATAACGGAGCAATAACAGAGAAGTAACCGACTAAATAACAAGACCAAAGCAGGCATACATTTGGGTTAAAAAGCGAGAAAACAGAAGCATAATATACGCCGGTATAAATACTATTTTCAGGTTGAAATATAAACACTCAATTAATCAATTAATTTCATTTAAGTAATATATAAAATTTAAGCCATGTCTCATTATCAAAACTCAAATATTAGTCCTGAACAATTACCAACGGTAAATAATGCAGCATTCATAGGGCTTGAAAAAGCTTACCTTAAAGTTGGTCTTATTTCTTTAGTCCTCAATTTTGGATTTTTAGCAGGTATTTTCTTGGTTATTTCTGTATCGGTTGAACAACTTCCTTTCGGACAAGCTATTTGGCTAGTATGGTTTACGCTACTCATCGTTTCAGTTATTTATCACCGAATAGCTTTTGCCAATAAAGGATATGCCATTAGAGAAAAAGACCTCCTGTACAAACAAGGACTCATTTGGCAACAAGTGACCGGAGTTTCATACAAGCGAATTCAACATGTTGGCATTTCACATGGGCCTATAGAACGAATGTTTGATCTGGCAAACATCAACATTTATACAGCAGGTGGTGCTGGGGTCGATCTTAAAATAGCAGGGTTAACACAAGCTCGCGCCGAGCAAATCAAAGAGTTTATCTTATCACAAACAGGCATTCATCATGAACAATAATGCCGAGGATGTATCTAATCAGCAATTAATCGAAGCTCAGTGGTATCGACTTTCACCGTTATCAATTTGTTTTTTTGTATTTAAATTTTCTCGCCAGTTATTTAAAGATGCACTCCCTGCCCTAGTCCCGCTATTTGCCGTAGTAGTTAGTGGCAATAGCAGTACATCCGTTTTATCTATTGCCGGAGCACTGCTGGTTATCTTAATTGGTCTCTTTGCCATTTTGCAGTACTGGTTTTTTAAGTATTCCATTCAAGGCGAACGTATACTGGTACACGAAGGTGTCTTAAAAAAATATCGCCACAATATTCACTGTGAACGAATACAGAATATTAATGTTTTACAGCCCTTTTATTTTAAATTTTTTAAGCTCGTCATTTTAAACCTGGATACCGCAGGTTCAGCTGCCAGCGAAATTAGTTTACCCGGCATAAATCAAATACGCGCCAACAATATTCAACGCATTGTTTTCAATAACAGCCAGTCGCTCAGGCAAAATATTCAAAATCATTTAGACGACATACCATCAACACCCCATACAAATAATGAAGTGCATGTCGAAATTACAGCGTTAAATGAAGGGGAAAACAGTCAGCAGGCAAATCCGCAATTATCGAATCGTCAACTTTTGGTAAAAACCCGATTAATTCATTTAGTTCAATATGGATTAACCAGTAATAATATATTTTGGTTTTTTGCAGCCATTACACCGTTACTTAACAGCATTGATGATTTACTCGAAAAGTATTTGGGAAAAGAAAATATCAACCAACTGGTTGGGCTATTAGGTGGTGGATACACAGGCGGAATATTACTAATTTCAATCACTATCCTGGGTATTGTCTTCGGCGCTATTTGCTTTTCTATTTTAGGGGCAATCATAAAGTATTACCAATACGAATTATCATTAAACACGCCGACGCTTAAGCGTAAGAGCGGCTTACTAACTCAACATGAAGAGTCGGTAAATCTCAGCAAATTTCAGGCAATAATTCGACAGTGCAATTGGGTCGGTGTGTTATTACAGCGTCAAAACCTCACGCTTAAGCAGGTCTCACTTTATTCAAGTAGAAAGTCAGCAGCACAACAGTTGTTTGTTGTACCTAGCTTGAATTTTTTGCAAGTGGATAAAATCAGCCATATTGTTTTTGACAACTTTTCATTTTCAGTAAAATTAACACCAGTGAGCCGCCGATATATTTTAAGTGCCTGGCTCAAATTAATGATACTCCCGCATATTATTTTAATTATTGTTTCTCTACGTGTTGAAGCAAGCTATATGCTTAACATCATTCCGGCCATTTTTTTGGGTTGTTTTTTGATCGCCTATGGTCGATGGCGAAAGGCCCAATATGCTATTAATGATGAATTTATTGTGGTACAAAGTGGATTACTCGGTTTTAGACAAATTGGATTTCCATTATTTAAAGTCCAGCATGTCACCATACAACAGTCAATTTTTCAAAAGCGTCATAATCTCGCTTCGGTTTTTATTCGATTGGCGTCAAATAAAATTGTCATACCATTTATTCCACTCAAAGTTGCCCAAGAATGTTATGATCGAATCAGTTTCCAGATTGAAACCACAACAAAGCGCTGGTTTTAATCGTGTATGATAATTTCGAATTTTAATAGACTGCCGACAATATGAATAAAGAAAAAAGACAGCAGATTTTTGAACGTTTTCGAGCCAATAATCCAAATCCAACCACTGAGCTTGAATTTAATAATCCATTTGAATTATTGATAGCCGTTATTCTTTCTGCTCAAGCAACCGATGTCGGAGTAAATAAAGCAACTCGTATTTTGTATCCCGTCGCTAATACGCCAGAAGCGATATATGCCTTAGGCGTTGAAGGGTTAAAGAAGTATATTAAAACCATTGGACTGTTTAATTCGAAAGCGGCCAACATTATTAAAACTTGCCACATCTTAATTGAACAACATCAATCTCAAGTTCCGCAAACCCGTGAAGCCCTCGAAGCACTACCTGGCGTCGGGCGAAAAACAGCAAATGTTGTTTTAAACACCGCATTTGGACAACCTACGATGGCCGTTGATACGCATATATTTAGAGTCGCTAACCGCACGGCCATTGCCAAAGGCAAAGATGTCGTTGAAGTCGAAAAACGATTATTAAAATTTGTACCAAAAGAATTTCTGATGGATGCCCACCACTGGCTTATTTTACATGGCCGCTATACTTGTGTTGCCAGGAAACCTCGCTGTGGCTCTTGCATTATTGAAGATTTATGTGAATTCAAAGATAAAACCGACAATTAATACCAATTTTTTATTTGATTATTCAGTTTTTTAAGTCAATTTAGCTTTTTTGCAATAATTATCCATTATATTATCTATAATTCTATAGTTATCATTAACTTAGATATTAACAAATTATAGTAATAGCGCTATACTCTGTAAGTTATAGTCGAGTTTACTGATAAAAAAATGCAATTTTAACAAACTAATATTGATACTGGATGATTTTGCAATAATATAAGGTTTCAACAAGAATTTTTCGAGAGAAACGTTCCAGGGGGAATATGATGATCAATCTGATGGTTAATTCAAAACAAAAAGGACTTAAATCCTGCCTGATGATTGGATTAGCGATGCTGTTTCAAGCATTTTCATTACTCGCTGCACAAATTGATAATGAATCAACAATCATGCTGCCTTCTTGCGATATTGTTGTCACCGCCGATGAAATCTATACCCATGAAAATGGCATTACCTATTCGGGCAATGTCAAAGTATTAATTGGATTTGCCCATTTGAAAATTGATAAAGTAACCTTAATTAAAAAAGAAAATGGCCAATGCGCCTTAGTACCTGAATTTAGTTTTAATCTTGACCACTCAATGATTTCCGCCAATCTTTATAGTTAAATTTAACGCTTTACGGCACTTGCTAATACTTAAGTAACTCACTTTTGCATAAACGATGCTATTTCTGCTGAAGTTAAATGGCGCCACTGGCTAATTTCCAGTCCATCTAATGTGATAGCTCCGACTTTTTCACGATGTAAGGCAATAACCCGATTATTTACTGCAGCCAACATTCTTTTTACTTGGTGATAACGGCCTTCCTGAATGGTGAGCAAAATATTCGTTTCATCTAGTAAAATGACTTCCGCGGGTAATGTCGGTGTTTTTTCTCCTTGCAAAAGCACGCCTTGGCGCAACGACTCAAGCGACAACTCAGTTAACGGAACTTTAGTAGAAACCCGATAGGTTTTACTACACTGCTTTCTTGGAGAGGTGACTTGGTGAGACCACTGTCCATCATCAGTAATAAGCACCAGCCCAGTTGTATCCACATCAAGTCGACCGGCAAAGTGCAATTTACTGTTTGCAACCCCAGTCAATAAGCTCAATGCTGAAGGATAAATTTCATCTTGAGTTGAACAAATATAGCCTGTTGGTTTATATAGTAAAATATATTGATTTTTTAGCGGTGAAAGTAACTTTTCGTTTAAATAGACGGTATCACTAGGATGGATCTGAAAACCTGGATTTTGTTGACGAGTCTGATTAACACGTACCCTACCCGATTTAATTAAAGAGCGAGATTGCGCACGGGACTGGTTAGCAGTTTGTGAAATAAACTTATCTAAGCGCACGGTATCGCGGTCTGCAACAAAGCAGTCTAAGGTAGCCAGGTCTGTATAATGTGCTCAATCGCATCCAATATTGCATGGCTACCACTGACTTGCAGCCTCTTCATCGGATGATTTTGCTTCAACCCATCGCGTTTTCTCACCAAAGTGCTCTTTTTTCCAAAATGTTGCTTTCTGTTTAAGATAATCCATAATGAATTGGGCAGCTAAAAATGCCTGCTTTCGATGCAAGCTGCAAACCCCAACAAAGACAATTGTATCGCCAGGCATAAGATAGCCAATCCTGTGAGCCACTTTTACCTGGGTAAGTGGCCAACGCTGGGTTGCCTGCTGCAATATTTTTAGCAATTCAGATTCGGTCATTCCCGGATAGTGTTCTAGCGTCATACCAGTTAACCCGTTTGCTTCATCAGCGGTTCTCACACACCCGGTAAAGATTACCGCAGCCCCGTTCTCTCCTTGAGACTGCTGAATAAGCTGGTTAAGTTTTGCTAAATCAAGTGGTAATTCACTAATAATAATATCGGAAACATCCGGAATCATTCTTAGCCTCCTGTTACCGGAGGAAAAAAGGCAACCTCGTCGCCATTTCGCAGTTCAAATGAAATATCGGCAATTTCCTGGTTGACAGAAATTTTGAGTTTTTGGGTAGGAAAATCAAACAAATTACCCCACTCACCTCCTTTTAATGCCAGTTTCTCGCATAAATCGATAACTCGAGCGCCTTCTGGCAATTCAATCGTTCGTGCAGCACAATTGAGTTGTTCTTTAAAACTTGCAAAAAATAAAATATCGATAATCATAAATGCAACTCTTGAAAATTCGAGCAAACCTTAACATATAAAATTCATAACAGGCCAGGTATTTATTACTATTATTCACGACGCCATTCGCCTGAACGCCCACCCGATTTTTCTTCTAATTGAATCGCCGCGATAACCATCGACTTGTCGACTGCTTTACACATATCGTAAATAGTTAAACAGGCAACCGAAACTGCTGTTAGTGCTTCCATCTCAACACCAGTTTGTCCACTAAGCTTGCAGGTTGCTTGTATGTTAATTTGATTTTGCAACTCATCTAGCGTTATCTCTACTTTGACTGAGGTCAGCATTAAAGGATGACACATTGGAATTAAATCAGATGTTTTTTTAGCCGCCTGGATACCTGCGATACGGGCAGTCGTCAATACATCGCCCTTTTTATGTTTACCTTCAATAATCATTTTCAAGGTTTCTGGTTGCATTTTTATACAACCTGAAGCCGTAGCAACACGAAAAGTATGAGCTTTTTCGGTTACATCGACCATTTGGGCTTCGCCTTTTTCATTCAAATGGGTAAAATGTGTCATATGTTTATTAATTAGTTGAACGGATATTTCATGGATTCAATCCACGTTACAGTTGCCGCTATTATAAGGCGAAATAACCAGTATTTGTTAGTAAAAGAAACAGCAAGTTCCGGCGAAATAGTCTTTAACCAGCCAGCAGGCCATGTTGAGTTAAATGAATCAATTATAGATGCCGTCATCCGGGAGGTTAAGGAAGAAACAGGACTGGATTTTACACCAACCGCATTAGTTGGCACTTATTTGCTTAGTCCTGCAACCAATGGAAAAACCTATCTCAGGTTTTGCTTTACTGGCAAAACCCCCGACGACCAAGAACCAAGCCCTCAAGATGATGAAATACTGGAAAACTGCTGGTTTACTGCGAATGAAATTGGTCAGTTTTCGCGCGAAGAACTTCGAAGCGCCCTGGTATTAAAATGTATTCAGGATTACCAAAATGGCATTCGTATGCCGCTTGAATCGCTATTTTTTAGTGAAGATGAAGTAGCCCTTGGCAAACAGTGCTTTGAATATCTCAATAAAAATTCTCGACGCTAACTATTAGCGACACATTCATATTTAACATATTTCAGTTCAAGCTATTATGTCAAAAGTTAAAACTCAAGAAACATCAAATCCGGCTTTAAATCGTGTTGTTGTCGGTATGTCGGGCGGTGTCGACTCTTCTGTATCGGCTTATTTGCTTAAGCAAAACGGTTATGATGTGATTGGCGTCTTTATGAAAAATTGGGAAGAAGACGATACAGATGATTATTGTGCCGCCGAAAAAGATATGGCAGATGCCCGCGCAATTGCCGAAAAGCTTGGTATTCCATTTAAAACAATAAACTTTGCAACAGAATATTGGGATAGAGTATTTGAATATTTTCTCGAAGAATACCGAGCAGGTAGAACACCTAACCCTGATATTATGTGTAATAAAGAAATTAAGTTTAAAGCTTTTTTAGATTATGCAAAAATTTTAGGCGCTGACTATATTGCAACCGGTCATTACGCCCAAATTTCCCATCATGCACAAAGTTCTCAAATGTTACGTGGCCTCGATGCAAATAAAGATCAAACTTATTTTCTTTATACTTTACAACAAGAGCAACTCAATAAGTCATTATTTCCAATTGGCCATTTAAACAAAGACGAAGTCCGAAAAATTGCAACTGAGCAAGGCTTTGTTACTGCTGATAAAAAAGACAGCACGGGAATCTGTTTTATCGGTGAAAGAAAGTTCAAAGATTTTTTACAGCAATATATTCCAGCAAAACCAGGTGACATTGAAGATGAACATAGTAACGTGATTGGCCAACATTCGGGTTTAATGTACCATACCCTCGGCCAGCGTAAAGGGATAGGTATTGGAGGTTTACCCGCAAAAGATGAAGCGCCTTGGTACGCACTCGAAAAAGATCTCAAACGCAATGTCTTGATTGTCGGTCAAGGACACGATCATCCAATGTTACTTAGTACGGGACTCATTGCTTCACAACTTCACTGGGTTGAACCCAAAAAGATAACTGATAATTTTCAATGCACTGCGAAATGTCGTTATCGACAACAAGATTTTAAATGTCAGGTCAAACGTATTGACGAAGATAACTGGCAAGTCACCTTCACAGAAAACCAACGAGCAGTTACGCCAGGTCAATCAGTGGTTTTTTATGATGGTGAAATTTGTCTCGGAGGAGGCATTATCGATGAAATTATTCACCTGGTACCGCGCGAGAAATAAATTTATATGAGTGTTAATCAACAAGTAATTGATCAATGTATTGCATTGGCTGGCATCGCTCAGTCTGTAAGAATCGTTCAGCATTTAGCATGGAAAGGTCATACAAATGATACAGATTTTAAAGCCGTATTAGCCAGTTTATTAAAAGTTGATGCTGCCAGTGCCGCTGGTGTATTTTCAGGTAGCTTCGAAGTAAGCAGTGGACTTAGAATTTTAAGTCAACAAATTGATCCCGATAACAAAGACAAAGATCCAGAGTTTGTGGGTATGGTGATTAGTGTAATGGCACTTCAAACACAGTTTGCTAAAAACCGCTCATTAATGGATAAGCTGGCTGAAAAAATTCAACAGCTTTCCGAAGACTATGCAGATCAGTCAATCTATCAAGATGAGCAACAATTTGAGCGACTCATAAATGAATGCTCTGATATTTATAAACAAACATTATCAAAATTATCACAACGAATTCAGGTCAAAGGTGAACCCGCCTATTTAAAACAACCAGAAACTCAGGCGAAAGTTCGCGCAGCATTACTGGCAGCCATTAGAGCCTGTTTCTTATGGCGTCAGTCAGGTGGATCACGATGGCATTTTATTTTTAAGAAAAAATCTTTATTAGCAGGATTGCGGCAACTACTATCTAATCCGATTAAAGAATAGCTGAATATCGGGTTATATCAATTAACGAATTATATTGATTGATGAACCAACATTATAATAAAAAAACTATAAAAAAAGCTGCAAATAAAGCAGCTTTTTTTATTATTAATGAATCTTCAGTATTTTAGAATCAATCCTTAGATGACTAATAAATCCATAAATTCATTCACAGGCATTCCCTCAAAAGTTTCTTTATCGTTGCATATTTCAACAATAGCATTGGCATGTTTTTGTGGAAAACGCGTTTTCACATTTCTTTCAAATTTAGCTTGCAGTACAGGAATCCCTTCTTCACGTCGGAATTTATGACCAATTGGATATTCTACTTCAACTTTTTCAGTTTTCGTGCCATCTTTAAAAACAATTTGAATCGCATTGGCAATACTTCGCTTGTTAGGATCGTGATATTCTTCACTATAACGTTTATCTTCCGCAACAACCATTTTTTCGCGTAACGTATCAATTCGAGGATCTGCCGCCACATTTGCTTCATAATGATCGGCTTCCAAATGACCAAAGATTAAGCCAATTGCGACCATATATTGTAAACAATGATCACGATCTGCCGGGTTGTGTAATTCGCCCTGCTTACTGATAATTCGAATGGCAGATTCATGAGTCGTTAGTTCAACGCGATCAATATCATCTAATCGATTGATAATTTCTGGATGTAATTTAATTGCACACTCCACAGCAGTTTGCGCATGAAACTCAGCTGGAAAAGAAATTTTAAATAAAATATTATCCATCACGTATTCACCGTAGGGACGCTGGAATTTAAATTCTTTGCCGCCAAATAATACATCATAAAATCCCCAGGTTTTGGCACTTAATACCCCTGGATACCCCATTTCACCTGTCATGGTTATTAACGCTAATCGAACAGCTCGACTAGTTGCATCGCCCGCAGCCCAAGATTTTCTTGATCCGGCATTTGGCGTGTGACGATAGGTTCGTAAACTTTGACCATCTACCAATGCTTGAGACACAGCATCGAGAATTTCTTCTCTGTCCCCACCTAACATTTGAGTCACAACAGCAGTCGAAGCCAGCTTAACCAGTACAACATGATCTAAGCCAACACGGTTAAAGCTGTTTTCCAGTGCCATCACCCCTTGGATTTCATGAGCTTTAATCATTGCCGTTAATACATCAAACATTGTCAATGGCTCATATCCACTAGCAATTCTTTGACGAGAAATATAATCGGCAACCGCTAAAATTCCGCCCATGTTATCAGATGGATGCCCCCACTCTGCAGCTAGCCAAGTATCATTAAAGTCAAGCCAACGAATAATACAACCAATATCAAATGCCGCTTTAATCGGATCTAGTTCAAACTGAGTTCCTGGTACTCTGGCACCATTTGGAACAACAGTACCAGGAACAATCGGTCCTAAATGTTTGGTACATTCAGGATAGCGCAATGCCAATAATCCACAGCCTAGCGTATCCATTAAACAGTAACGAGCAGTGTCATAAACATGATCGTTTTCAACAACATAATCTGTTACATAAGTTGCGATATCTTTAATGGGTTGATCGTAGTCAGGTTTAACATTTGACTCAACATTTGCACTCATGTGTCACTCCAATTAATTAATAAATAAACAATGTAGATTTTTTTCATCGATAAAAGAAAAGGAGACTAATCTCTCCTTTTCGTTAAATAAAACTGATTAAAATTATTTTCTTTTTTCAATTGGTATCCACTCCCTAGCGTCGGGACCAATATAATTTGCACTGGGTCGAATAATTTTTCCATCGACACGCTGCTCCATAATATGTGCTGCCCAACCAGTAATTCGTGACATCACAAAAATGGGTGTAAACATCGCAGTTGGAATGTGCATGACATTGTAAGCAACAGCAGAAAACCAATCTAAGTTAGGGAACATTTTTTTCTCTTCCCACATAACCGACTCTAGTCTTTCAGCAATATTGAATAGTGATTTATCACCTTGAGCAGTTGACAATTTTTCAGCGACTTTTTTGATAATGACATTACGTGGATCAGATACCGTATAAACTGGGTGACCAAAGCCAATCACAATTTCCTTACGCGCAATTCGCTCTTTTATATCTTTTTCTGCTTCATCTGGTGAGGCATATCGTTTTTGAATTTCTAATGCAACCTCATTAGCACCACCATGTTTTGGACCTCGCAGAGCACCAATTGCACCACTGACAGCCGAATACATATCAGAACCCGTCCCCGCAATCACACGGGATGTAAAAGTCGAAGCGTTAAACTCATGTTCAGCGTATAAAATCAGAGAGGTATGCATTGCTTTTTCCCACAACTCATTTGGCTTTTCACCGTGAAGTAAATGCAAGAAATGTGCGCCAATTGAATCATCTTCCGTTTCAACCTGAATTGCTTTGCCATTATGACTATAGTGATACCAGTACAACAACATTGAACCAAACGATGCCAACAACCGATCGGCAATATCTCTGGCATCTGCGGGTGCCTGTTCATCTTTTTCTGGCAGTACCGTTCCCAAAACAGAACATCCCGTGCGCAATACATCCATTGGATGCGCAGCCGCAGGAATAGCTTGCAATACAGTCTTTACTGCCTGCGGTAAACCTCGCAAAGATTTAAGCTTTTGCTTATAATTTTTTAATTCTGCTCGATTAGGCAAACGTCCGTGAATGAGCAGATGAGCAATTTCTTCAAACTCAGCATTTTCAGCAAATTCCAATATGTCATAGCCAAGATAGGCTAAATCATTACCTGAACGGCCAACGGTACATAAAGCAGTATTGCCAGCGGCAACCCCAGATAATGCAACAGATTTTTTTGGTTTAGGTAATACTGAACCAGTTTCAGAATCAGTCATGACTCACTTCTCCTTATTATCGGCAAAAAGTTCATCAAGTTTTTGCTCGTATTGATGATAGTTTAAATAATGATAAAGTTCTTCACGGGTCTGCATTTTGTCGACGACATTGCGTTGATGTCCATCGGCAATCAGTGCCTGGTAAAATGCCTCGGCACCTTTATTCATTGCGCGATAAGCGCCACAGCAATAAAGAACAATATCAACCCCAACGTCGCCTAACTCGGGGGTAGAAAACAAAGGAGTTTTTCCAAACTCAGTAATGTTGGCTAATATGGGAACATCGATAGCCGCCCTGATTTGTTGATATTGCTCAAGCGTATTAACCGCTTCAGGAAAAATCATGTCTGCTCCGGCTTCAATACAGGCGTTCGCTCGCTCAATAGCCGATGACATGCCTTCTACAGCTAACGCATCAGTGCGTGCCATAATGACAAAACTATCATCAGTACGGGCATCCACCGCCATTTTAATCCGATCTATCATTTCGCTTTTTGAAACAATCTCTTTTCCGGGACGGTGGCCACAACGTTTCGCAGCTACCTGATCTTCAATATGACAACCCGCTGCACCAAATTTAGTGAGCGATCGAATAGTTCGTGCAATATTAAATGCACCACCAAAACCAGTATCGGCATCTACCATTAATGGTAAGTCACATACATCTGTAATTCGACGCACGTCAGTTAACACATCATCAATAGTACTGATTCCTAAGTCCGGAATACCAAGGGAGTTTGCAGCAACACCACCTCCAGACAGATAGATAGCCTGATGCCCTGCTTGTTTAGCCATATGTGCAGTAAAGGCGTTAATTGTCCCGACTAACTGTAATGGCTTGTTGGCAGCCACTGCCTGTCGAAAACGATTACCCGGAGTTTGTTGCTGACTCATTATGTTACTCTCTTGTTAATTATTAGTTTTACTTTTTTAATACAACACCTCAATTCATTTGAGCGCGATTTAAATTTACGCGTGCTCTTGAATTTTCAGTTTCCAAATTTGAGGACCACTTTTATGCACGGAATCTCCATTAGTATCAACAGCAACAGTTACCGGCATATCTTGCACTTCAAATTCATAAATAGCTTCCATTCCCAACTCTTCAAATGCAACCACACGGGATTGTTTAATCGCTTTTGAAACCAGGTATGCAGCACCACCAACCGCCATCAAGTAGACTGATTTATTCTTCTTGATAGACTCAAGTGCAAACTCGCCTCGTTCAGCCTTACCAATCATTCCCATCAATCCTAAACCACCTTCACTTTTGGCATTCAACATCATGTCAGAATATTTATCCATTCGTGTTGATGTAGTGGGCCCGGCCGGTCCAACAACTTCATCTCTAACCGGATCAACAGGGCCTACGTAATAAATAAACCGTCCTTCAAAGTCGACGCCTTCAGGTAGTGACTTACCACTGTCGAGCAAGTCTTTAATTTTTTTATGCGCGGCATCTCGACCAGTTAATATTTTTCCCGATAGCAATAAAGTATCGCCCGGTTGCCAGCTTTCAATTTCGGCTTGAGAAATATTATCCAAATTAACATGCTTGGCTTGATCACCACCTTGTCGTGCTATTTCAGGCCAGTCACTCAATGCCGGCGCTTCAACAAATGAAGGCCCTGAACCATCGAGCACAAAATGCGCATGACGGGTTGCAGCACAGTTTGGAATTAACGCAACAGGCAACGATGCAGCATGAGTTGGACAATCTTTAATTTTTACATCCAGTACAGTTGTTAAACCACCCAACCCTTGTGCGCCAATCCCCAACTGGTTAACTTTTTCAAATAATTCTAAACGCAACTCATCAACAGAATTTTTAGCGCCGTTACTTTTTAGTTCTTGGATATCAATTGGATCCATTAACGACTCTTTGGCCATTACCATCGCTTTCTCAGCTGTTCCACCAATACCCAGCCCTAACATACCAGGTGGACACCAACCAGCCCCCATAGTAGGCACTGTTTTAAGTACCCAGTCGACAATTGAGTCATTCGGATTAAGCATAACAAACTTTGATTTATTTTCAGAACCACCGCCCTTAGCAGCAACCGTCACATCAACTTTATTCCCTTCTACCATTTCGACATGCACAACGGCAGGTGTATTATCTTTGGTGTTAACTCTTGGACCAACAGGATTTTTAACAATTGAAGCACGCAAAGGATTCTCTGCATTCTGATACGCTCGACGAACACCTTCATCAACCATTTCTTGTACCGTCATGTCGGTGTTCCAGGAAACCCTCATACCAATTTTGACAAATACCGTAACGATTCCTGTATCCTGGCAAATGGGTCTTTTACCTTCTGCACACATTCGCGAGTTAATTAATATTTGCGCCATTGCATCTTTAGCCGCAGGATTTTTTTCTATTTGATAGGCTTGATGTAATGAATCGATAAAATCTTTTGGATGATAATAAGAAATATATTGCAGCGCGCTTTCTACACTTTCAATAAAGTCAGCTTTCTGAATAGCCGTCATCTAAGCTCCCCCGATCTTAGTTTTCAATTTAGAATCAAACGAGATATTAAATTGCAAAAATTTGACATTTAAAATCTTTGTTTGTAGTTAAATAAAAAGTGATTAAGTTGACATTAAAATTACTAACTAACAAAGCATCGTGCGATGAACTGAATATGAACTTTGCAATGAACCTTACGTAGTATTCACCTGCTTGCCAACCAATTGGCAGTGCAACAAATTGCGCGATGAATCAGCAAAAATTTTAATTATTAATGTCACATTTTTGGTTGGGCTATTATAGCTTAAATGGGAAAAACTATCAGCTTTCTTTAAACCCAACATAAAAATTTCAATCCGCGATTAAAGCAAGTTTATTGATAAGACTAAAAGTAATTGGGATAACTGATTTATTGGAGTAACTGCTGAGGATAAAAGGATAAAATATTATTGTACAAATAAAAAAACCGGCCTTAATAAGACCGGCTTTCAATATGGCGTCCCCTAGGGGGTTCGAACCCCTGTTACCGCCGTGAAAGGGCGGTGTCCTAGGCCTCTAGACGAAGGGGACTAGAAATTTTGGCGTATTATATTCGAATTTAATACAAATGTAATACTTATTTATGCTTTTTATTCTTTAATTATCAATAAATTTCTATAGATTAAATTAAAATATCAGTTAAGCATAAATTGGTGGAGCTAAGCGGGATCGAACCGCTGACCTCTACACTGCCAGTGTAGCGCTCTCCCAGCTGAGCTATAGCCCCAAAATCGGCGGGAATTCTAAGGGCTTAACTGATCGCTGTCAACCTGTTTATGACAAAAAGAATATATCTTTGTCATATTTAATCTTGTCGGGTCAAAATTTGATAAATAGCTAATTCTGCTGTTCTCTTGATCTAACGAATACTTAGCCGCAAAATGCAGCAACATTAATAAAAACACGAAGGAATAATAATCAATGAAATTATTACATCTCTTAACCCTCATACTGGTAGCGACCATATCCGTCACTGCCAATGCCGAGAAGAAACCATTTACTGCTCAAGATATGATCAATTTTGAGCGTGTTAGTAGTGCGGCAATCTCACCAGACAGTAAGAAAGTTGTTTATGTCGTACGTACAACCGATATGAAAGCTAACAAAGGGCGTACTGATATTTGGTTAATACATCTGGATAACTCAAAAGCGGTGCGTTTAACCAGCGATCCGGCAGCCGATCATTCACCTAAGTGGTCAGCCAACAGCGAAGATATTTATTTCTTATCCTCTCGCAGCAAATCTTCACAAATCTGGAAAATTAACATCGACAAGAAAAAGCCGGTACAAATTACTGACTTTCCGGTTGATGTTTCTTCATTTAAATTATCGCGCTCCACTGATAAAATTGTTTTCTCTGCCAGCGTATTTCCTGATTGCAAAGATTTCAGTTGTACTAAATCTCGACATGAACTGAATAAACAAAAACCGCATAGTGGCGTTGTCTATGATAAGATGTTTGTTCGACACTGGGATCACTGGATCGATGAAACACAATCACAATTATTTTCTGTTGCTTTAAATAAAAAAGGCAAGATAAAAGATTCCACTATTATTCCTGTATCCAAATCCGTTAATGCCAATGTCCCATCCGATCCATTTGGCGGCGATGAAGAATATAATTTTTCTGATGACGGTAACAGCGTTTATTTTTCTGCCAGAATTCAAGATGCTCAAGAACCTTCTTCAACAAATTTTGATATTTATAAAGTCGCTTTAGACAATCCGGCCAAAGCAACGAACTTAACAGTTGCCAATCAAGCATGGGATACTCAACCGGTTATTAGTCACAATGGCGAAAAGCTTGCTTATTTAGCAATGCGCAGACCAGGATTCGAAGCAGACCGATTTGAAGTTATTCTTAAGGATATTAAATCAGGTAAAACAACGAAAGTGACTGAAAACTGGGATCGATCATTTCAAAGTCTTGCATTTTCACCTGATGATAAGTCACTTTATTTAACCGGCAATCATCTTGGTAAAAATGCCCTTTGGAAGTATGACATTAAGTCTGGTAAAAAAATTATTTTTAATCAGGAAGGTGCAATTACTGCAGTAACCGTGGGTCAAGATAAAGTTGTTTTTAGTAAAGATTCTTTAAAAAGTCCTAGCCAGTTATTTGTGAGTGATTTAGATGGCACGAATCAAAAGCAAATTACTTTTAACAACCAGCAGCAATTGTCACAAATACAATTTGGCGATTATGAACAATTTAGTTTTAAAGGTTGGAATGATGAGACAGTTTATGGATATGTTGTTAAACCAGCAAACTTTGAAGAAGGTAAAAAATACCCACTGGCATTTTTAATTCACGGTGGTCCACAAGGGAGTTTCGGTGATCATTTTCATTATCGCTGGAATCCTCAAACTTATGCAGGCCAAGGCTTTGTTTCAGTAATGATCGATTTTCATGGTTCAACCGGGTATGGACAAAAATTTACTGATTCGATTAGTCAAAACTGGGGAAGTCGACCATTTGAAGATTTACAAAAAGGATTAAAACATGCAATTGAAAAATATAGTTTCATCGATGGTGACAATGCCTGTGCATTAGGTGCGTCATACGGCGGCTATATGATTAACTGGATTGCAGGTAATTGGTCTGATCGCTTTAAATGTTTAGTGAATCACGATGGTATTTTTGATAACAGAATGATGTACTACTCTACCGAAGAGCTTTGGTTTGTTGAATGGGAACACGCTGGCCCACACTTTAAATCTGCGGAAAACTATGAAAAATACAATCCTGTCAATTATGTCAATAACTGGAAAACACCGATGCTGGTGGTACAGGGAGAACTGGACTACCGAATTCCGGTAACCCAGGCTTTAGCAACTTTCACCGCCCTGCAAAAGAAAGGCATCGAAAGTAAACTGTTATATTTTCCAGATGAAAACCATTGGGTACTAAAACCAGCTAACAGCCTCCAATGGCATAATGAAGTCAATCAATGGCTACATCAATTTCTGACTCGTTAATACGCTTTTTATAAAGAGCGTTTAACCTCTCCTATCATTTTAGTATAGCCAGCTTTATTAGCTGGCTTTTTTATGCGCTTCACCTGAAATCAAAAACGTCGTTTACCAGTTTTATATTTAGAGTTTACACTACATTAAAAATAGTAAAGCCAATCTAAAACTTTATAAAATTAATTATTTTGCATTTTTTGTTAATTTATTTTAGTATAAGGTTTGTCGGGTGAGATTAAATAAAGAAAAAGAATTACGCATTAAAAAACAAAGAATAAATCAAATAAACTTATTTTAATTTTGTTTTTTATTGGTTTAAATTTGTCATTACAAGTAAATAATTTCACTGTCATTCAACTACAAAATTTTTCGCTTATTGTGCACCATAATTTTTATTGAATTATAAAAATATCAGCCTTTCTTCATATCTTTTTTTTATTTATCAATCACCAAAATACTTTGATATATTGTTAATTTTTTTTAATTGAGTTAGTTAAGTTTTTAAATTAACTTTGTCCCGCAATTCATTGCCAAATAAAAACAGCTAACTCATTAATTTTATGCATCTTTTATTTCTTTCTATTTTTTTTAACGAGCATACTCCCCTTTTAAATAATTTAAGTAATAATTACTGCGACACCATACACAACCATTTTTATCAATAATTAATTATTATTTGAACAGCCTAATATTAGGCCGTTTTCACATCGCTCGAAATTATAGCAATTGTCACCCATATTTTTTTTAGGGTATAAATTGAGAACCTGCGTTGTTTGAAGTACGCAGGCAACAATCTATTCTCAAGGGGGCATTAAAGTGCACAATTATTTAAATAATAAAAAAACACTCGGACTGACTCTGTCTTTAGGAGCAGTTTTAGTGTCTGGAGTATTGGGTACACAATACTCATATGCCGAAGAAGCTAGCGCCGAAAAAGAATCAAAAAAAGTTGTTATCGTTGGTTCAAGAATCAAACAAGAAAATTTTGAATCACCTAGTCCAATTATGGTTATCGAAGCAGATACATTATTGGAAACCGGATATACCAATCTGGAAGAGGCTTTAGCAGAGTTTCCGCAAATGGGGATTGGTAGTAATTTAGGAAACAATGGTAATAGTGGTACGGGATCAGGTACGACTTACGCTAACATGCGCTCACTCGGTTCAAATCGTACATTAGTACTGATCAATGGTAAGCGACGTGTTTCATCAAGTTTAACGTCTTCATCAGTAGATCTATCAACAATTCCAATTGCTTTGGTTGAAAAGGTCGAGTTTCTGACTGGTGGTGCATCTGCTATATATGGCTCGGACGCAATCAGTGGCGTAGTCAATATTACCTTAAAGTCTGACTTTGAAGGGTTTAACTTACGCCTAGGGGCGACTCAACCTGAGCAATCTGGTGGTGAAACACAAACTTTTACGCTCACAATGGGTGGAAATTTTGCCGATGGAAAAGGAAATGTGTCGACTGGTATTAGTTTTACTAATACCCAGCCTTTATTACAAAAAGACAGAGATTTTGTATCCGGTAAAAATTTCTTAAGTACTGTTTCAAACCCAGAAAGTAAGACTTCTACCGATGGAATTCCAGACATACTAGTTGTAAACGACATTGTTACCGCAACTTACCCAACAACTGGAGGTTTAAGAACTTGGAATTGGGATGATTGGAAATACGATAATTACTATATTGATGAAACTACCGGTGAATTAACATTCAATGATAGAACTTTTTATGGTCAATACACCATTGGAGGCCCCGGATTTCGATTCAGTGAATATGCTTGGCCATTAAGAAGCAAGCAAGAAGTATTCAGTGTTTTCGTCAATATGAACTACGAAATTACTGAAAATATAAGCTTCAATTCCAGTCTTCAAATGTCCACAACATATACAGAAGGTTTCGGACAAGTTGCTTATACCGAAGATCCTATGGTTGTGTACCGAGATAATCCAACTTTGCCACAATCTGTCCGTGACTTTATGGATAACCAAAGCTGGGATACTATAGTAGCAGACAGTAGTTTAGGTAGATATGATTATGTTTATCGAACGCACGAAGAATTCGGCCGAATTGGTAACAAAAATGAGCGTGATAACTACACGTTTGACATTGGGTTAGAAGGCTATTTTGGTGAATTTGACTGGGCGGTTTCTGCACAGCATGGCGAAGCCAGATCTTTAAATAAAGGGTTAAATCGATTATATAAAGATCGCTATAACTTTGCCTTTGATGCAGCATTGAATGACGCAGGCGAAACAGTTTGTAGAGCGACTATCCCTGGAGAACATTATGATGAGCGTGCGAAAGGATGTTTACCACTCGCTATTTTTGGTACAAACACCAATCAAGAAGCGTTAGATTGGGTTAAAACGCAAACATTAAATTCTCAGTTTAATAAGCAAACATTATTT
Source organism: Aliikangiella maris (assembly GCF_040719265.1). Lineage (NCBI taxonomy): Bacteria > Pseudomonadati > Pseudomonadota > Gammaproteobacteria > Oceanospirillales > Pleioneaceae > Aliikangiella > Aliikangiella maris. The sequence goes on along the minus strand of NZ_JBFDAH010000001.1, from coordinate 276,218 downwards.
ACAGCCCATATTACTGGCCCAATTTTAGAATTGCCAGCAGGGCCACTCAGTATTGCAGTTGGTGCGGACTATCGCAGAGACACCATTGGATTCACGCCTGACACCGCACAAAATGCTCTCAATATTGTTTTGGAAAGTCAAACGTCAATTGTTCCAACTACAAGTTTAGATGTTAAGGAAGCATACACTGAATTTAATATTCCAATATTAGAGTCTCTGGACTTAAAAGCAGCTTATCGGGTATCTGACTACAGCACCGTTGGAAAAGCAGAAGCATGGTCTGCTGGGTTATCTTTCCAACCAACTAATGATTTAAAATTTAGACTCACTGGCTCAAAAAGTATCAGAGCTCCTAGCCCTTATGAACTTTATAATCCAGGCTTCATTAGTTCTGTTTTCATAACAGATCCCTGTGCCAAACCAGGTGAAGGACCTAATCCCGCAGCTAGAACAGCTAATTGTGCGGCAGAAGGTATTCCAGAAGGATGGGAAGATCCACGTTCAACATCCAGCAGAGATTATTTATCTTCAGGTAACCTCAATCTGAAAGTTGAAGATGCAGATACCTTTACTTTAGGAATGGTGTTCTCACCAGATGCAATACCAAACTTTAGTATTTCAGCAGACTGGTGGTCTATCCAAATGGAAGATCAAATTTCAACACTTTCTATGCAAGATGTTCTTACTAGGTGTTACGATACTCCAACTCTTGATAATTTCGAATGTTCCTTGATCACTCGAACAGGCGGTGGAGCTATAACAGCACTTAAAGGCGGACAAATTAATTTGGCTTCTAATGATCTTCAAGGAATTGATTATGAAGTTAAATATTCACTAGATGCATCTGAAATTTTTGGCGATATGCCAGGTAGATTCTCTGCCCGTCTATTGATGACAAGGCTTCAATTGAGCAAGGTTGTTTCCGATCCTAAGACTTTAGATGCAGACTACTACGCAGGTAGTTTTGCTCAACCTAAAGTTAGAGCCAATTTAAGCATTGGGTATGATAGCGATACTTGGGGTACAAAATTAGTTGCCAATATTCGCGGAAAAGCAGTTGCAGATCCCGACCTCGACCACTCAGTTGCCAATTACGATGAAATCTATCCAGACGGAATTGGAAAAGTTGGCATGCTATATCGATTAGATATGAATGGATACTACGTAATATCAGATTCTATGACTTTAGGATTCGGTATTCGTAATTTAACCGACAAAGAACCACCAAGAAAGCCTAGTTTATTTGGTGGAAACTACGGCATTTCCGATGTATTTGGTCGTACGTACAATTTAAATCTTTCTATGGACTTCTAGTAGTTTTAAAAAGGACTTTTACCCACAAACATTAGTTTCTACCCATGGTCTAATGTTTTATTTGGCCTCGCTTGTCGAGGCCTTTTTTCTAAAACTAAAATTAAAAAAATAAAATAAATTTTTAATTATTTTCAAGAAGCCATTGCTTGAGGTTCGCTATATAATTTATAGCCAGCTTTTACAATTTGACTATCCAATATCCCTAAATTTTCGCATGGTTTATCAGTATTACTTGGTAAGTGTAAATCACCACAACTTGCACACGCTTTAACTTTTACTCGCCCTTTTTGGAATGTCACCCACTGATGTTTAGTTGTCGCCATTTCAAAAATCCTCTATTTTTTTAGGGGTTTAACTTCTGCTGAAGTTGTATATTAGATAAAAATAATGTGTGCAAGGATAGAGGAATTTGGTAAAAATTTCACATTAAATAGAGATTAAATTTGTGAAGGACTTCTCAAAAACAAAATGTAATTTTGAGTCTAAAATCAATTAGATTTTTATTATTACTATACAGAGATAATTTTAATTAATTGAACTAATCATTGTCACAAATTCTTCCTCTGTATATATTTTTATTCCAAGTTCAGTTGCTTTATTTAATTTAGATCCAGCAGATTCACCCGCAAGTAAAGCGAAAGTTTTTGACGAAACACTGCCACTAACTTTAGCACCAAGCTGTTGTAATTTTTGTTGTGCTTCTGCCCTTTTCATTTGTGCGAGGGTTCCAGTGATAACCCAAGTTTGTCCTAAAAGTGGTTGTTGATCTTCATCAGGATTTTCTATTGTAGGCCAATGCACTCCAGCTTCAAGTAATTTTTCTATAATAATTCGATTTTCTTCATTTGCGAAAAACGCAACAATATGATGAGCAACGACTTCGCCAATATCCTTTATACTTTCTAATTGTTCTTGAGATGCTTCAACTAAGCGCTCAATTTCTAAAAAATGATTAGCTAGGTTTAATGCCGTCACCTCACCAACTTCCCGTATACCCAACGCATAAATAAATTTTGCCAGAGTCGTTTGCTTACTCTTCTCAATCGCAGATAGCAAATTATCGGCAGATTTTTCAGCCATTCTTTCCAGGTTAATGATTGACGTTTTCGATAAAGCGTAAATATCAGTCACATTGCCAAGTAACTTTTTATCACACAACAATTCAATCAATTTATCACCCAACCCTTCTATATCCATCGCTTTTCGTGATGCATAATGCTTTATTGCCTGTTTTTTCTGAGCATCACATACCAATCCGCCAGTACATCGATAAATTGCCTGATCTGGCTCTCGTTCAACTTCAGAAGCGCACACAGGACAATGTTCGGGGATATTCACATCTGCTGCATTATCAGGACGCCGCTCAAGCACGACGGATATAATTTGAGGTATCACATCACCGGCCCGTCGAATAATTACTGTATCACCAACTTTAACCCCCAAACGCTCGATTTCATCCATATTGTGCAAGGTCGCATTTGATACCGTTACACCGCCAACAAACACTGGCTCCAACCGAGCTACCGGCGTTATAGCCCCCGTTCTACCGACTTGAAAATCAACGGCTAATAGTCGGGTTAATTCTTCCTGAGCGGGAAATTTGTGAGCAATCGCCCAACGAGGTGCTTTTGCAACAAAGCCAAGTACTTGTTGTGTGGCAATAGTATTGACTTTATAAACGACCCCATCGATTTCATAAGGTAATTGATCTCGACGGTTTAATATGTCGTCATAATAAGTCAGGCAGCCTTGCGCTTCTTCAACCACTTTTACCTCTGGACAAACAGGTAACCCCCAACTTTTCAGCTGCATTAAACGTTGATAATGCGTATCTGCTAATGCTTGTCCTTCTGCCGTACCAATTGAGTAAAAATAAACAGCCAGATTGCGTTTAGCGGTTATTGACGGATCTAACTGGCGTAAACTTCCTGCGGCAGCATTACGTGGATTAGCAAAAGTTTTTACGCCTTGCTCAATCGCATCTTGATTAATTTTTTCAAAAGCCGATTTAGGCATAAATACTTCTCCACGAACATCGAGCAGCTCAGGATAATCACCCCTTAGCTTTAATGGAATACTGGCGATAGTACGGATATTATGAGTAACATCTTCACCCACTTTTCCATCGCCTCGTGTCGCGGCAAATTCTAAAAGACCATTTCTATAGACAATACTGATTGCAAGTCCATCAAGCTTAGGTTCGCAGGTAAATGCCAAAACGGCATCATCTTTTAATCGGTTATGTAAACGCTGTTGATATGCGGCAAAATCTTCGATATTAAATACGTTATCTAAAGATAACATGGGCGTTAAATGCTCTATTGGTTGAAAACTATTATCAAGTTTACCTGAAACTTTTTGAGTCGGAGAGTCAGCAGTAATCAACTCTGGATGAGCATTTTCCAGACTTTTTAATTCACGCATTAATCGATCATATTCGGCATCGGGCACCGACGGATTGTCTAGTACATAATATTGATAGTTGTAATCTTCGATAGTTGCTTTTAAGTGATCGATTTGTTTTTGAATATCAAGTGTCATTGAAAAACTCAACAAGTTAAAATATATAAAGTGGATTCACAATCAGCGACAAATAACTCTATTAGTCACTCAATTAAAAAGTTATTGAGTTGCAATACTTTAGCGTGATTTATTTAATAAATGTTATTCAATAAAACAAAACTAATGAGCAACTCTTGATTTCGCCAGGTACGCTTTTAATACCTCTAACTGATGTTGGTATGTTTGTTCGGTAAAAACACTTTTGGTTTCATCCAGAATTTGTCCACCTAACTCTTGCTTGAGTAAGCGTACTGTATTGACCATGTTTTCATAGGCTTTGACGGGATCAACGGGGCCCGGTACGGTCATAAAAAATGCAAAAGCAGGTGTTGTAAAGGTTTCTATATTTTGAATATCAAAAGTTCCGGGGTTTATGGCATTTGCGACGCTATACATAATAGGGCCAGGTTTACCGGCAGCGCCAGAATGACGATGAAAAATTCCCATATCACCATGACGTAATCCTTGTGAAAGTAGTAGCGGCATAAAATCTTTGCCCGCATATACCACATCGCCTTGTGCTCTCAAGATAAGAGACATCACTAATTCAGGTGAAGTTTGCAACTGACTATTATCCGAAACATCCATACTCATTTGTTCAGTTAAGTGATTTTTTTCATTTTCTTTTTGTATTGAATCACTAGACGAAACAACGTTTGTTAAGGATTCTGAGGAATAAGATTTTGATGCATTCGATTTTGATTTATTTGATTCCAATACCTCTGAATGAGACCGTAAAGTATTCTTATCACTCACCTCATCAACAGTTACACCAGTCTGTTCTTCACAATCAGAAACTCTCATCGTTTCATCAGGTTGATTTTTATCGGCAACGCGAACATTCCCAACACCGGTAAAATCGAAACCAGCAGAGTCAACTTGCTGAGCAGATTCACGCATCTGCTGAATTAGTTTTTCTTTTTCTACGCTTTGATACTTACGGCGACGATAATCAAAAACAATGTACCCAATAACCATGATACCAATGACGATTAATGCAATTCGAATTTGCCAATCCATATTTAACTTACCAATATTTTTTAATTACGCAATTAATTTGGCTGCTTCATCAACATCAACGGCAACCAGACGAGAAGCGCCTGGCTCCTGCATTGTTACCCCAGCAAGTGCACTGGCCATCTCCATTGCAACCTTGTTGTGGGTAATATAAATAAATTGTACTGTCTCAGACATTTCTTTAACCAGTTTACAAAAACGCCCAACATTGGCATCATCCAATGGCGCATCCACTTCATCAAGCATACAAAAAGGAGCCGGGTTGAGTCGAAATATTGAAAATACCAACGACAATGCGGTTAGAGCTTTTTCTCCACCAGATAACAAATGAATCGTGCTGTTGCGTTTACCCGGTGGTCTCGCCATAACGGCAACGCCAGTGTCCAGTAAATCTTCGCCAGTCATCTCAAGATAAGCATGACCACCGCCAAACACTTTAGGAAATAGCTCTTTCATTCCAGCATTTACTTTATCAAAAGTTTCTTTAAAACGAGTACGAGTTTCTTTATCAATTTTTCGAATTACACCTTCTAAAGTTTCTAAGGACTCTTCGAGGTCAGCATATTGGGCATCTAAATAAACTTTTCGTTCACTTTGTTGTTCATGCTCTTCAATTGCTGCCAGGTTAATTGCACCTAACCGCTGAATTTTACCCGCAATTTGCTCTAGACGATTACCCCACTCTTGTTCGGTTGCTCCCGCTTCCATATTCGCCAGAATTTCTTCGATACCGGCATCTGCATCAGATAAACTTTCAGCCTGATTTTTTTGCATCGTTGAATTTTCTGACCACTGCATACGCAGTTGTTCCAATCGACTTCGTACACCTTGCGCTGCTTGCTCTGCATCATGACGCTGTTTTTCAAACTGACGTATTTTTTTGTCGACTTCTTCCAACGCATCTCTTGCTTGTGCCAGTTCTTGTTCTGAAACTAAGCGTTTTTCTAATGCAGCTTCTAATTGTAGTTGCTCATCATCGTCTGGAGAACTCATACTTGCCAAAGAGTCTTCTAGCGATAACTTGCGCGTTTGTAACTCGGTTATTTGACGATTCATACGCTCATTTGTAGACTGCACAGAATTAATTTCCGAGCGGATATGAGCGACTTCTAATTCAATTTTATGCGCTTGATCTTTAGCCGCTTGTACCTGACTTCTTGCCTGCTCTACCGCAAATCGTTTTTCATCTTTTAATCGATTTAAATTTTCACGCTGTGATAAATCATCAGCCATCGCATCAACCAATTTTTCAAGATTTGCCCGACTTTGCGATAAAGTTAATTCGTCAGTTTGGATTTGTTGCGCTAAATCAGCTAACTCTTTATTGAGTGTTTGTTTACGCTGTGACATTTGCTCAAGCTTAGCTTGTTGTGATCCGACTTTGGCTCTCAATTCACCATAGCGTTTATTCGCCACACTCAAAGTGCGTTGTTTTTCTTCCCAAGTCGTTTCTAAGTCTTTTAGCTGATCTTTTTCTTGCTCGGATAGTTCATTAAGAGATTCAAGCTTGGCTTCAAAAATATCCAACTCCTCAGCCAGTTTTTCAATCAGCTTTTCACGCTCCAAAACACTAGTTTCATCGGCTTCTTTTAGCGCAACCTTAACCCAATTTTGACCAAGCCATAAACCATCTTTGGTTATAACAGATTGACCTTCAGTCAAGTTTTCTTTAATGGCTAAGGCTTGTTCCAATGTTTCTGCGGTGAGTACATTTTTAAGGATATCGGCGACATTATCAGCGTTTTCAACTTTGTGTAACAAAGCCGATTCATTCACCGAACCTGATTTTACTGCAGATTTTCGAATTAATGTTAGCTTTCCACCCGACAATGTCGCAATATCTTCAATATAACTATCAAAAGACTCAACGCTTACCGCATCGAGTAACTCACCCAATACAATTTCTGTTGCGGTTTCCCAACCATTTTCAACTTTAATATTTTGCGCCAACTTTTTATGTTGACTCATATTATTTTTAGCTAGCCACTGATCAACCGATTTACTGTCAATTTCCAACGCAGCCTTTTGTAATGCTGTTTGAGAAATGTACTGACTTTGTACTTTTTGTAATTGACTGCGACAACTATCAATTTCAGATTGTCTGGTACGTCGATGTTCACGCAAACCAGATATCTGCTCCATCATTTGTTCAACGCTTTCAGATAATAACTGAGTTTCCTCTTCAGCTTTACTTAATTCCAAAGATGCCTCTAGCATTGATTCTTCAATGGGTTCAGCTTCCAGCTTTGCCAGTTCTTCTTCATTATCTGTTGTACGCTTAACCAGCCTTTCGATCACTTTTTCAAAATGTTGAATACGTGTCCGTTCAACTTCCATTTTTTGACTGTTATCCGCGCTACTGCGATTAAAAGTTTCCCACTGTTCTTCCCAATCTAATAATGAAGCTTCTATGGTTTGCAGTGACTCTTGCGCTTGTTCAAGCTTCTGTTGCTGAATTTCTAGCTCAGGCTCTGATTCAAGTAGCTTTTCTTGTAATGATTCAATCTGGGTTTCATCTTGATTCATTTGCTCGAGTAAATGTTTTAATGAAGAAGAAGCTTGTTGCAAATCTTCATTTAATTGTCCGCGTCTTTCCTTTTTATGGGCAATACCTTGCTCAAGTCGAGCTATGTCAGCACCAATTCCATAGTAACGTCCTTGCGCTGCATTAAAGCCTTCAGACAGCTCAATGTGTTGTTCGCGAGTTTGTTCAATTTGATTATCGGCATGGCGCTGATCGGCAATACGAGCTTCCAGCTCAACTTCAAGCTTTTTAATATCACTGCTAAGTGATTCAACTTGAGCATTAAACTTTTGCCATTTCAACGCAGATAACTCACTCTTGAGCTGACGCTCTTCTTGCTTTAGTTCTTTATATTTAGTCGCGGCCGTTGCTTGTCGCTGAAGATGTGCTAATTGTTTACCCAGTTCTTCACGAATATCGGTCAAACGCTCCATATTTTCGCGAGTATGACGAATACGATTTTCAGTTTCGCGCCGACGCTCTTTGTATTTCGAAATGCCCGCAGCTTCTTCTAGGAAAATTCTTAATTCTTGTGGCTTTGACTCTATTAAACGAGAGATCATTCCCTGCTCAATGATGGCGTAACTTCTTGGCCCTAGTCCTGTACCTAAAAATATATCAGTTATATCTTTACGTCGGCACTTAGTACCGTTTAAATAATAATTCGCTTGGCCATCTCGTGTTACCAGTCGTCTGATTGATATTTCAGCATAATTGGCATATTCGCCTTTTAATGTACTGTCAGAATTATCAAATACCAGCTCGATACTTGCTTGACCAACAGGCTTTCGATTTGTCGAACCATTAAAAATAACATCCGTCATCGAGTCGCCACGCAAATTTTTTGCCGAAGACTCACCCATAACCCAGCGTACAGCATCTATCAGATTTGACTTGCCACACCCATTTGGTCCAACAATTGCCGTTAAATTTTCTGGAAATGGAACGCTGGTAGGATCAACGAATGATTTAAATCCAGCTAATTTAATTTGTTTTAATCGCATCTTGTATTAAATCTAAATATATCAGTATTTGGTGATAAAACAGTCACGCGTAAATTTTATTAGGTTTGCTATAAAGACTTACAAAATGGGGCTAGTTTTATCAAACGCATTAGTTTAAATTATTTCTCAGTTAAAACACATAAAAAATATAGTAATCACCCAGTAAATTAGACTTATGCAACATTCATCACTTAGCAGTGTTCAATATTTGAGCAAAGGTTTTTCTCTTATCTGGAAACCTAAAATTAGAACATTTGTGTTTATTCCGCTATTAATAAATCTGTTATTACTGACGATAGCGACAATTTATGCATTTGAGAACCTTTCATCCTGGTATAACAGCTTGCAGCAAAGTGATAGCAGCATCATACAATGGGTAATGGAATGGCTCGACTGGTTGATCTGGCCATTGGTAGTCATTTGTGTTTTTATCGTTATCTTTTTTATTTTCGCCTTTATTGCCAATTGGATCGCCGCACCATTTAACGGTTTACTCTCTGAAGCGGTAGAAAAATATCTGGCAAACGATCAATTTATCGATAAACCCTTTAACTTTAGTGAGTTTTTCAATGATATTCCGCGATTACTCAAGCGAGAATGGAAAAAGTTTTTATACTACTTACCCAGAGCTTTGGGTTGCTTAATTTTATTTTTGACACCTTTGGCCATTGTTGCACCATTTATCTGGTTTTTCTTTAATGCTTGGATGGCTGGTATTCAGTATATTGATTATCCAATGGATAATCATAAAATTTCTTTTTCTCAAATGCTGAAAGAAATTCGCCAACAACGAGGAAGTACATTTGGATTTGGCACCATTGTCATGCTATTGACAATGATTCCAGTTGTTAACATTTTAGTCATGCCTGCAGCGGTAGCTGGCGGTACGGCTTTATGGTTTGACAAATTCCATCATAAGCAACACTAGCGGTTAATTATCCGCTAGTGACTCCGCAATTAAATCCTCGGCAATTCGCACCATCAGTCATCTGATAACAACCGCTTATTGATCGACCAGTGATAGATGGTCTATCGAGGGAGCCGCTATCTTTTCCGGTGTTTTAGCCGGTAAAATCCGCTCACCTACGCTAGCCAATGATAATCCGCTGGTATCAACTTCACGTTTTTCATAGACTTTAGGAGGTAATATTTGTGCACCAACCTCTGCAACAGAAAAATCGCCCGCCACCTCTTCAGCCTGATTTTCAGCATTCAGGCTTGAAGCACCACGACTGTCTGGGATATCGGTATTAGCACCTGTCTGCTGTTGAGGCATCATTTGACTAGATGGCGCACTATATCTTGAGATATCTTCTGCTTTTGATGGGGATTGCGTCACATGGGTTGCTTCATTATTGATACCATGACTCACATGAGTATCATTTGAGCTGTCAGTCGCACCATCTTCGGGCGATGCAAAGCTGGCTTTTCCAGCATATGCAGCTTTTATTTTTGCAGGTTGTTCTGCGCTGGATTCAACTTCTTTAATCAGTGCTAAGGCCCCAGCATTACGCAACGCAGACTGATACTTCATCGCTGCCGCGTAATCAAGATCTTTTCGAATAACGACTTCACCACCAGTAAATAGCCGCTCAATGGCTTCTGGTGTCGATTTAAACAGTTTCACCAGATTAGCTTTGACTTGTTCGATTTCCAAGCTTTTTACAGTCTGGCCTCTAAAAACAACATTATATTGTCCATCAATCATTAGTTATTCCTACAAAGACTCTATGAATCATTGGGAATTATAGAAAAAATTAAACCGCTTTGCATCTACCCAGGTCGGAGATAATTGCATAAAATGACAAAGTCACCATCATCGCAGCTTTAGGTGTATTTAATGACCAATGATTCTGAAATGACGCCTTCTGATAATTTTTTAGAAGAAATGGCGGAAGTGAAACCTCTTGAGCAAGACAAAGTTTTAACACAAAACCGAAATCAGCCAGAGATTAACAATATTTATCGTCAAAAAATGGCCGAGTCATTTTTGAAGAAAGACCATAATTTTCTGACAGATGGCGAAGTAGTTCCTGTTGAACCGCTTGAATTACTCTCTTTTAAACTTGACGGAGTTCAACCCGGCGTTTTCAAAAAGTTAAGACAAGGTAAATATGACATTGATTATCATTTAGACTTACACAGAAAAACGGTTGCGCAAGCAAGACATGACGTTTATCAGTTGCTAAGAGCATCTATTCGCTACGAATACCGAACAATTATGATTACTCATGGAAAAGGTTTACAGAGTAACCCACCGGCACGTTTAAAAAGCTATGTAAATCATTGGCTTAAACAGGTTGAACAAGTAATCGCTTTTCACTCAGCTATTCAACGTCATGGTGGGGTCGGTTCAGTTTACGTCTTACTCAAAAAATCTGCCGAAAATACCATTAATCCTTCAAAATATAATTAATGAAATCAAATAGCTGAGCATGGATAAATTAGTTTTACTGTCGCTCTTATGCAATCGGGGTGAATCTGTTTATTCTAGGCTTTAATGCTACTTCCAATATCGCAGCATCAAACATCTATATTATCCCCTTGTACAAGCTATTGTTTAGATTGATTATTTAATCCCTAGAACTAGTTATCATCTTTCTTTTTATTTGCTTTTTTAACGGTAATATCATCGCCCATACTTTCTTGAATTTGAAATTCCATATCCCCTAATTGAATTTCTTCATAATCTTTAACATTTGTTGGCATTCTTTCACTGACATGGACTTCACCATTAGCATCAGTCCAGCGATAAACCACCTTTTTGGCATATCTAGAATGTGGGAATACAGATTCTTTAATTTTATCACCTTTAAAAATGATAACGACATCATCAATAAAAGAACTTAATGTACCATTACTGGCATATTTATCCCAAGCTAGTGTAATTTGCCCAAAATCGCGACCACCAAATATTTGTAATGCGCCTATAATGACGATAAACATTACAACAACCAATAAAAATTTTTTAATCATAGCTTCTGTATCTTTATTCTGTCACAAAGCCTAGTTTCGCTTTGCTGATTAGCACATTAAATCAATCATACGCCGAAAATTTAACAACTTCATTGAAGTCTATTAAATATTAGTTAAGTTTACGACGAATTCTCGTTCCCACCTGATACTTAACTAGCGGCTGCTCTGGCGGCAATTCAAAATCAAAATAAATACTTGAATGATAAGCGGTCAGTCTACCATCCTTTATTGCTGGCTTATATCGCCACTGTTTAAGCTTATCTTTAATCTCTCTAACAAACAGCCAAGAAGCACCGTCGCTAAAATTCAGATCGGTTACCCGCCCGCGCGCATCGATAGTGAAGTCAACTTTGATTTTACCACTCAGCTGACTTGTATAGGCCTCTGCAGGATATCCAGGATATGGTGTATAAATCGCTTTAGGCTCTTTATACTGCACGCTTGTTTGACGAGACGCAAGTTTGGTATTCAGCCTGAGTAAATCAGCCTGCACAGCTTGAAGACTGGTTTTAGCGCCAGTTGTTCCTACCGGGACTGTGACACTCGAAAAGTCAGTCTGGTGCGCCAAATTTAACGCTATTTTAGCTTGACGATTGATTTGCTGTGGTTTGGCAATATGCATTGGCTTAGGATCGACCTTGGCCGACTGCTTTGGCACAATAGTAGGAAGCGCCAATACAGGATGTTGTGATGCCGATGCTAAAACCAGTGGATTATCATCGTTTTGTCTGGTAATCACCTTACCAGACTGAGATGTGCCATCTATTATAGAACTATTCACTCCACCTACAGTTTCTGCTCGCGTGTTGTCTGAAGTCGTATTGACTGTCGGTACATTAATTGTCGATGTATTAATTGTCGATGTATTAATAACTGAGCGTTTACTCTCCAACCTTTCTACTATCGGAAAATCACTAAAGGTCCCCATATGTAAATTCTCTGAGAGAAAATTACGATTGGTCAAATTTTCTTTGGCAAAAGTTTGCTCTGTAAACGTCTCTGATGCAAAAGTTTCTGCGGTAAAAGTATTAGAGGTAAAAGCTAACGAAGTAAAACTGACAATTATTGCTAAAAACGCAACACACAGGCTTTCTAATGAGATTAACTGGCGCTTATGCTGTGTTAAGATTCGATCAACCCTGCGTTTAAGATGTCCATCTGTCGCGGCAACAGCAACCAGTGATAAATTGCCTTCTTTTAACTCTTCAATTCTTAACAATGCTTTTGCTAAATCCAGTTTTAACAACTCAATATGAGGTCTTTTATTTTGTGAGTCCTTTGGCGCATTTTGTATTGCAATCGCATCACATATATATTCCCTTTCCTCTCGAAGCGCGCGATTAATCCAATAAATTGCCGGATGAAAGAAAAACAATACCTGCATTACGCCCTGAATCAAGTTAATCAAAAAATCTTCACGCTTAACATGGGCTAACTCATGCGCAATAATTAGTTCTAATTGCTTTTTATCTAGCCCAACTGTGATCGCTAGAGGAAGCAAAATTGTCGGCTTCAACCAACCAATCACTACCGGTACATTAACTAAAGATGAACGAAATATTTTTACTGGCTTATCAATGTTCAATTGAGCGCACAAGTTGACAAATGCGATATTTAATTCAGAATCAACTGGCAAAATGCCTCGCTTAGTAAGTAAAAAGGTTTTGTGCAAATCAAAAATAAACTTAAACAGCATGAAACATACGCCGATGCCCCAAATCAAAACCAGAATTTGGTGATTGCTGATCTGTTCATAAAACGAGGTATTCGTTTTATCTATTGTCCAATCATCTTGCGAACTATCTCGGTCAACGCTCATGTATGACAAATGGGACTGATTAGGATCTTTAGCGATAGATATAAACCCATTGGAATCGCTGATGTCTTGATGATTTAGTAAGTTGGTTGGTTGCAAAGTATATAAGTCAGATTGCTTAAAACTATCAGCATTGCTGTAATGTGTGAAAGTGTATATCGGTGCAATCAAGCAAAATATTAATGCACCCAGGCATGAATAATATCTAAAATAAAGAGCATGTTTACTCGTGAAATTTAAAATTAACTTTAATAACAATCCAATAATAGTAGCTTGCCAACAAAAATGACCTAAAGTATAGGCAACATTTGAAATAACATGTTCACTATATAAGAACTCAAATAGATTCATATTATTTCTTGTTCTCTAATTCATTTAAAATCTCTCTGATTTCAGCAATTTCCTTTTTGGTCGCTTTACCGTGCAAAGCGCTTACAACAAGTTTCGATGTTGACCCCGCAAAAACCTTTGATACTAAATCTTTAACAAAACGTCCTTGAGTTTCGCTTTGATCGACAGCCGATGAATAAATATGTGCACGGGAGGACTCATCTCTCTCTAACAAACCTTTTTCAAACATGATTTGCATTATTTTCAAAACGGTCGTATAGCCGGTGGTGTGCGTGGCAGAGAGTTCTTCATGAACATCCCTAACGGTACAATCCCCTCGTTGCCACAAAACCTGCAAGACTTCTAACTCAGCCTGTGTCGGTTGCGGTGTTACATGCATAAATGATTCCCTCGTTAAGACCCCTAATATTTTTTGGTCTATATAATCAGTTTGTTATCGTTCAGTCAACAAATGAGATAACTATTACCAATGACGTCATATAACTCTATTCTATATTATTCAAGAAAAACATCCTCGGTAAAAAATGCGATTGAATACCGCAATATAAACAAAACTGACAAAATTACTGGTTAAGAGTAGAATTATCTAGAAGATAAACGGATTAAAGAAGTGCTAATAAGCGACAATATGTTGAATTTTGATGGAATTATGATTGAAACTAGTGATAAAGAGCAGTTAAATCACTCATACTGATCCGGCTTTTCTCTCTTCTGACTGAAACATCTTTTGCCAAACTAAGTAATCCGAATGTTCAGCATCGATTAATTCAAATCCAGCCAAGTATTCATTATGTGAGATCTTTTCGAACCATTTCACCTCACCCGTCAGTAAAAACCGATATCCACCAGACTCAAAGCTGATTAATAGCTCAAGTATAGAGTGTATAATGAAAGGATAACCCGACTTGATTTTTAAGCCTGATTCAGAAATATCCTGTGTCGTACATTCTAATAAAATACAATCATCGGAACTACCGTCCGAAGCCGATAAAACCTCAATAAAGATTTTCTCTTCTCGTTGCAGACGTTCGTGTCGACGTTGCTCTTCATGCTTCATTTAACACTCCGCGAGTGAACACTATTTAAATGAATTAACCAATTCAAGCCAGTTACGATATTCATTCTCAATTATATCTAACAGCTTGATTCCAATGAAAAAAGTTGGTGAATCATCAACTTCTAAACACCATTTCACTTCCCCCAAAAACTTGAACAATTGTTCAGGCTTGATCACCTTAACCTCCAACGGCAATGAAACACCCAATGGTAAAGGGGTTTGCGAAACAATTTTAAGTCCTCCTTCGGAAATATCTTCTGTTGCGCATGTATGCTCAAACGGCTTAGTTTCTCCATGATTTGGCTGCTGATAGGTTAACAATATAGAAAGCTGTCGCTTGCGACGTCGCTGCGCTCTTAAATCGTCAATATCAAATGCCATGCTCACCACCTGAATTCTCTCTTGTCAGCTGTAATCACTGCAATACAGATATTTCAAGTATAGAATAGCAATTAATATTTTGCAGAATATGCCATGCCTCCCTCCCTCATATACAGGTCCTTTGC
Source organism: Aliikangiella maris (assembly GCF_040719265.1). NCBI lineage: Bacteria > Pseudomonadati > Pseudomonadota > Gammaproteobacteria > Oceanospirillales > Pleioneaceae > Aliikangiella > Aliikangiella maris. Next base: position 261,091 of record NZ_JBFDAH010000001.1, on the reverse strand, counting down.
AGCTTTGCCTACCGTACTAGACAAAAACGCCAATTTATATTTAACCGACTGCGAGACGGATATTCTTGTATCATTAGATATCGCGATCACTATTCATCAGCTTGATTCGCAAATGACTAAGTCATATTAATCGGTCTACGAGGTTCAATTGAGCACCTTTCGCTTTATTAATCAGTCATTTAATTGGTGCGATTGAGCTCAGTTTGAATATATTCATCTACCAGCTCTTCTAAAATATCTAACGGTACAGCGCCATTTTTAAGTATGACATTGTGAAATTCACTTAATTTAAAACGACTACCAAGCGCTTGTTGGCTTTTAGCTCGAAGCTCTAATATTTTCATCATACCAATTTTATAAGCACATGCTTGTCCGGGTAAAACAATATAGCGCTCAACTTCGGCGGTAATATCTGTTTCAGCCATTCCGGTATTTTCAATCATATAGTCAATGGCTTGTTGACGAGTCCAGCGTTTAGCATGAATACCTGTATCAACAACGAGTCTGACTGCACGAAATAATTCATCCTGTAACCGACCAACATTGTCGAAAGGATCTTTTAAAAAGCCAAGTTCCCAAGCTAAACGCTCAGCATATAAGGCCCAGCCTTCGGTATAGGCGGTAAATATAGACAATTTTCGAAAGAAAGGAACGCCTTCAAGCTCTTGAGAGATTGAAACCTGAAAATGATGTCCTGGCACAGCCTCATGATAAGCTAATGTTCTCATTCCAAATTTAGGAGTTGCTCTAACATCATAAAGATTCACAGAGAATCTACCCGGTCTTGAATTATCAACAGCTGCCGGAATGTAATATGCACCTGGACTGGTTTTTTCTTTGAATTGTGGAATCCGTTCGACTTGGACAGCCGCTTTATTTTTTATATTGAACGAGTCACCCAGGTTAGCATCTATTTCATCAATAATTTTTTGGTAATCTTTTAAGATCTGTACTCGACCAGCAGCAGAATCTTCATAGTAAAATCTATCTTGTGATGTCAGGGTGCTGATTGCTGTATAAAAACCTTGCGAAGTATCAATTCCCTGTTGCGAAAGAATCTGCATCATCTGTTGTTGAATTCTAGCAACCTCGTTCAAACCAACATGATGAATATAATCTGGCGTGTAATCTGTTCCCGTAAAAAATTTGAGAGCAACCTGATAAGCTTTATCGCCATCGGGTAGTTTCCAAAAACCCGCTCTATCATCACCTTTATCAGACAAGGCAGATAAATATTGAGATAGAGATTCATAAGCAGGATATACATCTTCAGTAATCGCTGTTTTCGCTTTTAATAAAATATCTTGCTTATGTTTATCTGAAATTGAATCTACATTATTTAATTTTTTTTGTAATGATTGGTATAAAATATTTTGCTCTGTGGAATGTTCGGTAAAATTACTGATTTCATCAACAACACGTTGTAAAATAAATTTAGGTGGAACGATACCATTTTCTTGACGATGTTTTAGTGCTTCGATTGTTTGTGAAAATTTTAATGGCAATTTATGTAAGCGGCTAATGTAATCTTCCGCATCATTAACATCATTAATTTGATGTTGTGCATCCATAAAAGTAGGAAAGCTATTTTGCACACCAGAGAGCTGGTTTACCGGATAAGTATGAAATTGGTAAGGCTCAGCTTGCTTAGCAAGCTCAAATAAATATTCAGCAATTTTCTTTGAAAGTAATTCGTTTTTGCTTAAACTTTCATTTTCATATTTTTTAAGTACAGCATGCTCTTTTGAAAAGTAGTCAAATAGTTCTCGACTGAATTCTGGTGTGATGTCGTTTAGCTCTGCATTGTGAGCTTTAATACCGTATTGCTCCAAAAAGTGCATTGAAGATAGGGTTTCTGGATGTTTAAAAACAGTTTTCAATGCGACTCGATTAAAAAAATTATTAATCAACACAGGCTTTCCGTACCATTCATTGACGGCAAAAACAGCTACTGACAAAATTGAAAAAACGACAAACAATAGAATCCATTTTAAAATACGTTTCACTTAGTCAAACCCCATAGCTAAATATTATTATTGATTTCGTTGGTAGATTTTAGGTAAAACCCAATGATAAAAATTAGGGTTAATGCGATGGATAAACGAAGCCAATGCAGGTAAACCTTTGGCGATTATCACTTCATTTTTACCTTTATCAAGTTGCCTTAAAAGCACTTTTGCAAATTCTTCTGCACTCATCCCTGTTAAAATTTCATTATCCATTTTTGCATAAGGCTGTGCATTTCCGGTCAGCGCATTTTTACTGATATTCGTCTTAACAAACCCAGGACAAACATTAATAATTTTTATCCCGTATTTAGACACCTCCGCGCGAAAACTATCCATAAATCCAATCAGTGCATGTTTAGCTCCAGAGTATGCACTTCGCATAGGAGAACCTACTTTTCCTGCAACACTGATAATGTTAACAATCATTCCAAAGTTTAGGTCTCGCATTTTAGAGACAAGTGATTTGGTTAAGATCAATGGCGCAAAATAATCAATATCCATGACCAAGCGATCAACCTCATGCGTAGTCTCAAGCGCTAACGATCGCTGACTGATACCCGCATTATTAATTAAAATATGGATTTTATTATGAAATGACCAAGCTTTATTCACCTGAGATTCGAGCGATGAAGCTTCGACCAAGTCAAAAGCTAAATACGAGTGTAAATCAGGATTGTGTAGTTCTTGACTTAATAATTTAAGCGCAGCCTCATTTCGGCCTGAAAGAATTAAAATGGCACCCTTAGCAGCCAAGGCAAAGCTTAAGGCTTTACCAATTCCCGATGTTGCTCCAGTAATCCAAATAACTTTATTATTATAATCCATGATTTAATTCATCCTAAAGCGGTTGCAGATCAGTATAATTAATTTATAAAATATCCACTAATGAATTATTAGTGAACTCTGTAACAATTCGTAATACATTTAATTTTTAAAGATGTTGATAAAATTCAAATTCTATTTGGAATATACGATATAATTTGAATTCTGACCTTGTTGTTTGGTCTGTCAGATAAAATAACCGATTCTCCCTATCTTAACAACCTGCTTTAATAAAAACATATAACCTATTGATTTATAATATTTAATTTTTATTAAACCTGATTTTGTGAACTCCTTCTCATTTATTTAATACCAATTTGGTATTATGGTAGCTCCTCGAAACAAGACAAATTTTAAACAGTGTTTTCAGTCAAATTTAGAAAACATTGATGAGGATTTAAGATGAAGTGGTACACACTAGAAAATGGCAGACTTTGTCTTGGAACAGACAAGCAAAAAGTCGCTAATTTTCATATAGCTACAAATATTAGACTAGCTACGCCGATAGATGTTCCGTTATTACCAGAACACATCGCGTTAATTGGGTCTTATCCAGAGGATTGGTATTCGGATTCTGAAATTGATAAAAAAATAAACGATACGGCTCGACATTTTTTTGAACTTTCAAACCTATCTCAGCAGTTCATTTATGCATAATAATATTGGTGGAGTTTATCAATTGAACACTCAAGAAAAGCAATTTATCACAGAAAAAACGGTTGGTCCCACTCGATTTGAAACGATTCAGCTTGAAACAGATGTTACTAATGAAAATGATGGACTTGAAATTGATCGTGCATTCGAAATGTTGGAGCAAGAAGCACAAAAGTATGGTGCTATCGGTTTAACAAACATTACCGAGCTTATTAACTAAACTAAAGCATTATTTCTTCTCACTACTTTAGCATTTAGATAGTTTCTAATGATTAAGTCTTGTTTTAGACCAGATCATTTAATAATTAAGTTCTAATTCTCGACACAAGTCACTAACCACATATCCATTAGCTAATGCGATACTTTCTCTCTTGAGCAATAGTTTATCTATAATCGATCTTTAAAGGCTTACCTAATTTTTTTAATGCATACTTTAATATCGATTAAAATCAGGTTGTTTTGTAGGTAGGTTAATTAGCTACTCAAATGTATCGAGTAGCCAACTAAATCAATTTTTATGCGAACGCTTACACAGTGAAGAGACTAAGCAGCTTCGATAACTTGAGCGAGTTCACCTGATTGATGCATTTCTAATACAATATCGCATCCACCAATTAACTCACCATTTACCCATAGTTGTGGAAAAGTTGGCCAGTTTGCATATTTTGGAAGCTCTGCACGGATGTCAGGGTTTTGCAGAATGTCAACATAAGCAAACTCCTTCCCGCAAGACATGATTGCCTGAGAAGCTTGTGCAGAAAAACCACACATTGGTGCTTCTGGAGAACCTTTCATATATAAAATAATGTTATTTTCTTCTAGCTGTTGCTTAATTTTTTCTACAGTATCCACGATTAACCTCAAAAAATTTATGATTATCCGACCACTTCGTATCGAGCAGGAATTTTATCTTTTTTCGTATTATGATTCTATGCGAAGTTGTTAATTATTATTAATTATCTCAAAACTGAGTATTTATTTTTATAGATATAAACTATTATTACTGTTAACTGCTTCAATTTACCCTGTATCCATACCGCTTTTCAGTCTAAAATAGCCCCCGTCGACAATCAATAATATTCTAGGAGAATAAAATGTCCTTTGAACTACCTGCATTACCTTACGCTAAGGATGCACTAGCACCAACTATTTCTGAAGAAACCATTGAGTTTCACTATGGTAAGCACCATAACGCATATGTCGTGAATCTAAACAAATTAGCTGAAGGTACCAAATATGCATCAATGAGTTTAGAAGAAGTAATTAAGGACTCAGAAGGCGGTGTTTTTAACAATGCGGCTCAAATTTGGAACCACACTTTTTATTGGAATTGTTTATCACCTGAAGCAACTCAACCATCAGCTGAACTAACTGCGGCAATTAATGAAGCGTTTGGTTCAATAGATGAACTTAAAGCACAATTTTTAAACTCTGCAGCAACTAATTTTGGTTCTGGCTGGACTTGGTTAGTAAAAGATAGTTCAGGTAAATTATCGATTAAAAATACCAGCAACGCCGGCTGCCCATTAACAGAGAGTTTCACACCTTTACTAACTATTGATGTTTGGGAACACGCATACTATATTGACTACCGTAATGCTCGACCAAATTATTTAGAAGCTATCTGGAATATTATTAACTGGGAATTTGTTTCTAGCAATTTCGCTGGATAATCTATTTCTGACATATTTGAGCACAGAGTGATTTTAACTACTCTGTGCCTACTCTTCCCTACAAGGCAAAAATCTCCCTATTTTTCCTGACAATCTCTTACATTAGAAACAGACTTTAACAATTTCATCACCGCTAAATTTCTACTAGTATGCTTTAGTCACTTACTGATTAAAATAAATATTAAAAAATTACAGGACTAAAAATGTGTAGGAAAACACTCTTATTATCGATTTTTCACATACTGATTTTTATAAATCCCAATGTATGTAAAGCTAAAATCTATCGATATATTGATGAAAATGGTATTTTAAATTTTACCGATGTTCGTCCTACAAATACAGACTACCAAACTGTACCCATTCCAATAATTGACGCCACTGAATGGATAAAAACATCATTTGTCGCGAAAGAAAAGCTTCCCTATAAAAAGCAACGGAAAGAGTTAATAAAAAACGAAGCTCAAAGCAATAAAAAGAAACAGTGTAAAAAACTTAAAACTCAAATTAATCAAATTGAAATTCAACTTAGAAATCAGCAAAAACCAGAAAACTTCGAACGACTTAAAAATAATCTTAGAAAGTTACGCTGGACTTATCGCAAGTCTTGCTTAAATTAACTTAAACATGGTGGGTAATACTATAAAAGTACTCCGTTTATCGTATATAATTGGATATATTTCAGACCGCATATTCAATTTCATTTGTCTCATCAAATTCAACAAGCATTTTACGACTGGCTAAAGAACCTAGAATATCAAAATATTCGAGGTTTGTTATTAATTACTGAGAAAACCTGGCAACAACTTAAAATCGATTGGCAAAACATATACCCAGAGTCAACTATTTCACTCTCCTATAACACCGAAAAATCGAATCAAAATAACAGAAAAAGCCTAAGTGCCGATCTGTCAGCCGCTTCGCTGTTTGAACAACAGTTATTATTAGGTAATGAATATCAAATCTATATTCATAATGCATCAAGCCAATTTGATGTAAATTTGTTTGCTGCTTTGTGTGGTGGAATAAAAGGTGGAGGTTGTCTTTTTCTTATATTACCCAATCAGTTAAATAATTGGCTCCATCAGTATGTTAACTTGATAAACAACCACTTAAAAACAAAACAACTCATTCATTTTTTGCAGCCGATTGAAGTTTCCCCGGTACTCAAGCGTATTCTAAAGTTTAATTTAACTAACCCTGCGGTTAGTATAATTTGTCCTGTTACACTCAAATTCTACTCTGGACTAGTATTATTAGATTCTGAGAACAACACATCAAAAAATAACTCAGCTGCAAATGCAAACATTTGTCAAAATAAAAATAATTCTAAAAATTATCAAGAACAAGAAAAAGCTATCGAAAAAATAATTCGCGTCGCAACGGGACATAGCAAGAGACCATTAGTGTTAACTGCCAGCCGAGGGCGGGGTAAATCGGCTGCACTTGGTATTGCCAGCAATGTTTTGTGCAATAAAGCAAGCTTTAAAATTATAGTCACCGCCCCTAACGTTCAAAACCTCAATTCGTATTTTAAACATTTAGATAAAACGCTATTTCAGCAGTCTACTAAAGACAAGAAATACAATTGTAATAATGGCTCAAGTGTTCAATTCATTCCGATTGATAGAATTATTCAAAACCAACCTGAAGCTAACCTATTACTCATAGATGAAGCTGCGGCTTTTCCCGTCAATCAATTAACTCAAATCATTGCGCATTACAATCGTATTATTTTTTCTTCAACAACAGATGGATATGAAGGAAATGGTAAAGGATTTGAACTTAGATTTCAGAAAATTTTACTTAAAAAATTTCCACAAGCTCGCTTCACAAGTATAGCAAGACCGATTCGATGGTCAGTAAACGATAAGTTGGAAAATGCGTGTTTCAATGCGTTGTTACTCAATAGTACTAATGGTACTCAGCAAGTTAAATTGAATAATCTTTCTGAACTCAAATTTGACATTATTGACAAGGCCGAGTTAACTTCGAATGAATCTTACCTATCTCAAGTGTTTTCGCTATTAATCAATGCACATTACCAAACACGTCCAGCCGACCTAGAGAGCATATTAACAAATCCTAAATTGACTGTTGCCGTATTATTTAAACAAAAAGAAGTTGTTGCCGTTGCACTACTAAATCAGGAAGGTAATTTAACATCAGAAACAATCAATCAATTAAACCATTCATCAGTGCGACTAAAGGGAGAGTTAATTCCTCAATCAATTATTTGTAATTTGGGTTATTCCAAAGCCGGGACCTATCGCTATTTACGTATCATGCGGATAGCAACATTGCCTTATTTACAATCTTTCGGTATTGGCAGTTTGTTACTCAAGAATATTCAAGACTATGCTCATCTTCAGCAAATAGATTTTTTAGGTGCCAGTTTTGCTTGTGATTCCAAGATATTAAATTTTTGGTTAAAAAACCATTACTCTATTTATCGTATTGGCAGCCGAAAAGATTCTTCAACAGGCTTATTTACTTGCGATGTATTAATGACAATTAATGCAAAACTTAAATCTTTTTTACCCAAATTATTAACTGATTTTGAAGCATCATTAATCTACAATCTTAACCATCAATTTATTACACTCGAAAACAAAATCGTTTATGAAATTATTCGACAACAATTTGAATATAACAGTTTATATTTAAATTCGCATACGCGAAATGAGTTGAAGGCTTTTAGCAATCATCAACGAAGCTTCACCCAAATCAACTGGTTATTAAAAGAACTGCTGTTGACTTGCTTATCCAACAAAGATCAAAACACCCTAGAGAGTACTCCTCAAGTTGATTGGTTATTTTTGATTGATTGTTTATTATTTTACAAAACTGAAGAAACATTGTCGCGTATCTATCAATTAACAGGCAAAAAGCAAAAGCTGAAAAGACTGAAAGATCTCACTACACAACTCTTAAATTTTTCACTTTCATCTGAATTGTAAACTGATACTTAATCCTAAACACATAATAGTTTGCTCGCAAAAATATCGAACTAAAAAATATCGAATAAGTAAGTGTCAAGTTAATAAATATCGCGCTGATATTTTTACAAAACAATCAATTTTAATTGGTCATATTCATAAAGTAGGCATAATTGAAAAAATTTGTTAGCATAACTTTCATTCAATAAAGTATTTTATCTATATTTATATGGCATTACGTGTAGAAATTGTAAAGGTTACTCCTTTTCAACAAAATTGTTCGCTCATCTGGTGTGATAATACGCAGCAAGGAGCCATCATTGATCCGGGAGGCGATATTGCAAAAATCCTCAATGTTATTGAAGAAAACTCCATTGAAATTACTCAAATCCTACTTACTCATGGTCATCTCGATCACGCAGGTGGGGCAACTGATTTAGCCGCTCACTTTCAGGTTGCAATCAACGGTCCTCACATCGAAGATAAATTCTTGCTCGATGCAATTACTGATCAGGCTAAAAGCTACGGATTTACTGGGATAAAAAATTGTCATCCAAGTAGATGGCTTGATGAAAATGAAGAAGTTACTGTCGGCGAAGAAGTACTTTCGATACTTCACTGTCCCGGGCATACTCCAGGCCATATTGTATTTTATCATCAGCCATCACAGTTATCTTTTGTTGGAGACGTTATATTTCGGGGCTCAATTGGCAGGACAGATTTTCCGAGAGGCGACTATACAACATTGATTCAATCAATAACCCAAAAACTTTGGCCATTAGGCAGAGAAACTCGGTTTGTTCCGGGTCATGGCCCCATCTCGAATTTCGATACTGAAAGAAAATCCAATCGCTTTGTTAGTGACGAAGTGTTGGCTCAAAATTAAACCACAAAAGCTATCGATGCTTTTGTCTATCCAAGTGACATTACCCAATAATTAAAAGATAATGTCACTCTCTCGATTAACAAGATTAAAAAGAGTAAACAACTGTAAACGAGGTGATTGTTTCTGTCTTTTTACTACCTAGTGGAACTTCAGATTGGCGCTTTACAGCGTAAGATAACTTTAAGGCAAGGTCTTCGATCACTTTAGCTGATAAGCCAGTATATGATTTCGAGATAGTATTGTCATCACCAATTTCAGAGGATAGTTTTTGCTCAAATGTTGCAGTTTCGCTTACTTTCCATTTATATTTACCAGCGATTCGAGTAATACTTTCATTATTGGTCTCTGATGGTAATACAAGTGTTGCTTCAGTTTTACTTTTACGCGAACCAAAACCTAGCTCCCCATCGAGCACATGTGTATCATCTTTTATGAAATTGTAACCTGCACCAACAGCTAATGACATTTGGTACTCAAAGCCAGAATCCTTGGTGCTATCATAGTCATAAATGCCAAATGCATATGATTTATTGCTAATTTTGTAGTTCGATTTAATTTGGGCGACATATTTTTCGGACTCAGTTTTAATAACATTACCGCTTGAATCTTTTTCTTCAGATGAACTCGTCACCGTCGCGACAAATCCTTCGTGCTTCCATTTAGTTAATTCATACGACAAATTAAATTGTCCATTTAATGATGCCGTGTCTTCATTTCCAGAAACAGCCACATATCCAAACTCGATACCCCCTTCCCATTTTCCGGTACAACCTTCTGCTTCTTGCTCACAATTTACATCGGCATTACCAGAAGCTTCGCTCGGCTTTGACAAAAAGAAATCATCTGCAAAAACTGGCAGGTTAAAAAACGTGCAAAAACATAATCCTAGTATAGATTTAGAATAAATATTCATCAAAATTAGCCTGTTTTTCATTAAAATAAACGGGCAGATCATATCAATAATCCCCATATAAAAAAACCAGATTCAGCAAATATCTTTAAGTCTTTCCATTAAAATTTATGGGTCAAGGTGTGACTTAACTAGTTGATTGATACTAAAGCTGCCAAGCGTAGGAAAACTTAAGAAAAACCGAGCGGTTTAATTTTTCTAGATCGGGGTAACGCTCATCTTGATTCGCATAATTGTCAGAATACCCTGCATAAAACAGAGTAAATGGATTAATCTTATAAGAATAAATCAGCTGGGTAGCAAGGAGTTTATCTTTTCCATCCATATCAACGCTATCCTTACCTTGAAGTGTCAATCGAATGAAGCTGTTGGTATCGATTTGATAAGTTGTTTTAAGATTAAAGATATCCGTATTATATACATCTATATTCTGATATTGAAAATCTTCATAAATGTATTCAAGCGCTGAATTGAGTCTTTGTGTTAATTGGTAATTGAGTTTTAAAGTCAGCCGTTCAACATCACCCAATACTGCGGCAGAGTAGTCTATTTCATCTCCCCATTCGTACTCAAACTTGATTCCTAATTCTGGGATGGGATTAAATCCTCCCCAAAATATATAGCTTGGTGTTTCAAATGTAGTCCCTAAATAAGTATTCTCAAGATCAATAATATCAAAACCAAAAAACGATTCATAAATGGCATTCAGTTCAATCCCAAGATTTATCCCCTTATCAATTGGTGTTTCATCAATTTCCTGAGTTTCGCGCCAATCGCCATAAATCTCAACAGACTTCCACCAACTACTTGGCTCATCTGAATACCAGTTTCGTGAAAAACCAAAAGCAGATCGTTCCCAGTTAGCCACACTGATAAATCCTGCATCGGCCCTAAAATCTTTTCCAAAACGGTGGTAAGTAGCAAACCATCCCCAATCTCTATCGTTATGGGTATAGTTAAAAGAGACCGTTTGATCAGAAATATCCTTTTCGGTAACTTCACTAGTTGTAACAAAAAACTCATAAGGATAAGTGGTATCGGAAGTCATCGCTTGAAACTTGATATAATCACTACCGGTAAACCAAAACCGACCATCCAGTCCGACAACCTGGTTCCGATAATCATCGGCTTCACGCAGTGTTATAGTTGCTCCAATATTACTATTATCGCCCAAGTCATAACGATAACGGACTACCTGATTCTCACTTTCTGTATCAGATAATCTAAAAAGATTAGCCCCATATTGGTTTGGAATAATTAAATTAGTGTGTTTGTCTTTAAGACTAATCAATCCGTAACTGTGTTTATCTTCTTTACCTGTAATTTTAATACCATACTCGGGCTCATCAAAAATACGGGTATAAATTAACTGAGTCCAGTTACTGAAGTAGTCGATCCCATCCAGAAAAAACGGCCGTTTTTCGGTTAATTGAAGAAGCGACAAATTATTCGCATCCAGTTGAATTGAATCCGCTTCAACTTGAGAGAAATCAGGATTAAGCGTGGCATTTAAAAAATTATTTTGGTTGATTCCCCAACGCATATCAAGACTCAGTCTTTCCCTTAGTTTGCCATTATTCCATTGCAATCCATTATCAAATGTACGCTTGTCCGACTGTAACAAAGTCAGCGAAGGGATCAGTGTCAAATTGCTAGGGGATTCGGCCAGTGCAAATCCTTCAACTTCCCCCATCTGGCACAAATCACAGTCAATATTTCTATCAACCGGGAGGTTAGTTAATTCATGAACCACATTGCGGCGCAGCTTTCTAACCAGCTCTAACCCCCAACGCTTTTTTGAACGATTATTTTCAAACCTTAAAGCTGCAAATGGAATCTTCATTTCAACATTGTAACCATTTGCCGTCATCTTACCCGCGCTAAACCAGATAGCGTCCCAACTTGAATCAGTTTTATCAGACTGCTCATCAATCACACTATCAGCTTGAATACCTAGCGGATTTACTTCAAATAAAAATGCTTTTCTCGAATCGTTAAAGGTATCCAGTTTGATAGCTACAGAGTCAGAGGATTCTATACTGTCGCGATCCCCCATATAGGCACGAATTAAATGTGGGCTATCATCATAGGCTTCAAAGGCAATATAAATATTTCTGCCATCTTCAAAGATTAGCGCCCGGGTGGCAACAGGCGCAGGAATGTTTTCACCCGGAGAAGTTTCAAAATTTAGAAACAGCTCGAGGGCATCAGACCATGTTGTTTCGTCTAACTTTCCATCAATTTCGATCTGCTTATTTGGCGCCAGAGTAATGAAGGGAATCTCACCAATCAGTTCAGATGATCGACAAGAAAAAGATAAAATTGTTAATATTGCCCCAATAGTCCCCACATAAACAGCCCGCAATAACCAACTAGCCGTTTGATTAATGATCACTTTTTAATTCCGAACTAATTCTTGTTTTTTTCTATAGTTTATTCGAAAACTACTCCCATATATCCGACCACCAAAGGTATCAAATATATTGAATTATTCAAGTTTAAAGTAACAAAAATAAGAAATAGATAATAATATCTTTCGATATATTGAATTTCGAGATAAAACTTTTTTCTAATAAAATTTTAGTTTTGCTTCGAAACCTATTAAAAGATTGCTTTAAAGATCAATTATTTTCAAAAACAACCGCTAATTTATCTTTCTTATTAGATACGGCTAACCGAGAGATTTGATTAAACTTAAACTGACTTATATTTTTTACCGGCACCCATTTTTGATTAGTATTTAATCGGTAAACTAATAATTTTTCACGCTCTGATGACAGCAGTACGTCTTTTGAAAGCCAAGTATAATCCTGAGCTTCGGAAGGCAGTTCAATGATTGAGGAAACCGATTTTGTATTAAAATCATAAATTTTAAGTTCATGTTTTTTGGTATCATCGTGATAAACGGTATAGCTGATTTGATGAAAATCTGGACGCTTTTGCAGACATCGTCCAATATTTTTATCAATAACGACAGCGCCATCATTACCACGTTGAGTAATTTGTAGTGTACTGGGTTCTCCCAGCACAAATAGTGCAACTTGATTTTGACTCCAGGCATGATAGCCAATCGGTTCAATTGAATTAAACAACAGGTTAAAACCCTTTTTATTAGAAAACTGCCATAATTTTTGTGTACCATCTTTATCCTGTCGAATCATCGAAATTGAATCGGCTAAACCAGGAATTACGGTTGGAGAATACTCACTTGGCTCAGTGTTAAATAAACTTTGTAACCTATTTTGACTAAAAGACCATTGCCATATATCCGTTTGTTTTCCATCTGACTTAGTAAAATATAATTGGCTATCATCAGTTGAGAAAAAAGGTTGGTTTTCATACGCTTTAGATTGGGCGATTAATTGCGGTTGCTCTATGCTTAACTCATCGTCGTTATTGGCTAAATTGAATACTACAATATCAAAATTAGGTAATGTTTCGGCGCTTGACGAAAGGCAACAAGCGGCTAAAAGAGCCCAACTAATATACTTTATTAGTCTCAAAATCGGTGCTTGCAACTTATAATCTCCTACTGACTTAGCTTTCGTTGTAAATGGTAAATATTTATCCAATCACCCGCTTTTTTATTACCAATAGCTTTGGTCAACTGACTTTTACGCGGATAAAATACAAATTCACTTGTTTCTTGTTCAGCATAGTGTTTAACCTTCTCGGATACGATAATTTCACCGGCTTCAGCCATCGCTTCTAATCGAGCAGCCATACTGACGGCATTACCTTCCAAATCAGATTGATCGGTCACTTCATTATGTACAATGGAAACTTGTCCCAAATCAATTCCGATACGTAATTCAAATTGAGCAGACATGAGGACATCTCTAATCATACAAGCGCACTCAACGGCTGATCGCGCACTGCGAAATGTAGCACGCAGTGAGTCGCCTTCCATATTAGGATAACTGGCTTTCCACCTTTCAAGAATTGGTTTTAATAGTCCACGAAAGAGAGAGAGCTTTTCTGAAACAATTCCCTCATTCCACTGGGTAAACCCCTTCAAATCGATAAATAATACACAGAAATTTCTTATTTGATCGAGCTCATGCTCTGCGGCAAGTTCAAGCAATCTAGGCCAAAATTTCTCTTTGATTTCTGCAAGTGACTCTTTAAATTGTTGCTGCATTTGTCGATCGGCTCGAAGCGCTAGTTGCGCATTCTGGATACGACTGGCCTCCTCCTTCAATGATATTTCAAGGTCGTTGAGCGAATAGTTGCCTGCTTCATCGACAACTAATTGAACTAATGCACCGCCAGCAATATCCTTAACTGACTTAAGCCTTAAAGCCACCCCCCAATGACATGCCTGTAGATGATCTATTAATATTGGTAAGGTAGCAATTTCATTTGCGGTTAAACGAAAGTCGTACTTGAGTTCAATAATCAGTGATTCCGCATAAATTCTTTCGAATTCATGAGGCTTGTATTCCGTTTTAATTGTACTATCGCGATCCCAATAAGCGTAGTCACAGCGAATTTCACGTATATCCCATCCAATCGTTTCAGCATTAAATAAACTGGTGTTAGTAATATCTGCATGTGCTAGGCATGCACCCGATAAGTCAGCATCACGAAAATCGCATCCCCGTAACGATGCACCTTCAAAGTTAACGCGTGATAAATTTGATCCTACAAAATCGACACCAGTCATATTGGCCGATTTAAACTGGGTTAAATGAATATTTGCATCGGTTAATAAACACTCAGCAAGATTAGCACCGTTAAAAATAGTTTTATCTAAATTTGCGCCACGTAAATCAACACGTTTTAGACTGGCATTAGTTAAGTTTTTACCGGCCAGATTTTGTTTTCTTAAATCACACAGATCAAGTGTTATACCAATTAAATTAAAGCTTTGCAGATCCAGATGAGTCAGATCTGAATTGATAATTGAAGTGTCGTTTAATATGGCCGTTAATAAATTTACTTTTTCGAAATTACATCGCTTAAATTCTGCATGTGACAAGTTACTGGCAATCATTTTTGCCCCCAAAAAATCACAAGCATGAAAACTGGAATGACTAAAATTTGTTGATATCAGATTAGCATTTTTAAAAGAACAGCAATCAAAGTAACAACCAAGCAGTTTAACACTGGAAAAATCAATTTCAGTAAAATCAAAATCACGAAATTCTACATTTTCAATGATAATATCATCATGACCATGATTTTTTTTCCAACGCTGCCAGTTTTCTTGTTTTACAAAAAAGTTGGGATCTGATAGTGCTTGATTCATATTTTTATCCATTTATTTGCAGCATTAAACATTATTATTAATTATTCTGAACAACTGTCTATTTAATACTCTACTCACCGATACACACGACCTCTAGTTAATCTAGATATTATCTATTTCAAGATTTGAATCCAGTCAAGATTTGAATCAAGTAACTAAATAGTTGGTCTTTTTACAATGAGTGTAAAACAGTGACGACAAACCTAGTGTAAAAGCCAAAAATTGAAGAAAATTGAAATTCCACATTAAATCTTCTTTTAACTCATTTTTATGACTCTTTGGCAAAATATTTACAATAATCAATGATGCATAATATTTAGCTTTTAATTTAACGCTTCAGATAAAACTCTATTTTGAATAATTAAGTTAATTCAGTGCTTTCAGTTAGCAAAAAGAGCTTGTTTAGAATTAAATTATACCACTTTGTTAGTTATTAAATATAATTACACGTTTATTTTTATAATTTAACTAACTTACTAAGTTAGACTGCAAATTAAAATAACCATTACGGATAGACTAATTTAACTTCGAGCCAATTAAAATAGCATACAAATCAACAACTAACAATTAGTTATTAAAGTCATTTGTCCTACATATTTACCTTGATAAAAGTTTAAATGTCATTTTAAATTTAAACCGATCTTCGTTAGAATTAGTCTTTTACAGACAATATGTTAACTATAAGATGACACATCCATTTGAAGAGTATCGTAAAAAACGAAAAGCAGGAAATGAAAAATTACTTAAAACCGATAACCTGGTAACCAAGCGTTTCGTTTCACTCGATAAACAAGCGTACAAAGATGGCGCGCTTCCAGCCACAACCAAAGAATTACTAGCATTAACCGCTTCTATGGTTCTTCGCTGTAATGACTGCATTGATTATCATCTGGAAACTACGGTAAAACTAGGTTTTACTCGAGAAGAAATTGATGAAGCAATTGGTATTGCATTATTAATTGGGGGTTCTATCGTAATTCCACATGCCAGACATGCAGCAGAAAGCCTGGAATACCTTTTTGGTGAACAGCAAGAAAGCAACAACTAAGTAGTAGCAAAACACATATCGAGACAAAACCTTGTTTTCTCAAATAACTGTTATATCTTCTTTTAAACTAAGTGTTTTGTCTTGCTGTGCTTACTGGGCATATTAATTGGCCGATATTTATTTTTTGCCTCATTTTATTTCCCAAATCAACCATGACTTTAGTATTTTTATTGAGCTAATAAGCCGCGAATAAATATCTATTTAGTTAAATATTTTTTCTCTAATTGCTGCAATATCATCGCGTAATTTAGCTGCTTGTTCAAACTCTAGATTTTTTGCCGCCTCGTACATTTGTTTTTCAAGCTTTTCAATTAACTGAGCCGCTTTGGCTGGTGTATCAACAGCATATGATTTCGTTTTTTCTGAAACCTTTTTCAGTTTAACTTTGTCTTTAGCGTACTCGCCTCTATCAGATTGCATAATATCACCAATCTTTTTGGTGACACCTTTAGGCGTTATGCCATGTGTTATATTAAACTGATGTTGAATTTCACGACGACGATTATTTTCACCTATGGCTCTTTCCATCGACCCAGTCATTCTATCAGCGTACAAAATTGCCTTACCACGTAGGTTTCTCGCCGCTCGGCCAATCGTTTGAATTAACGAACGTTCCGAACGCAAAAAACCTTCTTTATCAGCATCAAGAATAGCCACTAATGACACTTCGGGCATATCCAGGCCTTCGCGTAGCAGGTTAATTCCGACCAAAACATCGAACTCCCCTCGCCTGAGATCACGAATAATTTCCATTCTTTCAACTGTATCAATATCAGAATGTAAATAGCGCACTCTTGCGCCATTTTCATTTAAATATTCGGTTAAATCTTCTGCCATCTTTTTAGTCAACGTTGTTACCAACACACGCTCATTGACTTCGACACGAATTTTAATTTCAGATAACAAGTCATCAACCTGGGTAGCAACCGGACGAATTTCAACCTCTGGATCAAGCAGGCCAGTAGGTCTGACAACTTGTTGGACAATTTCTCCAGAATGTTGTTTTTCATAATCAGCGGGAGTCGCAGAAACAAATATTGTTTGTGGTGCAAGCTTTTCAAACTCTTCAAATTTCAAAGGTCGATTATCGAGTGCAGAAGGCAAACGGAAACCGTATTCAACCAACGTTTCCTTACGCGACCTGTCACCACGATACATTGCACCAATCTGCGACACCATAACGTGGGATTCATCAATAATTAACAGTGCATCTTTGGGTAAGTAATCAAATAATGTCGGCGGATGTTCACCGGCTTTTCTACCAGACAAATAGCGAGAATAATTTTCAATACCAGAGCAATACCCTAGCTCGCGCATCATTTCCAAGTCAAATTTAACACGTTGATCCAAACGCTGATATTCAACCAGCTTATTAGCCGCTTCAAGCTGTTGTAACCGTTGAGCAAATTCAACTTTGATTTCTTCGATTGCATCTAATAAAGTTTGTCGTGCTGTGACATAGTGACTTTTTGGATAAATTGTTACCCTTGATAACTTTTTAACCACTTCCCCAGTTAACGGGTCAAACATACTTAGCCCATCAACTTCATCATCAAATAGTTCAATTCTAATTGCATTTCGCTCGGATTCAGCCGGAAAGATGTCAATGACATCCCCCCTGACTCGATAGGTTGCTCTTTGCAATTCCATATCATTACGGCTGAATTGCAACTCTGCCAAACGCCTTAAGATAGTTCGCTGATCAATCTCTTCACCTATAGCCAAATGCAAAACCATGCTATGAAACTGTTTTGGATCTCCCAAACCGTATATTGCAGAAACTGAAGCAACAATGATGCTATCTTTACGCTCCAGCAGCGCGCGCGTTGCAGACAAGCGCATTTGCTCGATATGATCATTTATTGAGGCATCTTTTTCTATAAATGTATCACTGCTAGGAACATAAGCTTCCGGTTGATAATAGTCGTAATAAGAAACAAAATATTCCACCGCATTATGTGGAAAGAATTCTTTCATTTCACCGTACAGTTGAGCCGCCAGCGTTTTATTGGGTGCTAAAATAAGTGTCGGACGCCCTGTTTTTTGAATTACATTGGCAATGGTAAAGGTTTTTCCTGATCCAGTAACACCGAGTAAAGTCTGATGACTCAGTCCATTTTCGAGACCTTCAATTAATTGCTCAATTGCTTTAGGTTGATCTCCAGCCGGTTTAAACGGCGATTTTAGTCGAAAATTTTCAGTCATAGTCGAATTTCATTGATGGCTGATAGAAAGATTTGAATCGATTAATCAAGTTAAGCCACATAATATTTAAACTAATTACTGAAAACCAGTTCAATTTGATATTTCTTTGTACACAGCAATTTTTCAATTAAAATAATCCAAAGTGATATTTCGCTAAGCACCTTGATAATCTGGACAATTTGCAGAACTTTGGCCATCGAATTTAATACTCACTGTCGAAATGGATATCAGTTTGCGACCTCTCCCCCAATTTCTGTAATTTATCAACGTTCCATCTAAATTGATTAATAAATATTCGGAAATTTTTATTTATTGATGACATTTTAATCGAAACATTAAAATTCGATAAAAGATTTCAGTTTTTTTAAATTCTTAGTTGACCAGATTAAAATTCTTATTTATTATTGCGCTCGCTTTCAAGGAGAGTAGCTCAATTCCCCCTTAGCTCAGTTGGTTAGAGCGACGGACTGTTAATCCGCAGGTCCCCCGTTCAAGTCGGGGAGGGGGAGCCAAATTTAAGAATAAAATCAAGCAGTTACAAAAACATTTGTAACTGCTTTTTTTATACCCTATATTTTTGCTCAAACACTCAAAAATAACTTAAGATACTATAAATAAATCTATTTATACTCTTTTGTTTTTATTCAACGATATTTAATCTTTATTACCCAACCTAATGTAGTCTTTTTAAACCGCCATTATTTTACCGGTTGTAGGTTTATTTACCTCGGAAAAATTTGACTTTTTAAACATTGAGCTTTGCATAAAACCAATTTAAAACATCTAATTTGATAGATATTTTTTAACAAATTTTATTTAACAAAACAACAAATTTATTTTTCATTAATTAGTTAAATATCATTTGCAAAGGTAATTAATTAGCCATATAACTATTAGCAGGGTTAATTAGTCTATCAACTTAATATTTTAATTGTGAGGTCAAAATGTTACACCCTTATACAGAGTTGCGTTATGTCAGTCCTGAAATTGGTTATGGCGTATTTGCAACCTGTAATATACCTATGGGAACTATCATTTATGCCAGTGACGATCTGGAAATCTGTATTACTCCCGATAAATACACAACACTCGATAAAAATCATCGTGAAATTGTTGATAAGTATTCCTATATCGACGCAAAAGGTATTCGTATCGTTAGCTGGGACCATGCAAAGTACATTAATCATAGTTGTAACTGTAATACAATGAGTACCGGTTATGGGTTTGAAATCGCGATTCGTGACATTAAAGCTGACGAAGAAATCACAGATGAATATGGACTGTTTAACATTGAAGAAGACACTCCGATCAATTGTGGTTGTATCAATTGTCGAAAGTATCTATATACAAATGATTTAGATACCTACGGCAACCAATGGGATAAAAAGGTACAGCCTGCATTACAAAAGGTTTTACAAGTTGAACAACCGCTTTGGTACTTATTAGATGATAAAATCTATCATCAGTTATTAGGTTATCTTGCGGGAGAAGTTGAATACCGCTCGGTCATAGCCCTTAAGTTTACACCAACCAAGACTGTAAATTTACACAATAATATCGCGTCTAAAAAAGCGAAAAAATTATTTAAAATGTCTGAAGCCAGTTAATATTTGAAATTAATTAGCTTTGCCCTACCAGCAACAACATTTTTGTCGCTGGTAGACTCACAGAAAAAACCATATTAAAATTAATTAAAATCGGTATATTAAATTGATAGCTAAACTATCTGCATCTACTAACTCACCGCAATTAGATTCGCAATCAATTAAATTATTCGACACATTGCGTCCAACTCGGTATCTTGTTTTCAAGCCATCAAAATCATAACTCATTTTTGTGTATTTAATACCTAAAGAAGTATTTTTACTCACTTTGTAGTCATATTGAATAGCAGCACCAATACCATCATCGAAATAATAAGTTGTTTTAAGATCAAAGGCACTCGCATATTCATGGTGGTATGCTTTTGGTTTTAAATGATATGCCCCCCCTAAACCAACTCTATGGCGACCACGATTATAAAACAACATCAAATCAATCGTCTGTCGAGAATATTTAAAACTCCCTTTTCCACCAGATCCATCGGTCAAATCACCGTAAACTTCATCATATAAATAACCCCATGCTGCCGAAAAAACCAGTTTTTCTGCTACCGGCACTTCAACACCAACCGCAAACGAAATCAATCCACCTGCTTCGACATCATCTTCCCAGTGTTGCGGCAGATCAGAGGGTACACCAAACCATGGTCCGGCGAGTGTGTAAGGAATATCCGAATAATACAGCCCATCACCTCGGTAATAGAGAGGCAGCGGTTTAGTTCCATCACCTCCACCTTGTACTCCCACTAACATAAATGCTTTAAATTCTTGCTTGAAATCCAGTTTATTGCTTGATTCTTGGGCGAAAACATTACTGATTGAAATTACCAAAATAAATAGAGACAGGGTAAGCTTTTTCACGCGAGTCCTTTTCCTTGTTTAATAAGTTTGGGGTATTTTATTGTCTATCTATTAATTTGTCATACGAAACTTGAACTTTTTGATAAGCCATCATAGATTGGATAAACTATTAGCCACAATAACATTAGTAACGTTTTTATGTTAAATATTGCATTAATAAGGCCATCCAGATTTAGTGTTGTAATTATTTTATTATGTATAGCTATTCAAGCTTTTTCGCCTGACTCAATTATATTGTTGCGCTACGAGTATCAAGCCGTGATAGATGGCCAGTGGTGGCGATTATTTACCGCCAACTTTACGCACAGCAATTGGAATCATCTCTGGCTAAATATGAGCGGTTTAATATTGATAGATATATTATTTCAACCTTTAATGACGAATCGATTAAAAATATATTTACTCTCTGGATGCATACTATTCAATATTTTACTTTTGCACTGTTTTATAAAACTTGAATGGTATGTCGGATTTTCTGGTGCACTGCATGGTTATCTGGTTGGGTGTGCTCTTTTTAGTTTTAAAGCTGCCATCAAAACTAACTCATTTATACTAGCTGTTGTTGGTATAAAACTATTTATTGAGTTAAATTGGAATATTAATGAGCTTACCGCTAATTTTATACAAGCCAATGTTGTTGAAGAAGCTCATTTGTCCGGAGCTGTTTCTGCAATCTTCATTTATGTGTTATCTATTATTCTGTCGACGGTAAAAGCCAAAGAGAAAAATATATAAATTATTCTTTGGCTTTAGTCTATTCAATAAAAAGAAATTAATTTAACTGAATTTTTTTCTTGTTTTTGACTAATGTAGCAATACCGATTCCCTTTACAGCTGCTAAATCTTCAAGCTTTTTAAATTGACCATTTTTTTCTCGATACTCTACGATAGCTAATGCTTTTTTCATCCCGATCCCTGATAAATATTCTGCAATTTCCTTTGCACTTGCGGTATTGATATTAACTTTATCGACCACTTGCTGAGTCACAATCTTACTCGGCAGTTTAATACCAGCAAAAGATTTGACAAAAGCGCCTGGAGCAATCGTGGTGAATACAATTAAAAAAGTATAAATTAAAGTTTTAGTTTTCATTTTTCTCTCCTTGATAGAGTTTCCAATCATTTAATGTTGAAATAAAACTGTAACTTAATTTATTTTTATTCGCTATAGTGATTTAATACTTTCAGAAATTTCGCACAAGACTTTCAGCGGTTCGGAAGATTGAGTAATTGGTCTGCCAATAACCAAATAATCAACACCCGACTGAATTGCCATTTCGGGCGTCATCACTCGCGATTGATCTTCTGTAGCACTACCCGCGGGACGAATTCCAGGCGTTACTAGTTTAAATTCAGGGCCTAACTCAACTCTCATTGCGTTCGCCTCTTGTGCAGAACAAACAATACCATCAAGACCAGACAATTCTGCCAATTTACCTAGATGTTTAACCTGCTGCTCCATTGTGCGATGATAACCAATTGACTGATATTGTTGTTCATCAAAACTTGTTAAAACAGTCACTGCAGTTAATAAAGGTCGGGGGCCGCTAACTGAATCTATTGCTTCTTGTGCGGCTCGCATCATTACTTCGCCACCGGAAGCATGAACATCAACCATCCACACGCCTAGTTGTGCAGCAGCTTTACAAGCTTTTGCTACCGTGTTGGGAATATCAAAAAACTTTAAATCCAAGAATACTGAAAAATCTTGCTCGACTAAATAGCGAACCCAGTCGGGACCAAATAGCGTAAACATTTCTTTCCCGACCTTCAATTTACAAAGGTTGGGATCAATTTTTGAAATAAATGAACGCGCTTTACGAATATCATCAAAATCTAGCGCAACGATAATTTTTGAATCATACTTGTCTTGTATTGTCATATTTATTCCTCATTTTTACTCACCTTCAATCCCCTGAATGGGCTTAACGCTTCCCCAAGTTTTACATCCTGGACACTGCCAAAACAAAGATTTTGAGTCAAAGCCACAGCGATTACAGTGATAAACCGGCTTGTTTTGCAATAATTTACCAACAACATCTTGTAGCATCTGTAAACTTGGCCGAGCAGAGTCACTGGCGTGCCTTAAATAAATATCGATCAGCTTCAATAATCCCTTTATAGAAGGATGTTGAGCCATTTGCTCCGCAATAAAATGACCAGCAGCAATATCTCCCTGCTCACTCTCGATTTGTTCAGCAAGAACTAAAATACAAGTTATACCCGCCCCTTGCTCAATTGCATTCTGCAAAAATATTGTTAACCCTTTAAAATCATTTAACTGTTTAAAGCAGGATACGATCTGGTTAAGCGCTTCAGGCAACAACTCAATGTCTTGCCTAATCAGCTCACGATAAGCTTTAATTGCAGGTTTAAACCGCCCTAGGGAATATTCTACATTCCCGCCAATTAACGAAGCCCTGGCGCAATAGGGATCAGCCGATATTGCTTTTTTGACAAATGCCATTGCTTCACGGTGAGACTGCTGCGAGAGTTTTACTTCGGCTAATTCACAATAGAAATGAGAAATTTCTACTTTAACGCTACTAGATGCACCAGGTTGTAGACGTTCAGAAACCTTTATGGCATTTTGCCAATCTTTGGTTTGTTGATAGATTAGTAACAGCTGTTTTAGACTTGCTTGCTTATGCGCCTGATCAGCAACCAATTCATTAAAAATATTCTCTGCTCTATCGAGCAATCCGGCCGCCATATAATCGTAACCGAGTTCAAGTAGTGACATTTTACGATGTGCCGTCGATAAAGATGGCCGGGCAATTAAATTCTGATGAATTCGTATTGCACGATCAACTTCACCACGCCGGCGAAATAGATTACCTAACGCTAAATGCGTTTCTACCGTTTCGGAATCAATCTCAAGCATACTGACAAATGTATCAATAGCTTTATCCGCATCTTCGTTTAAGAGATAATTGAGTCCGACGAAATACTTTTTGGATAGCCCCATCTGCTTCGTATCTGAGCGATTTTTAGACTTACCTTTCCCAATCAGGTAACCCGAATAGATGGCAATCATCAGCAGTGCAGCAGCAGCCAATATGGATTCAAACATAATTTTGTATTGAGTCCCTATATATTAATATTCATCTTTAACAGGTAGCGCTCTTAAATTATTTAGCTCTTTTTCTTGCTTTTGCAGTTTAATCTTTTGTTGTCTGACTAGTCTTTTAGCTTGCAATAAATGACCTAAAATTGAAAATACACCGATACAAAAACCAATTACCAAGGATGCAAGCATCACCCAGTTGAGCTGCCAGTTTAATTCTCCACTTAAATAATTGATAGCAATAGGCGAGTCATTCTGTGCAAAAAAAAGTATTGACGCGATGAAAAGCAATAATGCTAAGAATATTGTTAAAAAATTTCTCAAGCTGGCGCCTCTTGAATTGAAAAGTGACTCATTTTAACGCAGATTATGAAAAGGGGTCGAGAAGCAT
This sequence comes from Aliikangiella maris, assembly GCF_040719265.1. NCBI lineage: Bacteria > Pseudomonadati > Pseudomonadota > Gammaproteobacteria > Oceanospirillales > Pleioneaceae > Aliikangiella > Aliikangiella maris. The sequence continues at coordinate 236,777 of NZ_JBFDAH010000001.1, read as the reverse complement.
TTAGTATATTTTCGGACATAAAAAAAGCATATCAATGATATGCTTTTTCAAAATTACAGAAATCGTCACTGTTCAGATTGAATTCCTTCATTAACCCTATCCCGCAACTCTTTACCTGGCTTGAAATGAGGCACATATTTACCTTCCAATTGCACAGATTGTCCAGTTTTAGGGTTTCTACCTACACGCGGTTCACGAAAGTGCAGAGAAAAGCTGCCAAATCCACGAATCTCAATCCGTTCACCTTTAGCCAATGATTGGGCCATATGCTCCAGAATACTTTTTACAACGAGTTCTACATCTTTAAGCGATAATTGAGTCTGGCGCGCAGCCAATCTTTCAATTAATTCGGATTTTGTCATCAATCCATTCCTTTGTTAGTTTGGTACTTTAGGATTTATTTACTATTCTACAATAGACAAATAATTTACAAAAAGCAAAAAAAAATGCCCAAAATCAATAGATTATGGGCCTTTTTTTATAACTTGACAGGTAGGATTAGTCGCGATCAAGCTGTTCTTTAAGCAAGTCACCCAGAGTCGCAGGTGCAGACTCATCGCCATCTTTGCTGTATTCAGCAATCGCTTCGGCTTCTTCTTGCTTATGCTTCGCTTTAATCGATAGAGAAATTACGCGATTTTTCTTATCAACCGCTGTAAATTTCGCTTCTACTGCATCACCAACAGCAAAATGTTTGGTTGCATCGTCAACTCTTTCATCGCTAATTTCAGAAGCTCTTAAATAGCCTTCAACATTTTCAGCCAAGGTTACTTTAACACCTTTAGCATCAACTTCTGTTGCAGTACCATTAACAATTGAACCTTTAGTATTTTCAGCTAAGAACTGAGCAAATGGATCAGAGTCTATTTGCTTGATTCCTAGAGAAATTCTTTCTCTTTCTGCATCTACAGATAAGACAACAGCTTCAACTTCATCGCCTTTGTTATAGTCGCGAACGGCTTCTTCACCAGGAATATTCCAAGAAATATCAGATAAGTGAACTAAACCATCAATACCACCGTCTAGGCCAATAAAGATACCAAAATCAGTGATGGACTTGATTTTGCCTTTAACACGGTCATTTTTGTTGTATTTGCTAGCAAATTCAGTCCAAGGATTAGGTACACACTGTTTTAGACCCAGAGAAATACGACGACGTTCTTCATCGATATCCAGTACCATTACTTCAACTTCATCACCTAAGCTAACAACTTTACTTGGATGAATATTTTTGTTTGTCCAGTCCATTTCTGAAACGTGAACAAGACCTTCAACACCCTCTTCGATTTCAGCAAAACAGCCGTAATCAGTCAGGTTAGTAACACGACCAAATAAGCGTGTTCCTTCTGGGTAACGACGGTTTAAATCAGCCCAAGGATCTTCGCCTAATTGCTTCATACCCAGTGAAACTCGTGAACGGTCACGATCGTACTTGAGTACTTTAACATCGATTTCATCACCAACCTGAACTACTTCTGATGGATGCTTAACACGTTTCCATGCCATATCAGTGATGTGAAGTAGACCATCAACACCACCTAAATCAACAAATGCACCGTAATCAGTTAAGTTTTTAACAATACCTTTAACCTTCGCGCCTTCTTCCAAACGAGCCAGTAATTCGTCTCTTTCTGCTGAGCTTTCAGCTTCAATCACGCTACGTCGAGAAACAACCACATTGTTTCGCTTCTGGTCGAGCTTGATAACTTTAAACTCCAGGTCTTTACCTTCAAGATGAGTTGTATCACGAATTGGGCGAACATCAACTAAAGAGCCAGGTAAGAATGCACGAACATTTTTAACCTCGACTGTGAATCCACCTTTTACTTTGCCAGTAATCATACCAACAACAGTTTCATTTGCTTCGCATGCTTTTTCAAGCTCTAACCAAGTCTCAAAACGCTTGGCTTTTTCACGTGATAACTGAGTTGCACCATAACCATCTTCAATAGCATCTAAAGCAACATCAATTTCATCACCGATATTAACTTCCACTTCACCTTGCTCATTCAAAAACTGAGCTAATGGAATAACACCTTCTGATTTTAAACCGGCATTAACTATCACGGTTTCATTATCAATTGCAACCACTGTGCCTTTAACAATCGCACCTGGACGCATTTCTAGTTCATTTAGACTTTGTTCAAACAGTTCTGCGAAATTTTCGCTCATCTTAATTTACCTGGTAAACACAGTTTTCACTATGTCTTGTTTCAAACTCCGAATAACATCCTGCTATTCTGGGATTATTAATAAAAGAACGCTGCATTCCCTGTACGTTCCAATAAAAGAATAATTATTCAAACATCATACTAGTGGTATTGTTAGTTAACTTTATATAAACGTTAATTGGATACACCATCGGTTAATCCAATAGAACTATCACTTTACTAACTTATATCATTCTACTAACTTAAGCTTAACGCACTAATCAAGCTTAATAACTCTTACCGAGAAGCTGCTTAATAGCAGCTAGAAAGAGAATTTACCCACTATTAAAATTCAAAATCAAATGTATAAAACACTTGCTAGCCAGCTAAAATTTCTGGCATACTTTTAGCCGAAAATTCAAGTACTTGAGTAAGCACTTCAGTGATAGTCAATTCTGAACTATCAATAATAAAAGCCCCATTCGCAGGCACCAAAGGTGCTACGGGGCGAGTTCGGTCACGCTCATCGCGTGCTTTAATGCTGTCTAAAAGCGCGCGCATATTAGCATCTACACCTTTATTTTTCAACTGTTTATAGCGCCTTTCAGCACGACGCTCTGCACTTGCCGTTAAAAATATCTTTACCGGAGCATCTGGAAAAACAACAGTCCCCATATCTCGTCCATCAGCGACTAACCCTGGCAAGCGATAAAATTCTCTTTGGCGCTCGAGTAATGCTTCTCTTGCAGCAGGAATGACAGCAACTTTTGACGCAGCCTGCCCCGCATCATCAGTACGGATAAGACCCGCAAGGTTATCCCCTTCTAAAACAGGTTCAACCTCTTGACTTGATGGGTTTAATTTGAAATCAATGTCCAAATGCCTTGCCAACTGCGCGACTTTTAGCTCATCATCCAACGCGATATGGTGTTTTAAAGCAGCCACCCCCAAAACACGATATAGCACGCCGCTATCGAGGATATGCCAGCCCAGTTTGTCTGCCAATAGCAGACTCAATGTGCCTTTTCCTGCGCCTGAAGGACCATCAACTGTTATTATATTGGGAGTTACTATATTTGCGGTGTTATTCATAAACTAGCTTTTGAAGTTTTTCGACTGACAAGCCAATAAATACTATTATCCATTTTGTTGTTTAAAATGAAGCATAAAATCAACTAGTGCCTTAACACCATCAACGGGCATTGAGTTGTATAGGCTAGCGCGCATACCACCGACACTTCGATGACCTTTTAATCCAATCAACCCAGCTTTTTTAGCTTTACTCAAAAAAGTTTCGTTTAATTTTGAGTCAGCTAAAATAAAAGGAATGTTCATACGAGAGCGATACTGAATTTCAACGGGGTTGGTATAGAAGTCATCCATATCAATGCATTCATATAGCAATTGAGATTTTTCAATCGCGCTATGTTCCATCGCCTCTACTCCTCCATTAGCAATAACCCACTCAAAGACTAAAGCAGCTAAATACCATGTATAGGTTGGTGGTGTATTCAGCATTGAGCCTTGCTCAATTTGTAGTTGATAATTAAAAACTCTGGGAATTCGTGTAAAATCCATTTGCTCAACAAGTTGGCGCTTGACTATGACGATTGTCATCCCAGCGGGACCAACATTTTTTTGTGCACCAGCATATATAAAATCGTAATCATCAATATTGAGTACTTCAGATAAAATACTTGATGACATATCTGCGACAACCGCACCGTTAGACTTTACTGCTTGTGGAAAGCGTAAGCCCTCAATTGTTTCATTTTGAGTATAATGTGTATAAATCGGCGACTGACTTCGTTGCCAATCACTCGAATCGATTAGCGAAAATGACGAGCCTTGCTTAAACAGTGCATCTATTCGATTTACCTGTCCATACCGAGTAGCTTCAACTGCTGCTTTTGATGACCAGACACCATTAACAATATATTCAGCTTCTTGGCCATCTGATAATAAACACATCGGCAAATTTGAAAATTGATGCGTTGCACCGCCATGCATAAAGAGCACCGCATAGTCATCACTGATTTTGAGTAGTTCGCGAAAATCTGATTCGGCTTTATTTGCCAGTTCTTGATATTCAGATGATCGGTGACTAACTTCCATCACAGAAACACCAAGACCACGCCAATCGAGGAATTCCGCTTGCGCTTGTTGCATCACCGGTTTAGGTAATGCGGCTGGTCCTGCACAAAAGTTAAATACGCTATGATTATTCATTTTTCGCATCACCATTTTGTTCACGTTTTACATCATTCAGCGCATTTGAATCAGCATCAGGAGACAAGTTCTCTTCTAAAGTATCAATATCAAGACTTACTACTTCGTCGGTGTTTTGCGCTACGCTCTCCCCTTCAGCCATTAATTCTTCGGGGGTTTTATCCAGCTCATCGATTCGCTCTAGCCCGACCAAAGTCTCGTCTTCTTGTAAGCGAATTAATCGAACACCTTGCGTATTGCGGCCCATGACACGAATTTCATCAACTCGCGTTCTAACCAGTGTCCCACCATTACTGATTAACATAATTTCATCACCGTCTTTTACTCTCACGGCACTGATCGCTTTACCATTACGTTCGCTTAGAGTGATAGAAATAACGCCTTGCCCTCCTCGACCACGTAAAGGATGCTCAGACATACAAGTTCGTTTACCGTAACCATTTTCGGTTACCGTTAAAATCTGACTATTTTCATCAGCTCTAACTAACGCGATTACCCGTTGATCTTCATTAATTTTTATTCCTCTTACACCACGAGCAGTTCGTCCCATTTCGCGCACGTTTTCTTCGTGGAACCGGATAACCTTACCCACATCACTAAATAGCATCAGATGATCATTACCATCAGTAACGACAGTACCAATAAGTTCGTCACCTTCATCTAATTTAAGCGCGATAATTCCGCTGGATCTTGGACGTGAGAATTGTTCTAATGAAGTTTTCTTAACTGTTCCATTCGCAGTCGCCATAAAGACAAAACGGTCTTCGGCAAACTCTTTGACTTCAAGAATACTGGTAATACGCTCATCATCAGCCAATGGAAGAATATTAACAATAGGTTTACCCCGAGAGCCACGACTAGCCAATGGCAACTCGAAAGTTCGTAGCCAGTATACTTTACCAACACTTGAGAAACATAAAATAGTGGCATGAGTTGAAACAACAAGCAGTTTCGTTATAAAGTCTTCGTCTTTAACTTTAGTCGCCGACTTACCCTTTCCACCCCGGCGTTGAGACTCATATATAGAAAGCGGCTGATACTTAACATATCCTTCATGTGAAAGTGTTACTACAACTTCTTCTTCTGGAATTAAGTCTTCGACTAATAAGTCGGCTGAACTATTGGTAATTTCCGTTCTTCGCTCATCGCCAAATGAGTCTTGAATCTCTTGTAATTCTACCCTTATCACTTCCATTAATTTTTCAGTACTGGCTAATATTTCCAGCAATTCTGCAATTATTATGATTAAATCTTTGTAATCGCTAATAATTTTGTCGTGTTCCAGCCCAGTCAACTTATGTAATCTCAAGTCTAAAATTGCTTGAGCCTGTGCCGCAGAGAGATGATACAAGTTATCAACTAAACCATACTGTGGCTCGAGATCTTCTGGACGACATGCGTCAGATCCCGCACGATCAAGCATCGCTACTACCGAGGTAGCCTCCCAACCTCTTGCCATTAATTGCTCTTTAGCCTCGGCCGGCGTTGGTGCTTTCTTAATAAGCTCTATGATCTCATCAATATTGGCTAACGCGAGCGCTAATCCCTCTAAAACATGCGCTTTTTCGCGTGCTTTGCGTAAATCATAAACAGTTCGACGAGTCACGACTTCACGGCGATGGCGGATGAACGCTTCCAACATCTCCTTTAATGTAAACAGTTTTGGCTGGCCATTTTCTAAGGCCACCATATTAATTCCAAAAACTGTTTGCATCTGCGATTGCGAGTACAGATTATTCATCAATACTTCAGCATTTTCACCACGGCGCAGCTCAATTACCATACGCATCCCATCTTTATCCGACTCATCCCTTAACCCGGTTATACCTTCCACCTTTTTCTCTTTAACAAGCTCTGCAATTTTTTCGATTAAGCGAGCCTTGTTTACCTGATAAGGTAATTCGGTGACAACAATACTTTCTTTGCCATTTTTATCATCAGTTTCAATATGATGGCGAGCTCTGATATATATTCGTCCGCGACCAGTGGTATAGGCTTGGATAATGCCTGCTCGACCATTTATAATTCCTTGAGTTGGAAAATCCGGTCCAGGCATTAACTCCATCAATTCAGCAACATCGATATCTGCATTATCCATTACAGCAAAGCATGCATTAATAACTTCATTAAGATTGTGTGGAGGAATATTGGTCGCCATTCCCACAGCTATACCGGCAGCACCATTAATTAATAAATTAGGAACTCGAGTAGGTAAAACAGTTGGCTCAGATTCCGAACCATCATAGTTTTCTGCCCAATCAACGGTTTCCTTATCAAGATCAGACAGCAGCTGGTGCGCCAACTTGTCCATTCGAACTTCGGTATATCGCATTGCGGCAGGTGAGTCACCATCTACTGAGCCAAAGTTACCTTGACCATCAACTAACATGTATCTTAATGAAAATGGCTGCGCCATGCGTACGATAGTGTCATAAACAGCAGTATCACCATGTGGATGATATTTACCGATAACATCCCCGACTACACGAGCAGATTTTTTGTAGGGTTTATTGTAATCATTACCCAATTCATTCATGGCGTACAAAACACGCCGGTGCACAGGCTTTAAACCATCACGCACATCAGGTAAAGCTCGACCTACAATGACGCTCATTGCATAGTCTAGATATGAGACTTTTAATTCATCTTCAATATTTATTGGAAGGACTTCTTTTGCAAACTCACCCATAAACGACCAAGGTTCCTTATATTATTGATTTAAGAGTCTTTATTAGCCTAGTTACTTCAACTGGGTAACAGTTAAAACACACTTGATTTAACAACTGTAAATTAACGCTATAAAGCGGTATATTATACCATAACCAGATGAAAGTTGATGGGATTATTTGCTATATTATTGGCTTTCTCGAAGTTTACAGATAGAAAAATTCAAAGACTAACATCTGAACAATTATTAGACAAAACGAGTAATTTTCTAAAATTTAGGTCCCTGATGTTTGCTCATATGTTGCGGATATCCAAGCCCACTTAAGCGATCTTCACTCACCCAGGCACAGGCAAAATATTCAAGGTTTCACCAGCATCCTTATAAAGACACTTCAAATTAAAACCACTTCGATCGGTGCTCGTCACACCATAATGTATCATATTTGAATTAACTTGAGTTTCGGTCTGATGCTTAAACTTTTGCAGCAAAATCAAATTAACTTTTGAACAAATATTATTCGCAAATGGTATAACCATATCGATATTATAATTTGGTAGAAACACCACAAACTTACAATCACTCACTCTAGCAATCATGCTGTTTTCTGGAAATTCTGATTCGAGTAGTTTAGCTATTTCAATCAATAATTCGTGCTTAGTCATTAAATCATAAGTTCTTTCAGCACTATTTATTAAGTTCACCTTAACTAAAAGTAAGCAAGCAGATGAAGGTATTTTGGAAAATTGTCTTAATATTAGCTCAAGCTCTTGATCAAAAAAGTATCGACTGAATAAGCCGGTCAATCCATCATACCTCAATAAAGATTTTAACTTTCTTTGAGAATATTGGAAATAAGCACCCAACATTAATAATAGAATTAAAACCGTCAATAATAAATTTGTTAACCATTGACTTACCTTTATCTGCCTATTTTCATTAGTCAGCTCAGAACGCAAACTTGAGTTTTGCTGCTTCAACAATACAATTTTTTCATCTCGAACACTTACGTTTCGATGTGCCAGCTCCATAGCTAGTTGTTTAGCATTAATTTCGATAAACAATTGATGCTTAAAATAATTATATTTTTTTAGATATTCGATTACTTTAATCAAGTTAGATGGAGTGTTCGTTTCCGAAGAAATATTATTTACCATATATACCTTCGACAATATATCGTAGGCATGCATCGAAGACCTAACATCACTCTTTTTTTCCTTAAAGCTTAAAGTTTTCTCAGCAAATCTCTTGGCCATCACATGATGGTTTAAACTCCAATATATCCGGGCCAGCAATGCATAAGCGTCAACAATTATTAAACTATATTGACTACTTTCGATATCTTTTAAATAAGGATTAACAGCATTTAAAGCATCTGTCAATTTCCCCATTTCCAGATAGTAATTTCCAATATAAGTTCGAATCATACTAACAATAGTATTTTCCTGCTGCTGTTTACAAACACTAATCGCATCAGCTAAAACATTATTCAAGTCAAACCGTTTCTTTAATGATAATTGAGCTTTTAATAAAATGCCTTTGGCCATACACATATTTCGACCGCTGGCATCTTCAATTAATACTGTCGACATGAGCTTTTCGACGGCTTCATAGTATTCTACTTTATTATAAAATAGCCCCGCAGCAATAAGCCCTATATGGCGAATTTCAGCATTCAAGATATATTCACTATTATTTTCAATAAATTGAACATAATGAATCCCTTGAGTCCAATTTTGCATAAAAACATAAAGATTAACCAATGAGAAAGCAGCACGATAACGAAGAGTAAGCGTCTGTGAGTTTTTAAAAACAATCAAATATTGCCTTTCTGCATTAAGCTGATTGCCATCTAACGCATTTTTGTAACCGCTTAAATATTGAAAGTAAAATTTTTCTTCAACTGTCAGCTCTTTATTCTTTTTATCTAATGTGGACATCAAATCTGAAAAACGCTCAAAGTCAGATGTTCTAAGATTATCCGCTTGTTGAAGCAATAAAAAATTGGAAGTTTTAACTTGAGCTAAAGCAGTTATCTCTACCAAGCCTAAAAGAAATATGAGTATTAAAAATCTTCCTTTCATTTAAATACCCTATCCGATATGTCCTGAACGACAAATACAATTCATTTGCATCACTAATCCTTTTAGATTTACCTAATCCTTATTTAACTTTTTACGCGTTTTAGCAACTTTTAAATCGTAGATTAAGCGTTTATGTACACAGCAACTTGATTGCGTCCTCGCCTCTTCGAGAGGTATAGTGCTTCATCGGCATTTGCAATAAGTTTCTTCAATTCATAATCACTATCGGCGGTATCAGTTACCCCGAAACTGGCCGTTACAGAGATATCTTGATTTGTATCAAATGAATCCAGCTGGCTAATTTTTATCCGACATTCTTCTGCAATTTGTTTAGCTTGAGATTGTTCACAACCGGGTAATAAAATAGCAAATTCTTCGCCACCAATGCGACCAAAGATATCAACTTTACGGATATTCTCCTTACAAACTTTGGCGACTCTCGACAAAACCTCATCACCAGCAATATGCCCATATGTATCGTTAATCTTTTTAAAGTAATCCAAGTCAAATATAATTAAACTGGCGACTCTGGAAGATTTCGCATAATAATCCAACATAGATTCAGCATTTTGCGTAAAATAGCTGCGATTAAAAATACTGGTTAAACTATCATACTGTGCCAAATACTTAAGCTTATTTTGTGCCCGTTTAACATAGAAAACCCAACCGGTCATCAAGGTTACGATTGCAGCCAGCAAGATAATAATCCAGCGATTATAAGTGGCGGTTTCTTGAGAAAATTCTCGCTCCAGATGTAAAATCTGATTTTCTTTGTTTAACAAGGTGATTTGATTATCCTTATCTTTAGTTTCATATTTAGCCAGTTCCATTGCTAACTGTTTAGCTTTAGTATCTTCATACTCAATAGTTTTAACTTCAGAAAACTTCTTCAAGTATTCGATAGCCAAGCTATAGTTATTTCTCGACTCTTCAATTTGATAAAGCGTCCAATAGCTATCAACGATGGGATTGATATAATTAATTTGTGGACCGTCCAGTACAACTTTTTCTGCAAACGATTTAGCAATATCCAATTGATTAACCACATAGTACGCCTTGGATAAAACACTATAAGCTTCGATAATTAACATACGATAATTTGATTCCTCAATTTGCTGTATGTTTTCAGTTATTACACTAATTGCTTTATCGTAGTTTTTGTTTAAGTATAAAAATACCGAATAATGTGTTCGAATTACATTAGCAATGACATTTTCACTGATGTCTCTGCAAAAGTTGATTGCGGTATTAAATTGAGACTCTTCAAGCTTTTCTGGTGTAAAATTGAGGAGTGCTCTAAGTTTAATCCCCAAAATCAAACATTTATTTCTTCCTTGAACCTCTTCAGCAATAAGCTGTTTCGCTATATTTAATGCATAATCAAATTGACTTAGTTCTACATAAAAATAACCAACGGTAACCAACCCCAAGTGCCTAATATTCATATCCATAATTTTTTCATTAACGTGCTGAATATATTGAACATACTCAAATGCTTTAGACCATTCTCTATTAAATAGATAAATATTAACCAATGAAAATGCACCGCGAAACTTCAATAATTCATTTGTCGCACTATCAAACACATGTTTATAAGATTTAATTGCGCTTTCTAGTCGTCCTTGATAAGCGTGCTCATAGCCAGTTAAATATATAAAGTGATATTTCTCTTCTATGGTAAGTGCTTCAAAATGAGGCTTTACCTCTAACAATAGTTCAGAAAATAACTTTCTATCTGACGATTTAACGGATTCTGCATTTTTTAAAAGAGCAGAATAATCGGTTAGTCCCTCTCCCGCAGTAATTGCACCGCAGGATAAAAACATAATTGTCAAAATTAAAATCCGAAAAGTCAATTTACAATTAACCCTATCTATTATTAGGCAACAATACGAGCTTGCTGATTAGATTTTTGTGTATTTTCTTTCTCACTTTCATCCTGTTCATCTTGTTCCTCATTTTCATCAGCATCGTCATCTTCCGCGGGGGCCAAAAATGCTACAATTTTAGGACGTGCATCTAACATTTCTGCCAGTACACGCTGATCAGCGTTGAGTAAAGCTTCAATTAGTTGTTCGCTAACATCTTCAGCTTTAAGTAATTCTGCAATTTCTGTTTCCGAGTAGGCACTAAAATTGGCTTGTTCCCCTAAATTCTCTATTAAATCTATTAGTTTTTTCATTGTTATCTCCAATAATTTCTGGTTACTAAATTATTCTCTAACTTAAGCTATCCATCACTTAAAAGAGTTTCTAACATAAATTCGATAAGAGTTTTGTCATTTCTTTATTTTCAATAAACGCTTGCGCAGGTGGAATTGCAATTGTCGTTGCTGGATTCAAAATAGCGCTAGCCAGTTCATCTAATCTAACCTCTTCAATACGGCACTTATTTACTGGTAATGTTGGTGCTTCATACAAAGTTAACGTGTGTGATAATGGATAGGTTTCACTCAATAGCTTAACTAATAACTCTCGATGCTGATGTCCAGTGCTAAGTTTTTTGTAAGATTTATCACCAACGATACCTACTTGCCATAAAATTAAATAAGCGGTTGGATCAATCACTCTTTTATAAAACAAAAACTGGCTCGCCTCGAAATGCGCACACCCAACAGTGCCAGGATCGATGCCTAGATCGGCATATAAACAATCTTCAGCTGAAATACCTGGCTCCATAGAAGCATGATAACCTTCAATTAAAGCTTGGTGTATGGTTTTATGTGAAACCAAGGCAAAAACTCCAGGATGTCCATAAAGCGCACAACAAACATTTTTCCCCAACTTGACCTCTGCCATTATCGCCTGTTGCATTTGGGCATAAGTCACCTTACGCGAGACACCTTCTTGATAATAAACCTGCAAGCTGCGCACATCGGTATTCATACCTTCTACCCATTTTTCGACCAGCGCATCAGCCGCAGCGACAAAAACAACATCAGCTTGTTCAATATAATTTTTTGCGCGCTGGGTTAAATGTACCCCAAGCGTTATACCAATACCAACAAAAACTACACTGCCAACTTTTCTCAACTTTATTACTCTCTAACGTTATTTATTAACCATTGTTCTTTAGATAGCTGCCAATAGTTGACCTTTACTTCCTTTCTACTATCAAGGCAACATTCAAATCCTAGAGAGCGCATCAATCGACTTGACTTAATATTTTCTAAGTATGAATATCCGGTAATAACTCGCTTATTTAAATTCAAGTAAGCGTAATCCATTAATCTAGCTAAAACTTCCTTTGCAATCTTTTTATTTTGCATTTTCTGTATAATCACAGTACCGATATCAACATTGTCATTCGCTTTATCTACTAACCCACAAATTCCAATTTGTTCAGTTGTTATTCTATCAATAATAACCCAAGTATAATGAGAAAATACATATTTATTAAACCTTAAAGCTGTTCGAAATGCTTTATCTAATTTTTGTTTGCTGCGAACACCATCAATAAATTCAGTTAAATTTTCATCTTGATAAAGTTCGCAATAAAATAATTTATGTGTCGATTTCAGTGGTTGTAAAATAAACCGTTTCGTCTGAAGTTCATCAATCACACGAGACTCACTTTGCCTTTGCCACTTTAATATCACCAAATTCGCTCTCAAATCGAGCAAATATCACATAATAATCACTTAACAGGGGTAGTCCTAGAATTGATTGATCCGGCCATCCAGGTAGTTGGGATATTATTTTAAACGATATTTGTCCATGAGACGGAGCATTTACCTGCCAATACTGATCAGCATGGCAAAACAAACTGACGTGAGAGCTACCAGCAGAATCCGCGGCTTCAAAAATAAACTCAATATCAGGCCATTCTGCTAAGTTTACTTTGTTGATATCAATGCCTTCTTCAATATATTCAAATGAGAGAAATGGCTCAAGAATCGTCTTAAACTCGGGATTAATCTTTTCAAAGCACTCTATAATATAATTGAACACAACATTGTCCAGCACAATCAAAGATGCACCGGTATCAATAAAAGCGTTAGAGTGGTACTTTTGTAATTCCTTACCTTTCAGTACAGGCACATCAAATGGTGCAAAATCACCGACTTTGACTTGTAACAACCTGACATTATAGTAAACATCATCGATCACTTTAATACGAACAAAATCCCCTTCATATAGATCGACATCTTCTTCTCCACCACCGAGGATAAATAGCCCCTGATTTAGCGGATCCTGTTTTAACTCTTGATTTGTTAACCCCGACTTTGCATGGTGGATACTAGAACGGCGAGTAATAAACGAAAATTTATTTGCTGAAATGCCTTGCTCTTCAAGGTTGGTAAAATAAGGTTTCAATTCATCTTTGGGTTTATTTTTAAGAAAACTTTTAAATGATTTGATAGTTTGTGACTCGATTTGAGTATTTGTCCAAGGGTAAGTTAACCGTGGATTGACAGATTTTTCCGCTAAATACTCCTTCAAACAATGACTATCATTCAATTCTTTAAATGCAAGCCCAAGTATTCCGTCAGCTTCAGCAAAACAGCCTTCCATGCATTCTGTTGCAATCGAGACATGAGCATTATCAAGTAGCATTTTTCCATCGTGGGTAATCATATCAACCCCTGTTTTTACTACCGGGCCATACCATCCCCCCATACCATAACGCACACATTGGGCATAACTCGTCGCGACCAACTCTCTATCGTTAATTGACTCATAGGCGGACTGTTTAACGACAAGTGTGCTGCTACCTGTATCAAGTACCAATTCAGCAGTATCAAATTCACTTCCAAAACTAACCGTTACAGAAAATCCTCCGCGAGCAAAAACATTAGTAATTGGCATTCGCAAGGTCTTACGATTGTTAGAATCCGTCATCTAAATATTGATCTCTTATCTTTAAATATCGTATTTATTATCGTTATTATTTGATTTTGTTCAATAAACGAGCGTTATATTTTCTTTTTAGCATCTCGAAAAGCAGGTAAAATAGCAGTCACTTTACTTTTGTGCAACGAAAATTATACGGCGAGCTTATGCAGCAAAGTAACTCAAAAGCGAATATACCGCTAATTTTAGCAGCGGACTGGGTAATTCCAATGACGGCAACCGATCATTGGCTAGAAAATCATGCGGTCATTATTCTAGATCAGCAAATTATTGATATATTACCGATTAATCAACTCAGTGAAAAATATCCACAACATGACATAACTGACTTATCGGGCCAAGTGTTAATGCCTGGCTTTATTAATGCGCATTGTCATGCAGCAATGAATTTATTACGCGGCTTGTCAGATGATTTACCACTCAAGGATTGGCTGGAAAAAGCAATCTGGCCCGTTGAAGCAAAATTTGTCGATGACAGTTTTGTGTATCAAGGTACGCAACATGCCATTGCCGAAATGCTACGTGGAGGCACAACCTGTTTTCAGGACATGTACTTTATGCCCGACCAAGCAGCAAAAGCCGCACATGAATCAGGTATTCGCAGTAGTGTTGGCTTAATTGTTGTAGATTTCGAAACTTCATGGGCAAAAAGCGCTCAAGAATGTATTGATAAAGGCCTTGATGTTTTCGATCAATTTAAACACAGTAACACGGTCACCTTTAATCTAGCCCCTCATGCGCCTTACACTGTATCTAAGAACTCGCTGGAAAAATTAGCTGTTTTGTCAAACGAACTGAATATGCCACTACAAATTCATTTGCATGAAACGGCTTTTGAAGTTGAAAGCTTTATTAAAGAAAATAATATCAGACCTTTAGCGAGACTAAAGGAAATTGGTTTACTCTCGCCACTATTAAATGCCGTTCATATGACCCAACTCAATGAGGGCGAAATTCAATGGTTAGCTGAAAATGGTTGTCATATTGTGCACTGCCCACAATCCAACATGAAATTAGCCAGTGGAGTTTGTCCTACGCAACAACTATTAGATGCAGGCGTCAATCTGGCAATTGGAACCGATGGTGCTGCAAGTAATAATGATCTGGACATGCTTGACGAACTCAAGTCAGCCGCCTTGCTGGCAAAACTGGATTATCTGAATCCAACCGCAATGACTGCCTACCAAGCACTTTATGCTGCCACAATGGGAGGCGCAAAAGCTCTTGGTTTGTCTGATATAACAGGCTCACTCGAAATAGGCAAAGCAGCAGATATCATTGCTATTGATCTCAATCAAATTGAAACCCAACCTGTTTATAATCCCATTTCACAAATCGTCTATGCTGCGTCAAGAAATCAGGTTACCAATGTTTGGGTCAATGGAAAACACTTGCTCAAAGATCGACAACTGCTAAGTTTAAATGAGTCTTTAATATTAAATAACAGTAAGTTCTGGCAAAAACAAATTGCGCAAAGTATGCAAAATAATGGTTAGTAGCTCAAAACGATCTTGCAAATACAAACAGAATACAATTGAGGAAAACAAAAACCATGCAACTTAATGTTGATAATGCCGAAATTAAAAAATTTTCTGATTTAGCATCTCGCTGGTGGGATAAAGAAAGTGAATTTAAACCATTACACGATATTAACCCACTACGTCTGGGTTATATCGCACAACAGTGTGGAGGCTTACGTGGTAAAAAAATTATCGATATAGGCTGCGGTGGAGGTATATTATCTGACTCAATGGCAGCTAATGGCGCCCAAGTTGTAGGTATAGATATGGGTGAGGCACCCTTATCAGTTGCCAAATTACATCAGCTCGAATCAGGACAAAATGTCGATTACCAACAATCGACCGCAGAACAAATGGCCGAGCAATTTGCAGGTGAATTTGATGTAGTGACTTGTATGGAAATGATCGAGCACGTACCTGATCCAGCATCAGTCGTTGCAGCTTGTGCTAAATTAGTCAAACCTGATGGCCATGTTTTTTTCTCAACAATTAATCGTACAGCCAAAGCTTTTGCTTTTGCAATTGTTGGAGCGGAATATATATTAAAAATGTTGCCCAAAGGCACACATCAATTTGAAAAATTTGTCAAGCCTTCAGAACTGGATAGTTGGTCCCGCAATGTGGCCTTGCAGGCCAAGGAACTCATTGGTATGCATTACAATCCGATAACTCGAGTTTATAAATTAGCTCCAGGCGTTGATGTCAATTACATTGCGCATTATCAACCATAATTTTGAATGAATAATGATTAGTCATGCAGCATTGATTAACCAGTTAAAATGTTTTAGCGATTAACACTCGAGCATTGAAATAATGATTAAAGCAGTTTTTTTTGACTTCGATGGCACACTCGCCGATACAGCGCCCGACTTGGGCTTTGCCATTAATCAGGTTTTACAAAACCACAAACACCCTACCCTACCTTATGAAACTATTCGACCGCACGTTTCTGGAGGCTCCCCAGCATTAATCAAGTTAGGTTTTAATATCGATGCTGATCACCCTTCATTTGCTCAGCTAAAGCAAGAATTTTTACAGAGCTATGAAAAAGCAATGTTAGCAAAATCCAAGCTATTTGCTGGTATTCGTGAAAGCTTGAATTTCTTGAATCAAAAGCAAGTGGTTTGGGGAATTATCACAAATAAACCCGACTACTTGACTCAACCGATTGTCGCGCACTTTAATCTGATTAACCAAGCTCAGGTCATTATTTCAGGCGATACCTACCCACTAAAAAAACCCGATCCCTACCCGCTGATACAAGCTTGTAAAATTTGTAATGTTGCAGTTGAAGAGTCCATTTATGTTGGTGATGATGAACGGGACATCATCGCAGCTAAGGCAGCCAATATGCAATCGGTTTGTGCAAATTGGGGATATCAGGCCAATAAAGACTCTGTCGATTGGCAAGCAGATTACTATTTGCAGGAAAGCATCGATCTAAAACCTTTTCTTAGTCAACTTTTGAATTAATCAAAACTTTTGCCAGATAACTTTAAATATTACACCCGACTTATCTGGTAAATTTTCAACAACAACTTTTGCCTGATGAAATTCAGCAATTAGTTTAACAACATATAATCCTAACCCCAGGTTAAATTGATTAGTCGCAGAAGTTTCACGAATAGAGACCAATGACTGAAATATTCGATTTCTATTTTTCTTTTCAACAATAGGTCCCAAATTTGTAACCGCAACTTCAACCTGCTTATCAGACTCTGACAAAGATACAGTTATTGGTGTATTTTTGTGAGCAAAGTCCATTGCATTTGATAGCAGTTTATCCATTAATTCAGCAAACAAATCTGGTGATAATTGCCATACATGTTGACTAATATTAGACTTAAACTGAAATTGCTGGTGTTGAAAAGTTGCTTGAAAGCCGCTAACAATCTGTTGTAAATAATCATTCAATTCAATTTTTTCAAATTCAGCACTTTGCATTGCCGACTTAACACTACTAGCCTGTCGCATACGACTAATGATATCCGCCAATCGCTGTATACCATTTAATGCACGTTGAATGGTTAATAGATTTTCATCAGACTGTTCGGTCAGCATTAAATTATCAAGAGATGAACGTACAATCGCAATGGGTGTGCGTAACTCATGCGACAGCCGAGAGGCGAGCTTTTCCAGATAGGCATTGTAATCAAAAATTTTATTATTCATATGTACAAAAGCATTGTTCAATTCATCAATCTCATCCCCCTGCTTTAGTTCTAACGGAGTAGAATTAGACAACCGTCCATGTTCATCAACCACCGAGTTCATTGTGTTTTTCAACCGAGTAATTCGTCTTACCAGACGAGTAACATACCAGCCAATAATTCCCATAATTAAGACAATGATAATTAGCATGGCATTAATAATTCGCGTAAGCGTTTGTTGCTGGAGTAATTGTACTCTGGCAATATTTTCTTCTAATAAAACAACACCTAAAATTTCACCGTTGACTTTAATCGGACTGGCTGCCAGAGCAACCGAAAAATCATTATTTGGTTTAGTCTCAATGTAACTGTAGGCAACACCTTGTAAAGCACGAAATATTGCGAGCGAATTTAATCGAACTTGATTCGCCCGAGTATCAATTACCTCATCGGCGAGGTAATGCAATAACCAAGCAGTAAACGAATTTGTCTGACCAGATAAAATAGAATCCAGATTACCTCTTCTAGCGAGCACACGACCTTCAACATCCAAGACCCAAATTCGCTGCCCTGGGATAGTTTCAATATGTTGTACAAATTCGCTTAACGATTTTGATGGCCAAACAATTGGATTTAATTCAATAGGACTAGTGGCAATAACCTGTTGGGATAACTGATCGTTGAGTTTATCGATATCATAATATTTAACGCCCAACTGGACTGGTTTAATACCCGCAGGAAACTTAATTTCAACATTAAAGCCATCGGCAGTTTCTACCCAATAAGCAGTAAATCGCCAGTCAATTCGCAATTGTTGCGAGGAATATTGATAGACAGGAATTTTTCCAGGTGCTTTCGGCAAGATATAGTAATTATAGCGTTGCTCATTTTGATCAATAAAACTAACCACCAGTTGGTCTGATCGAGTCTGTTGATTAAGTTCTGGATAAACTACATTTTTATCTAACACTTGAATAGAAACATACAGACTTTCTTCATAATCACCCAATAAAACACTCATTTGATTATCATGCTTGGCTTTTGTCGTATTCCCAGATGAGTTCATTGAGCTAGATGCAGGCAACGGGAAATAGTGCTGCCGAAATTTTTCAACAAATTGCCATTCATCAGCAAAAAAACCATCAATAATGATTTGCTGCTGCAAAGGAAAAACAAACAACTCCTCAGCCACAGAGTCGCTTGATTTAGGCAAACGGCTTTGATAAAACCACTCACTATTATTGGCAAGCTGTAAGCTGTAAAACTGCGTTGATAACAGCAAGTTTTTCTTTAAGTTATCAACCAGCGCCTTTTCGATCTCTTTGAGCAATACGACCGTAGACACTGGAATAAATAAAGCCAGTAAAAGAATTGCAACAAATTTTGACTTCAGCGGCCACATCTCAGGGTGGAGTTGCATTATTGATCAGACATCCTAACTGTTACTCATTTTAAATTTGTCTAGATACGGTTGCTATTAAGCTTTCCAACGATAGCCCATCCCGTAAACCGTTTCAATACAATCAAATGACGAGTCGATAACTATAAACTTTTTACGCAGCCGTTTAATATGAGAAGTCACCGTACTATCATCAACAACAGCTTTAGCAGCTTCCATTAATTGTTCTCGACTTTTAACATGGCCAGGCCTTTTCGCCATTGCGTGTAATATCCAAAACTCTGTCAAAGTAATATCTAAGGGTTGGTTATTCCACATGGCAATAAGTCGATTGGCATCTAATTGTAATGCTCCTATTTCAATTATATCTTCTGGTTGACCACTACCTGATGACAATGCATTCACACGGCGAAATAAGGTTGAAATTCTTACCAGTACCTGTGCCAGACTGATATCTTTAGTCAAATAGTCATCTGCGCCAAGCCGTAATCCCGAAATAGTATCAAACTCACTATCTAAAGCCGTGAGAAAAATAATCGGTAAGGTTTCAGATTGCGCTCTTAAATATCGACATATTTCAAATCCACCTTCCGGCTCATCACCTAAACCAATATCTAAAATGGCTAAGTCCGGTAATCGGGTTTCAAAAGCTTTTAAGGCTTCCTGCTTGGTTGCATAACAAAACACATCATATCCTTGTTTGCGCAACGAAGCAGAATAGTTTTCTCTGATTGCCTTTTCATCTTCTACCAGTGCAATTCGCTTACCCATATTTTTCCCTTAAATCATTTAAACATTATTAATACTAATACTACCGCAAATTTTCCAATAAATAAGCCAACAAATTCAAATGCCATCTTTTTGCCATATTTGGCCGCAGCCTTTACCCATTCGACCAATAGTTACGCCGAATTATTGGTGTTTAATAACACCATGCAAAGGAGATGCACAGCAGGACAAATAAGCGGCAAGGACATAAGTAAATTTTCAATAAAGGAAGCCGCATTAATTTAAGTCTATGCCTCAACAGTCAACAGATGACAAAAATGGAAATGTACTAACTAATAAAGGAAAGGTATAACTTTAAAAGCGCGTTATTCGAGCAACATAGGAGATTAAACATAACCAGGGATGGTACTTTATTGATTTTTTATTATGTCTCAATCCCATAGAAATGTTCAAGGGGATTGAAGAGCGAACAAGTTTTAACAGTTGAGTGCAAATTTCACTCAATTAACAAGCAAGCTTTAATTACATAACTCGCGGCTTTATCAATTAACCAAGTGATTAATTAGTTAACTAACAACGTTTAACAAATAACAATATGAGGAATTAACCATGAAAAAAATGACAATTATTTCAACATTAGTAATCACCAGTGTTTTTCACAGCTTTTCTGCCAATGCAGCATCCAGTAAAGAAGAAAATATAGGATTTGCATCGGGTGCAATCGCTGGCGCAGCCATAGGTGGACCCGTAGGGTTTATTATTGGAGGAGTAACTGGCTTACTAGTTGGAGAACAAGTAGAAAAAGCAAATCAAGTCGATGAAATCACTAATCAACTGGCACAAAGCAATCAGCGAGAACAAGCACTAAAGCAACAGGTCAGCAGCTTAAATAGTGAAATGGCGTTATTAGCTGAGGCAGAACAAGTCACTTTACCAGAGGGCTTAACACTAAACTTGATGTTTACCACCAACTCTGCCGAATTATCCGATTTGGATCATAAAAATATCGCGCAATTAGCCTCTATTTTAATCGAAAACCCTCAACTGACTGTTCAACTTGACGGCTATGCCGATCCTCGTGGCTCAAAAGCCGATAATTTAAAACTCTCACAACATCGAGTGGATGCGGTCAAACAAGCCTTACAAAGCTTTGGTGTCAACCAAGATCAACTAGTTTCGGCTGCACATGGCGAAATAGATTACGGTACGCCGACAACAAATAATGATAACTATGCATTAGCGCGCAAAGTGAGCATTAATTTTATTCAATCACATTCCTCAGAATTGAATACTGAAGTTGCACAATACTAATCGTAAAACTTCACCCACCAAGACTGACAGTATTTTTTCCCCTTCATTTAATACTGTCAGTCTTCCTTTGAAGCGCCTATCGTCAACATCTGTAATAAAGAATATTATCTCTTAATAGTGGCAATATTGTTTCTCTAACATGAATAGCCAAGCTAAAAATCTTGTCTCATTTTTGTATCAATTTAATAAATCTGTTAAAAATTATACTTTCATATATACTTAATTCATTGTTAAAATCATTTTACAATCAGTAACGAGCATGTGATTTCAATATTTAGGTGATAAAAATCTTTCGTTAGACGATTTAACAAGAATAAAAATAGTCAGGAATTACTAAACTTATTATTGTTTTAAACGATATATAGTTATTGTAAACGATATAAAATAGAGTCGTTAATCATTCAGGAGCAGGATAATTTTTGTGTCAGCAAATAGATTAGAATCTCAACTGAAAAGCTTTATCAAGCGTTCACTGCTGATGCCTGCACTAATTGTTAATTGCTTATTCCTTATATTTTCATATCCAAATGCTGCAATTCCAGACAAACTAACTCCACAACAACAAATATTTATTGATGCGGAACAGGCTATCAAAAGCAAGAACTGGAATAAATTCAATGCCTTAGAGAAATCGATTAGCCAACATCCACTCTATAGCTATTTAAAAAGAGATCAGTTGCTGGCTAACATTAGTCTTTCCCATCGCCAGCAAATAGAAGACTTTTTAGATGCGCACAGTGACGAACCCGTTGCCCGCAAATTACGCTATAAATGGCTACAGTGGTTAGCCAAGCAAAACCACTCCTCTTTATTTTTACGCTACTACCGTGATTTTGGCAGCACTCAGCTAACCTGCAAGCAACTTGAGTTTCGCTTAAAGACCTCAGAGAACGAAGATGACATCTATGCGCAAGTCAAGAAAATCTGGTTAACCCCCAAGTTATTGCCCAAAACTTGCGATAAATTGATTGCCCAATGGAAAAAATCGGGACGTTTCAAAGAAACAGATTTATGGCAGCGGATACTATTAGCCAGTAAACACAAAAATAAGCGTTTAACACAATATCTATTAAATCAGTCGCCAGCGTCGGTAAAAAATGCCGGTGAATTGCTTGGTGAAGTCATTAAAAATCCCAAGAAGCTAACGCAGATTAATTTCAAACATCCTCTCACTTCGCGTGCGATTGATATTATTGAAGCCGGACTGCTCAAATCTGCTTGGCAAGATGCTAATTTAACGATTCAAGTTTGGCAACAGTTAGGCAAAAAATATCAGTTAAAACAAGAATTTAGTTCCCTAAAGCGAGCTATTAGCTTAAGCTTGGCTCTCGATCAGGACCCCAAAGCTAGCAATTGGCTTTCATCTCTGACCGATAAAAATGATAGTTCAGTCAATCAATGGCTTTTATCAACGGCTTTATTTGACAAAGATTGGGATAAAATCGCCACCCTGGCAAACGAATTTTCACATACTCAACAAGATGCTGAAAAGTGGCAGTACTGGCAAGCTGTTGCAGAAACCCAGCTAGGCAACTTGGAAAAAGCCCGCCAACTGTTCGCTGAATTAGCAAAACAACGCCACTACTATGGCTTTTTGGCAGCACGACAACTCAACATTCCACCAGAATTAAGTCACCAAGCGATTGATTTCAATACAAATGAACTTGAACATTTTACCAATCATCCTGCCGCCATAAGAGCAAAAGAGTTTTATCAGTTAAATCGTTTAAGCGAGGCCAGACAAGAATGGAATATGCTGGTAAGATCAACCGCGTTAGGCGATCAAACCAAACTTGCCTTAATTGCTCATCAATGGGGTTGGCAGCATCAAGCAATCTTAGCGTTTGCCCGCAGCAAACAGATTAACGATGTTGAAAAACGCTTTCCACTTAAATACCTCAATGTATTTAAAGCTCAGACTGAGCATAATCAAATTCCACTCAGCTGGGCATTTGCAATCACTCGCCAAGAGAGTGCTTTTAAAGCCGATGCAATTTCTAGCGCTGGCGCTCGTGGTTTAATGCAGTTAAAACCTTCAACCGCTAGTCATATCGCTAAAAAGACAGGCCAAAAAGCCAGCCAAACCTCTCAATTATTGAGTGCACATACTAATATAAAACTCGGTACCGCTCACTTAAGTGATATTTATAATGATTTTTCTGCTAATCCAGTATTAGCAACAGCAGCTTATAACGCCGGTAAACACCGAGTTCAGCAATGGTTGCAAAAAATTAATACCAACGATCCCTTAGAATGGATAGAACAAATTCCCTATAAAGAAACTCGTGAATACGTTAAAAATGTACTCGCATACCAATTGATTTATGCTAAGTTGACCAACCAACCCGACAACTTTATCGCTCAACTTGACAAATATTCAATTGGCGTTCAACAAGATCCACCAACCAGTCCTTAAACTAACCTTTTTTATAACCAAAAACATCACAATTACCTCGCGCATACCCAACTTGTTCAATTTTAATCAAGCCAGGCATTCAAATAATAAAAAAATTGTCTATCCACACTACTGCTATGAATAATTTATTCCTTCTCTATTTTCATTTTATCTACGATTATTATTACATAAGTCATTAATTACAAAGCTTTCTTTTTACTTAAGATCACGAAAATTTGAGGATTAAAAATCATGATGTCAGGACAAATTTATGCCGAAATTGGCCATTGGTATCACCCTAGTGATAGAGAAGAACTATTTGAGGTGGTAGCTGTAGATTATGATAAGCAACTGATAGAAATCCAATATTTTGATGGCGAAATCGAGGAGCTGGACTTTAGTGGCTGGAAAACAATTACTCCCGTTGAAGTTAACACGCCAGATGAATGGAAAGGTCCCTATGACCTGAATGAAGACGATCAACCATTTATCGAATATGCACTGAGTGAAGCGCTCGCTAGCAGTAAAAAGCGGAAAGCAAGTTAAAGGTTAATCTTTTCCTTTTTACCACAAACTTTTATCACCAAAGCAGCATATTCTGTATTGATAAAATATTAACAAATAGAGAAATCCCGCAATAATACTGGTAGAATAGCGCGCAATTTCAGGTCGTTGAATTAACGGGATTATCCAAATGTCAGAAAATCAATCAAAAAATCTCAGCTATAAAGATGCCGGTGTCGACATTGAAGCGGGAAATCAACTGGTTGAAAAAATCAAAAGCGTCGCCAAAGCAACTAAACGCCCAGAAGTGGTATCTAATTTAGGTGGATTTGGCGCAATGTTTGAATTACCCAAAGGATATCAAGAGCCAGTTTTAGTTTCAGGTACAGACGGTGTTGGCACAAAATTGCGACTGGCGATCGATGCTGGAATTCATGACAAAGTTGGAATTGATTTAGTTGCCATGTGTGTCAATGACTTAATCGTTCAAGGCGCAGAACCCCTGTTCTTTCTAGATTATTATGCCACAGGTAAACTTGAGGTAGATACTGCTGCTGAAGTTGTAAAAGGTATTGGTGAAGGCTGTTTACAAGCAAATTGCTCATTAATTGGGGGAGAAACAGCAGAAATGCCCGGCATGTACGAAGGCAGCGATTATGATTTAGCAGGATTTTGTGTAGGTATTGTAGAAAAATCTAAAGTCATTGATGGCACTCAAGTGACCAAAGGCGATCAGTTAATTGGCTTGGCTTCAAGCGGACCACACTCTAATGGATATTCACTGATTCGAAAAATTATTGAAGTTGCCAAAGCCGATTTAAACCAGCCATTTGGAGAGTCAACTTTAGCAGCGACATTACTAGAACCAACCCGCATTTATGTGAAATCAATTCTTCAACTAAATCGACAAATTAACATTAAAGCGTTATCACATATTACTGGAGGCGGTTTACTCGAGAATATTCCTCGAGTGATTCCTGAAAATGCCTGCGCTCAAATAAAACAAGACAGTTGGCAAATACCTCAAATCTTTAAGTGGTTGCAACAAAATGGCAATATTGAACAACAGGAAATGTATCGTACATTTAACTGTGGTGTGGGAATGGTTCTCGTTGTCGCTAAAGAAGAATTAGAATCAGCTATCAATCTGCTCAATTCTTTTGGTGAAAATGCTTGGCATTTAGGCGAGATTACTGACGCCAGCGATAAGCAACAAGTCAGCTTTGTTTAAATCGCGAACAACATAACCCCACAAAGTTTTATCGTTTCGGTCTTGATAAGCCAGGTTCATTAATGAATAAAAATATTGTTATTTTGATTTCGGGTAGTGGTTCTAACCTTCAGTCTTTTATTGACAGTATAAAAAACCAGCAGTTAGATGCATCAATCGCCGCAGTCATCAGCAATAAAGCTGATGCCTATGGCCTGCAACGAGCGACACAAAATCAAATCCCAACCCATGTCATCGAACATGGTGCATTTGAAACTCGCGAAGCATTCGATAAGCAATTAGCACAAACTATTGAGCAATATCAACCTCGCCTGGTGGTACTGGCAGGATTTATGCGGATTCTCTCACCTACATTTGTTAACATTTTTCATGGAAGATTATTGAACATTCATCCTTCATTGTTGCCTAAATATCCTGGATTACATACCCATCAACGAGCGCTAGATAGTCAGGATGAATATCATGGTAGTAGTGTACACTTTGTTACTGAAGAACTTGATGGTGGACCGATTATAGCGCAAGCTCGCTTAAAATTAGCCACATTTAGCGAACCAGAGTCGCTGCAAAAAGCGGTTCAACAACTCGAACATCAACTCTACCCTAAAGTTGCGGCTTGGTTTTTAGGTGAGCAAATTACAATGAAAGATAATGGAGTCTATTTTGAAAGTAAAAAACTGGAACAGCCTATTGTTATTGACGACTTTGAAAATTCGCAATAATAGACTACACCATATTTCAAATAATCCTGTTCCTTTAATGCAATCTAAACCCGCAATCATCTTTTTTACTACTCTGCTTTGCGTAATACTTTTATTCTGCAATCATGCTCACGCAAGATTACCAATTTTGCAAAGCAATCTACCAACCACACAATCTCTAGAATCAAATTCAGCAGAAAGTATATCACCAGGTGAGCAAAATAGAATGTATGCTCGCTTAAAAGAAAACCCCTGGTTTTTCCTTCACCCTTATAATGCAGTTTATGAAATCGCTTCTGACGGAGAAAAGTTAGGTAAAGCGACACGTCGATTAAAACGCCAAAATAATCAATGGGAACTTGAAATATCCAGCAAATTAAAAAAATGGTTACTCAGTTTAAAAAGTAAGGAAACTTCAGCATTTATTATCAAGAATAAACAGCTTCAAACCACTCACTTTTTGACGTCTACTAAAATTAGCTTTAAAAGCCCACGCATGGTTGAACAAAATTTTGATTGGCAAAAACAAATAGAAACAGGTAAGAAAGGAGAACAATTCTGGGAATTGCCCCTACAAGACCAGTTATTTGATCGAATGTCTCATATTTTACAATTGCGGGCAGACTTATTAACTCATCAACCAACTTTTAAATACCTCATTAGCTATAAAGGTCGGCGCAAAATTTATGAGTATGCTAAGACAGCCAAAGAGAGCTTGCAAACGCCCATGGGAACCTATGAAGCCATACGTATGGATCGGATCAGTGGGGATGATAGTAATTTTTCAATCTGGCTGTGTCCCGAACTAAACTATTTTCCAATTAAGATTGCGCAATTTGAACAAGACAAACCTGATGTAATTTTAACTTTAAGTCAATTATCTGTTCTGCCTTAAACACATCAATTAAATTTAAAACGAGATTCAATTCAAGTATGCTTTGAAACCTGATTCACATTAAATAGTAATCAGGTTTGAGTATAAATATCATCACTTTTGATTAGTTGATTATTTATTGTCCACAGACTGTAAAATCTCACTCACCTTTTGCTTTAAACTTGTCATCCCCGCCTGCTCACCAGTTTGTAACGCAGCTTCAGCGTCTTGTTTATTATTGATAAATTCACGAATACTGATAAGTGCCCCCGCTCTATTACCACTTGCGCAATGAACCATCGTTAATCCATTATTTTCACTAAGTGCCTGATTTAACTTTTCTGCATTTTCCAAAGTTACCCCTTTTGCACCATTAACAGGAATTACAATATATTTAATCCCTAACGCTTCTGCAGCCTGCTTCTCATCAAAACCATCAAATTCATTTACACCTCTTAAATTGATAATATTTTTGACACCTGAATTCGCTAGCAGCACTAATTCCTCTTTACTGGGCTGTCCACCGGTAATCAATTTTTCAGATGCCGTTTTAACCTGGTTAAATCCAGCTAAATCAACTTGCTGTGCGGCAACTGAAAAATTAATACTGGTAAACATTAATATTAACAGCGTAAATCCTAAGATTTCCTTTGTTGACTGATTACTCAAATTGATTAATCTGTGAAATCGCATTGCTTTAATCCTCATTCATTGAATAAATTTTTTATTCGTCTTTTTCAATCGTTGATTCATCATAAATTTCTTCAGGCTTTTTTAAATAAACGGATTCATTTGCCTGGCTAAATTCAATCAGCAACTCGCCTTTTTTTACCAAGTTAATCACTTGCTGAATCCAATCTTCAAGTTGAATATCAGTATCGACATCGGAAAGATTAACTTCGACATATTGTTTGGCAATCCCGTACAAAGCATCGGTTGAGAGTTGTTGATATTCAATTAACATGACATAACTCAAGTTGTGAGCAGATGGTTAATCATAGCTGGCAGTGTTGGTAAATACCAGTGAAAAACGGTTTAATTTAAAGTACTATTAATAGATAAATTTATAATTAAAATCGGAATGACAACGTTTTTCGATAGGCTATAAATATTTATTTTTAAACTTTAGCTAATCGAACTAACAAATTAAAAAATATATTAAAGAGTTAAAAGTTGTAAACAAAAACTTTAATATTTTTATCTATTAAAGTGCGCTCAATGATTGGTTCTATCTTTTCCCAGCTTCCACCTGCAAGACCACAACCAATACGCGGCATGTGAACACTAGCGCTGTTTTCGATTGCATGATTTGCAACCAAAGTAAGCCCTTTTTCAATAGCATCATAACGAATAGGTGCTGGTGCGGTTTTATTTCTTGGCGAACGTACACCATGTTGGCCAATAATATTTGCAACAGTTATTAAATCCTCAACTTGGACAAACTGAGTGTCGCCAAGAGAAGGTTTGTTATCTGATTGAAATAAACTTTTGTAAGCCCTTTCGGGAGCAGGCCAGCGCTTGCTTATTGCCAAAACAAATCCTTTCCCCCATTGACCAATATCATTGCAAACATGGGTAATAATCCGTTGGCCTTGGCCTTGCGGATTTGTCGCATCACCTTTTAAGTATTGAATAGCCACTAGCTAGTCGCTTTCTGCCAAATATTTTCAAAGTCCTGTTTGCTTATCTCTTTGATCTCAAACTCAGCTTGAGTTTTTATCTCTGCTATTGATGGTACAGGCGTAATACCTAAGCGAGTTTCACCAGTTGACTTTGTTTTAGAGGCATAAGTAAGCTTTCCATTTTTAAAAATCTCTACCTTACGAACCTCATATCTTGACATATCAAGTTCACTATAGAACTCAACAGGCATTTCAATAGGGTTATTTTTCCACTTTGAATAAATGTAAGTAGTCATATTTTTACCTTTTAAAGTTTGCCGTGACCTTTTAGTCTATCACTAATATCAAGGTTATTGAGAAATACCCTCCTCCACTCCAGACTCTAGATTTCACCTTGTCGCATGGCGGTTTCAATGGCAAACAGGAAACCAACAGCAACTTGATGCCACGATTCCGAAACTATATGACCGTCAAAAAATAAAGCCTTTAAAATATGCTTAATTTCTTTATCACTAATGCGCCTATCTCTAGGTGGTGGATTTTGAGGGCGTTTAATTGCACGTATAGGATTATCTTTTATCCAACGCCAACGCTTTGCTGCTTCATAAACAGAGCTTAATAAATCAAGGTTACGATTAACACTGCTGGTTTTCAGTCTGATTAAAGCTTGTGTAACCCATGATTCAAAATAATCTTGTTTAACATCCGTAACGAGTGAATGCATCGTTTAAAATTTTCCCTTGTATCAGTCCGTCTGGTGAAAGACTTTGCCCCATTTCAACCGCCCATGCTAAAGCCTGAACTTTGATATCAAATGTTTAAGATTTTTGTATTGCCCGTCCTTTCTAATTTCAGCGATAAATCGTTTGTTAGAACGCCTTTTGATAGTAGCCATAATATTTTGACCTCAGTCGTAATCGAGTCGTAATTCAGTCGTAAAATCTCGTGAAAAATAGAGAACTATAGCTAGATATGTAAAATAATAGCTGCCACGAAACAAGGCTAAGTTATTGAATAATAAGATATAGCCAGAAAAGGCTATTTTTGATACATAAAAAATGGCGCGCCATGAGCGATTCGAACGCCCGACCCTCAGGTTCGAAGCCTGATGCTCTATCCAACTGAGCTAATGACGCGTGAGGCGCATAATCTAACCGAATGCTGAGTCAGACTCAAGTAATTTTGTTAAATTTAAATATTTTTCAGCAATTTATTCAGATTTTGGCGCGATCAAGTTCATGTTTGATTTGAAACCCACCAATGTTTAGTTTATTTAACATCCCAACATGAGAAGAATACATCAGAACATTCATAATAGTACTTCACTGTGTTTTAGCACAATGCGTATAATGCGTACCAACTAGATTGGTTTATTTTGAATAAGCTATAAGCCCTGTTAATAAAAGATGGCCAAGTTTACTATTTAAAATAAATCACGGATTAAAATCTATTCAATTATTACAAAACTCAATCGCATGAAGCTGACCGACGAACAACTACAAGAAATCAAAGCACACATTCACAAACTAGCCCTTGAACATGGCTTTCAAGATGCGCGTGTCTGTGACACTTCTACCGAAGGCTATTATCCAAAACTTGAACAATGGATAGCAGAAAAACGTCATGGTGACATGACGTTTTTTGAGCGAAACCAAAACCTTCGTCAAAATCCCCAAGAGTTACATCCAGGCACGGCAAGAATAATTTCCTTACGCTATGATTACTTGCCAGAAAATGCGAAGTTTTCGACACCACTTAAAGATCCTAACCTTGCCAATGTTTCTCGCTATGCGCTAGGACGCGACTATCATAAATTAATGCGTAAAAAGCTAGATAAAATATGCCAATCACTCAGTGAGTATTTTTCGTTGAAAGATGTCATCGATTTTCGAGTATTTGTCGATAGTGCTCCGGTAATGGAAAGTTGTTTCGCAGAAAAATCAGGCATCGGTTGGAAAGGTAAGCATACTTTAATTATCAATCCCGATGCGGGTTCTTGGTTTTTCCTTGGTGAAATTTTTATTAATTTACCTCTCCCCGTCGATCAACCAATCGAAAATCAGTGTGGTAGTTGTACCGCCTGTATTAGCATTTGTCCAACAGGCGCTATTATTGCACCAAACAAAGTTGATGCAACTAAATGTATTTCGTATTTAACGATTGAAAATAAGGGCGGAATACCAGAAGATTTGCGAGAAAAAATTGGCAACCGAATTTATGGTTGTGATGATTGCCAACTGGCCTGCCCTTGGAACCGATACGCACAAACCTCAACCGACAAAGATTTTTTACCTCGCAATCAACTCGATGAAATCAGTTTATTTGATCTCTGGCGATGGAGTGAATCTGAGTTTAATGAGAATCTTGCCGGAACGCCCATACGCCGCATAGGCTATCAAAGCTGGCTTAGAAACCTCGCTGTCGCCATTGGTAATGCGGAATATTCAGATGAAATGATTATTGCGCTTGAATTAAAGATGAGTGAAGCCAACGAAATGGTACAAGAACACATTCAGTGGGCAATCCAACAACTCAATGCAAAACGTTTAGAACAAATGAGTCTGGCCAAAAAGACCCAACGCTTAATTCATTGTGTAACCAGCATGTTGCCGCGTGACGCTTAATTATCTGTGTACATCGCGGCAACTTGATAAGTTAACCAGTGTCTTATTAAAAATCCAATTAAAGTGATAATATCGATAGAATCACTAGAGAATATTTACTGCAAAGCAAGGCGCTTAGCTTTTTCATACCAAACTGAAACATCTTTACCCTTGGCTTCACCGATAGTTACAGCATTAGCCAACATTTCAACTGCTAATTTAACATTGCCTTGTGCAGTTGAGTCTTCTGACTTTTGAAAGAACACATTTTCTGGGCTTTGCAGATACTCCGCTAGTTTATTACCTAATCTTTCTGCTAATTTGGAAGCTAATTCATCCATAATAGTAATATCCGATGGCAAATCAGCTCTAACATAAGGTTGATGAAATTCACCTTTTTGCAATTCGTTAATCGACTCACCACTAAACTCACTTTCTTCAACAAAATTATCGGTTAACAAAATTGTTCCGCTAGCAGGTTCAATAATTCGGAATGCAACTTCAGCAATTGCATGTTTTAAAATATGCTCTACCGTTAATTCAACATTTTCCATCACTGGCGTTTCAATATATTGCTCTGGCTGCTCGCCTCGCTTGCGTTTCACCCACTTTTGATATGCTTCGGTCTCAGTACGGTTGACACCGGTTTGAACCCGCAAATTGCGTTTGCCAATATTAGTCGAATTTTCAACTGCAGCTTGTAGAACTTCACCATCAACCTTTAAGGTTAAACCTTCATAAGGGTTAGACTGTTCTGTGGTCAGTTGAGCAACAATTGTCACCTCATGACCTAATCGCTCAAACAATATTTTTTCTAATTTACTACCAACACGACGCCCTACAGAATTGACAACGCTATCTGTTGCGGGTATCTCTTTGAAAGCAGCAACGGACAGTTTAGTCATCGCACGACTTTTAATACTCTCTTCAATCTTGCGCAATTGATTTTGTAGATTTGGAAACTTATCATCAAACTCTTGAATAATTTTTAATAGAATTAATTGTTGCCCTTCTGCAACATTACCTTTATTAACTTTTGACATTAGCATGTCTAAATATTTCTTCTCTTGAATAAAACCTTTATCTGCAATATCAAGTTTATCTTGAATAGTTCGTCCTTTTATAAAGTTTACGTAGGCTGTTACCCAGTCACCCGACACATAAGCTTTTTGTGCGCTGCCAGCAAAGTAGTTCGACAACAGAATAATGCTGTTACGCATATTTTTCTTGAGCTGCAAAAATATTGGTTTATCTGAAACCTCGATAACCGCTTGATAGGCTGATTCTGGCTTACCATTTTCGATAGCTTTTCTAAAGTCATTTTCAAATAAACCGGCTTCTGCTTGCGACATCAAAGATTCAAACTGAATGTTATTGGCATCAAGCAATAGTCCCCCTTTTGCAGCGGCTAGTGCTTGCTCGTAATTACGTCGCTCTAATTGGGTGTTACCGTTACTTTGTAGCTGTGCCAACATTTTTTTGTGAGCATTTTGATATTCACTGGTTTCAGGTTGCGATTCACCAGCCAATTCAGCAGCCCGTTTCAATGCCAGGATTTGAGCAACCGGTTCTTTATTGGGGTCAATTGCGACATTCATATAAGTTGCAATCAATTGATTAATTTGAGCAAGCATTTGATTAATTTGTGGAGAAATCCGTGCAAAATCGGTTGCAGACCATTGCTGCATAGATTGCACACTACTTTTTAAATCAAGCAATTGCTCTCGAGTAATACTTGAGCCTTCTTGATTAAACTGGGCGACAACTTGTGCTACTTGTTGCTTTTTTTGCTGTGTTAACAACTGAGCAATCTCGGATTGGATAGCAATCGCTTCTTCTTTTGCACTTCCTTTATTTTGCATGACCATATTAGAGACTTTGTCATATAAGGCAAGTAAATTACCAGATTGCTGTGCTGATTGAATTTCCGCGGGAGAAATTAGAGCCTGTTTCGGGCCACCACAGGCAATTAATGCCGATAGTAACAGGTAAATCACAAATTGAATAAACTTAGATTGCATGCTTATAGTCCTGTATCCTAAAGAGGTTTCAATGCAAATCAGCTTTTAAAACTTAGCTGAATAATGCTCAATAACTTTAATTATCTGCTACTCGATCTTTCTATTTTTTTGATTCGCTTTTATCAACTGAACGTGTTGACTTTCGTAAAGACTGTTCCAGCTCAGCGGCATCATTTTGTATTTCTTGCTCAATTAACATATCTGTCTGACTTTTCTCACCATCCATTAGTGGTGCAATATTTTTTTCTGAATCTATACTCTGCTCAGTTTTATCATGAACAGTTTTGTCATGCTCAGTTTTATCTTGTTTGTCTTGTTTAGTTTTATTTTGTTCAAGATTATTTTTCTCAAGGTTACTCTTCTCAAGATTGTCAGTTTGCTTAACTGTCTGTTTATCTATCAGTTGTTTTTCACTGACAGCATCTTCGGTATCCATTTGCTCGTCGGGATTTTTAGCTGATTGTTCATCGTCAATAAGTGACTCAGTCATTAAGGGCAATTCACTCACCTGTGAAGCCAGATTATCAAATTGAGGGTGATTATCTTGAAATAACTTGAGCCGAGTTAGCCACTGCTCAGCTTCTACACGATTTTTTTGTGTAATCAATCGTTGTAATTGTGAAAGAATTTTATTTTCAATTCTAGTGAGTCCAGCTTTAGCCTCAACATTGCGATCATCAATATTTAATACCGCTCGATATTTACTGACCGCATTATTTTCTTCAGGCATTACCAATACATCTTGCGCCTCTAGTGATTTGGCAGAATCTAAATTACCCAGCAATTGCATTTGTACGATAGGATCACTGAGTCGTTCCTGACGGGCATTTTCTTGCTGTCTAATTTTTTCGGCCAGTGCAGCCTGCTCTTTTCGTTTGGCCTGTTCAGCAAGATATTTTTTTTCAGCCTGACTTAATGCTTGTCTTAGTTGTATCTTTTTGGGCTGTTCATTAGATAAATTATTAAAGCGACTCAACAACGCTTTTGCCTTGGTAAACGATTCATCAGCAATAGCTTTTTTAACTAAACTTTCGTAAGCTGCGGTGACGTCAAGTAATCCTTGTTGTGCCAGGTTATTATCGGGCTGTAACTTAAGAACCATTTCAAAGTATTCTATTGCATTATCTTTTGACGGCGATGACAGTCGATTTTCATTGAGTGCAGTTTGGCCTTTTTGAATTAATTCATCAATTTTTGTTTGCTGACTTAAGCGCTCATTTTCTGCCGCAGAATGTACTTGTTTCAATTGCTCAATATTGCTGGTCGTTGCGGCTAATAATGCATATTTTGGATTTTCAAACTTTACTAATGAAATCCATTCTTCGGCAGCGACAAAATCTTCTTTTTCTGCCAACGCGGTCGCTTCTAACAAACTGGTACTTAATATATTCTGGTAGATTAATTGCGCGTTTTTATTATCTTTTTCAAGCGCATTGACAGCTGAAATCAATTTGAG
This sequence comes from Aliikangiella maris, assembly GCF_040719265.1. NCBI lineage: Bacteria > Pseudomonadati > Pseudomonadota > Gammaproteobacteria > Oceanospirillales > Pleioneaceae > Aliikangiella > Aliikangiella maris. The sequence goes on along the minus strand of NZ_JBFDAH010000001.1, from coordinate 202,283 downwards.
CGCCTTTTTCATATCGGCAATTTTATGTGGCACAAATTGCACCAATGCATCAGCTTCTTGTAATAACGATGCAACGTCAGGAGCTTTGTCTTTAACCCCGTTGGGGGCTGACTGATTCGGTTTATCTGCGTCAACCGGGTTATTGGCAGATGTTGCTTCGGTTCTAGTCGATGCGATATCTGTTGATGCTGCATTTGATAAATAAGGTTCTATCATTGGCATCCACTGCTGCTTGGTAAAAAATGCAGCCACGCCGATTAATGCCAAAGCCGTTAAACCTACAAATAAAGGTAAATTATTTTTCCGATTTTCAGCTTGCGTCAAATATCGGTGTTCCGTATGTAAATCATCAATAATTTCGGGTTCTTCTTGTCGAGTAGACAGATCTGAGTCAGTAAAACTATCATTATCTCGAAAGGATTGATCATCAAAGTCGTTATTGAGCGAAGCGCTATTACTTGATCGTTTCCCAGTCATTTTCGACTGAGCCGATGATGGTATATTCTGGGTAATTTCTTGTGTCTTGCCAGTTTTCTCAAACCGACCTATCGCTAATGCCAAATCTTCGCCCGTTTGAATGCGTTGATTAGGATCTTTGGCTAATAACGAATCAATTAGCCATTGATAATGATTGAGTCGAGCAGGCAATCGAGGAAGCGGCTTGGTGACATGCTGAATACAAACGGCCACGGAATCTTCACCCGTAAATGGAACCTTACGCGTAAGCATTTCAAATAAAATAATACCCAAGCTGTATAAATCAGTTCGACCATCAATATTTTTACCTCGACACTGCTCAGGGCTCATATATTCTGGCGTACCAATTAATTTTCCGGTTTGCGTCATTTGGGTTGACGAATTAGATGCTTTAGCAATACCAAAATCGGTCAATACCGGTTCATCATCTTGATCAAATAAAATATTTTCGGATTTTACATCGCGATGAATATAGCCCTTTTGATGAGCAAAATGCAGGGCTCGCGCAATTTTAGCGATAGTACTCAAACATTCTTTAGTTTTCATTCCTTTATGAATACGAGACTTGAGATCTTCTCCAGGCATATATTCCATTGCGAGATAATAGAAATTACCACTTTCTCCAACATCGTATACAGTGACAATACTTTTATGGGATAACTTAGCGACAATCTTGGCTTCACGTATAAACCGTTCACCAAAACTGGGGTCTGCAGCCAAAGCGGGTGACATAACTTTAAGAGCAACCTCGCGCTCAAACCCTTGCTGTAACGCAAGGTATACGGTTGCCTGACCACCAACGCCGAGTGTTCGAATTATTTTATAACCGGGGATTTCGATAGCACTCAAGACTATAAACTCCAGATTTTTGTTATTACTGTTATAATTATTTGTGCCAATAATGGCTAAAAGTGCTTATACATCAAAAGCTAATGGAATATTACCAAATACAAAGGCTGTAGTGAAATATCTTACTTTATGAAATGATAAGTTTAGACCAAATTTATCGCTTTCTCTTTAATAGCCTTTGCGAATTAACGCCAATGCTTAAAGTCTAAATCCGTCTTTATCTATTCTCGATACCTTCACTACACTTAAATACTGGGTTGAAAACGTCGACTCGTTATAGCTTTGATACTTAGATATTTTAAATCTGCAAAAGATCAGCGCCATAAAACCTTAAGCTTACACAGTCAACCTATACATTTTCTACTGATAAGCTTTTACTGAAAAGGGAGAAAATAGCATGCAATATCGCGCAGGAGAATCTGAAAAGTCTTGGTTTCGCAGTGATCGCTACTATCACACCAACGAAGGGTGGTGGTTCACTACGCGGGAGCAATCACAAGAAGGTCCTTTTATATCAAAAAATGAAGCAGAAAACGAACTGATTTTATACATTCGTACTATTCGGCAGTCAAACAATATGCCTCGAAGTTATCGTACAAGCAAAATAGTTTAACTCTACCCTAATTCAGCTATCTTGAAATTTGCTTAATGCAATTAAAGTTTTAAGTGGTTAATCAGACATTTGTTTCTGTGATAAATAATTAATCACACGTGACGCTGCAATCATGCCGAATGTTGCGGTCACAGTAACACCTGCGCCTAACCCGCCACTGCAATCAAGCTTTACACTTCCATCAGGATGATGCTTTGTATGGCAGACACTACCATCGGCCTGAGGAAATAATAACTGTTCCGTTGAATAGACACATTCGATGCCAAATTTACGCTTGGGATTCTTAGAAAAACCATAATGGCGACGTAGCTCACTTCTTACTTTAGCGGCAAGAGGATCTTGTATCGTCCGACTCAAATCAGATAAGGTTATCTTTAGTGGATCAATTTGTCCGCCAGCGCCTCCTGTAGTTATAATTCTAATTTTGTTTCTTTTACAATAAGCAATCAACGCAACTTTTGCTGGGACGCTGTCAATTGCGTCAATCACATAGTCAGGTTTATCCGCTAACAAGATTTGTTGATTATCTGTATGAATAAAATCAGTAACCGGATTAACCTGACATTCGGGATTGATTTTTTGTATTCGCTCTGCCATTTCGGTAACTTTCATTTTGCCGACTGACTCAACATTGGCATGTATCTGCCGATTTGTATTGGTCGAACAAATATCATCCAAATCAATTAAACTTATTGCGCCAATAGCTGATCGGGCTAGTGCTTCGGCAGCCCAACTACCAACGCCACCAATACCAATTACCGTGACTTTTGCCCGAGTTAAATTGTCAAGCCCTTGCTGACCGTATAGCCGTGCTGTTCCACCAAATCTTAATTCACTCATTTGTTGCATAAAACTTCTGCTTTACTGGTTATTAATTTATCTTGATGCGAATAATTCAGGTACTAACCTAATTATTTGACCGCCTTCAATTTTATATCTGTGCCGTTATTATATCATTTCACTTAACGAAACTGATTTAATGAAATTTATATTTCATTACGCTTTTCTGCTTGTACAATCTTGTCTGACCAGATAAATTAGACGGCTTAATTAAGGAGAATTTTTTATGCCACAATACCAAGCCCCCCTCAATGACTTTGAATTTATTCTACATGATTGGTTGAAACTAACCGATCATTATCAAGCAATTGGCGCACAAGATGCTGCCGATCAATCTTTAGTTAACGCTATATTAAATGAAGCTGCAAAGTTTTCAGAAACGTTGCTATCTCCTATTAACTATTCTGGCGATCAACAATCAAGTCAATTGAATAACGGTCTGGTCACTACACCAAGCGGATTTAAGGACGCTTATCAGCAATACTGTGATGCAGGCTGGTCTTCACTGGCTTGCAATCCAGAGTTTGGGGGCCAAGGCCTACCTTTTTCGTTGTCTGCCGCAGTCGCAGAAATGGTCGCTGGCGCAAATGCCTCTTGGAGTATGTTTCCTGGCCTGACTCATGGAGCAATCAGTGCACTTGAGAATCATGCCAATGAATCACTTCAAGCTCAATACTTACCTCAATTAATTTCTGGTCAATGGTCTGGCACTATGTGTCTGACCGAGGCTCATTGCGGTTCAGATTTAGGATTATTAAAAACCAGAGCAACTCCTTCTAAAGATGGAGAATATGTGATTAATGGTAGCAAAATATTTATTTCTGCAGGTGAACACGATTTAGCAGAAAATATCATTCACTTTGTGTTAGCTCGTGTCGATGGGGCGCCCGAAGGTACAGCCGGGATTTCATTATTTTTAGTTCCTAAAATGCTAACGGTTATTTCAGGCAAATCAGTACAGAGTGATAACCAGGTTGAATGTAGCAGTATTGAGCATAAAATGGGGATTAAAGCTTCACCTACCTGTGTACTCAATTTTGATAACTCGCGCGGTTATTTAATTGGTGAACTGAATCAAGGATTAAGCTGTATGTTCACCATGATGAACAAAGCGCGACTGGCGACAGGTATTCAAGGCTATGCCATAGCAGAATTAGCGAAACAAGCCTCATTAACTTACGCTAGCGAACGCCTGCAAATGCGTGCAATTTCTGGCGCAAAAATGCCACAAAAACCGGCAGATCCGATTATTGTTCATGCCGATATAAAACGCATGTTATTTACTCAAAAAGCAATTGTTGAAGGATGTCGAGGATTAGCAATGTATGTTGCAACTCTCGTTGATAAAATTGAATTGAGCCAGCAGCCATCGTCAGATATAGAAAGTCGTCTTGGATTACTGACACCAATTTGTAAAGCCTTCATGTCAGAAACCGGATTTGAAGCTTGCAACTTAGCAATTCAAATATATGGTGGGCATGGATATATTCAAGAATCAGAAATAGAACAACTTGTCAGAGACGTGCGTATTACCTCAATTTATGAAGGTACCAATGGTATTCAAGCGCTCGACCTACTTGGCCGAAAAGTATTAAAAGATAAGTTTCATTCTGTCAATCAATGGCTGACCGAAATTAAAATCGCAACAGAAAATAGCGATGAAAAATTTGTCAATTACGCCCACCAATTACTTGATTACTGTTCACAGTGGCAAACGATTAATCAAAATCTAGCGCAAAAAGTCAGCCAAAATCCTGATGAGATCAGCGCAGCAGCATTTGATTATTTAATGTTTTGCGGTTATGTCAGTGTTGCTCATATTTTCTTACAGCAAGCAAACAGCTTGCAACATAGTTCGCAGTCAGAGTCTTTCAAACAAGACAAGCTGCAACTGCTTAACTTTTATTTTCTAAGACTTTTACCAAGAGCAACTTATCATCAAACGGTTATTAATGCGGGCGCAGAAAGTCTCAACTGTGAAGCCTTTCAGTTAAAGTGATGATTTAAACATTAGTCAGACTAGCTTGCAGCGTTATCTTTGAATATTTCTTTTACTAAGGGAATTGTAATTTTGCGCTGCAAACTCATGCTCGAGCGATCGAGTTTTTCAAGCATATGTATTAATTGATCAACAGAACGACTGTAATGGGTAATAATATATCGACTAACCTCAGCTGATAATTCAAGACCTCGATTAGCAGCACGCTTAATCATTAATTCAATTTTTTGCTCGTCATCAAGTGGAATAAGGCGGTAGATTTCCATTGCCATCAATCGAGATTGAAGATCAGCAAGCTTTGTGGGTGCTTCGTTAAGTGGTAATCGACTAAAAATAATTAGGCTTTTCTTTTCATTATTTAGATTATTATACAAATCAAATAACTTTATTTCCCACTCAGGATTTCCCAAAATGGTTTCAACATTGTCAATACAAATGATATCCATTGTGGCCATACCTTGTAAAATCTCTGGCATAATTGCCGGATTATCAACAGGTAAATAAGCCACGTTCAAATTTTTATTACTAGCTTCGTGACAAACTGCCGATGCCAGATGAGTTTTACCTGTTTCTGTTTGCCCCCAGACAAAAATAAAATCATGGCTATGCGAGTGCATTGATTGCAATCGATTAATCAATTGTGCGTTATGAGCTGATAAAAAGTTAGTAAAATCAGCAGAATCATCGAGTTGAACATTCAATGGTAACTGATACATTTATTGTTCTCGTTGCTGATTTGAAGATTGACCTGACTGCTGTTTACGGCGTTTTATCTCCTGACGAAACTTGCCGCCCCAAACCCACCCATAATGAATACCACTAGCAATAGTTGTAACATAAGTAAGAAGAATTAATCCTTCAATAAATAGCGTTGGCAGTTGATAAAATCCCAGAGAAACCAACAAAGTGGTTACCAATAATAATTGCACAAAGGTATTAAACTTTGACAGATTACTAGGCTGCATTTCATACGGTCCTAAACGGTAATGATAATAGTAGGCACCGACAACAATATAAATGTCACGCACAAATACCACTAATAAAAGTATCCAGCTCAGCTGTTGGTTGTAGACCAATAGACTCATCGTAATGACGAGTAGCGCCTTATCTGCGAGCGGGTCGAGTATGGCACCAAACCGACTAATCCAAGAAAATTGCTTCGCTAAAAAACCATCCAGTGCATCAGAAAAACCCGCAATAACAAATAAGATTAATGCACTAAAATACTGTTCATTGAGTAATACAATCGATAACGGAATGAGTAAAAATACCCGCAGTAATGTAATAAAATTGGGCAAAAAACTCAGATTCATTCAATCCACCGATAATACAACACGACATCTTGCTTTTCGGACAAGAGAGTTTCACTTTGCTTGGAAACTTCTGTCTGTAATGCAATTTCAGTTTGATTTGATGTGACGTTTTGTTCTGATAAAACCTCCTTGTGGTTTTCTGAATTTTCTAACGTTACTTCGCTGTGAATAGTCGAAGAAAGTGGATTCTCAGGTTTTAATTCAGGCGATTTTTCATTAACAAACAAATCTATTGAAGCTGGAGACTCTTCAACTAATTTATTGCCTAATGTAATCCCATCTTTTACACTCTGCACATCACCCAGCAAAGACAAACTGAAGCGAACGACATCAGCACGTAATTTATCAACTTCAACTTTACGAATTGATGATAAACTCTCCAAATAGCGCTGCACGCTTTTATATTGAGAAAAATTTCTTACATTCGATATTTGCATCACAATTTTATGACTTTCAGCCGCCTCTACCACACAGTACTTTTCACAAAGTAGTTCTGCCAAACGATTAACCAGTGTACCTGCCAACTCTTCCATTGATTGTTCAGTAAACTCAATTGTCTGTTCATTACTTTGATTAATATAAGACAGCTTAATTTGCCATTGCTCACCAAAGCGGCTCACTCGGCCGGCAACAACTGCATCGGCCAGATATCGCTCACTGGCAGCAACAACCGGCGTATTAAACCGTCCCCAAATATCACTAATATTAACATTAAGCTGATCTTCTAAATCCATTATAGGCAAAATTACCGGAATTCCTCGACGTTTGGCATTTTTAGCCACTAATTGTGCCAATGAATCTTCGGCAGGGTCATCTTTGATAATTTCTCGCTGAAAGTTTTCTTCTTTAGCTAACCACAATATACTGATAGGCCGATTGCTTCCCCAAATAGGCATACCGGCTTCTTGAATAAGTTCATCCACTAAACGAGGTTCAAAATGTAAGCTCAAATAAAACGGATACTCAGCACGTGTTTTTTGTTCGGTGTTTTGAATATATTCAAACCGCTGTAAATAAGAGGTAACTTTGCGATACGCTTGTTGAGTTTCATAGACACTCAAAATCTGCTGACTGCCACTTTTACGTACCAGCACCTCTTTTAGCCCGTTTAATGCGGCTTCCCAGCGTACTTTATTTGATTGGTCGGTTACCGCAATTTCAACCTGATATAACCCCTCAACTTCAACCGCTTGAATATAAAATGAAAACAAGCCAAAACTTAGTAAAAGCCAAGTTGTTGAAATTTTGTTCAAGCCAAGATTTTTTAAATTTTTCATAAAATGCCTAAATTCAAACGGGATGCCAATAATAATCTAACTCGCATATTGAGCCAATAGTTCTGCAACAGTTATTAAACGGATTAAGTGCATGATAATGCCTCATTAACCCGATAAAAGATGGGATATTTAAGGTGATTCAACAGTAATTAATCAATTCATAAAAAATATTGATTCAACAGATATTAATTAATCATTATTGATGTCGTTCAAGGATAATCAAGATATTCTCTTTCAATAGCAACAATTCCAATAATCTAATAAGTTGATAACTCAGTGAGTGAGTTTATCAAATAGCCTACCTCTTGATGCTTGTTTTGATGCTTCTTTTAGTGTTTCTATCGGTCAGTTATCAGTTTTACTCAACAGCAGCTAAATCTTCTGAGACAAATAACTTTCCATTTTTGTCCACCATAATTGCCGATACATCGGGCATACTATTGATGAGCTTCATACCTTCACTCACCCCAAGTACAAAAATGCTGGTCGACAGCGCATCAGCAGTTGTCGAATCTTTAGCCAAAATAGTGGTACTTCGAATCGCTCTTACTGAATCCCCAGTTTTTGGATTAATAATATGATGGTATCTAACGCCCTCTGTTTCAAAGTAGCGCTCGTAATCACCCGATGTTGATACCGCAACAGCTTCTAACGGTAAATTAGCCAATAGTTTTTTGTCGTCGCGCGGATGCTGAATACCGATATACCAAAGCCTATCATGCTTTTTGCCAATAATGCGGCTGTCGCCTCCCGCATTAATATACGCATTTTTTACACCAGCACGCATTAAAATTGCCATACACTGGTCAACCGCATAGCCTTTTGCAATGCCTCCAAGGTCAATTTTGACACGTTTATCACTAAAAAAGATGCTGTGCTTTTGCTTATCGAGCTGGATATTATGAAAATTAATCGCACCTTTTAATTGCTCTATTTGCTTGATTGTGGGCTTTTTATGTTCTCTGAAGTCGTATAAATAACCCACACTGGAAAAACTGATATCAAATGCGCCACGTGTTAGTTGAGAAAAGTACAAAGACTTTTCGATTAATCGAAATAACTCAGGCGAAATAACGGTTGCTTTGACGGCGGCCTGTCGATTAATCAAAGAGAGCTCACTGGCCGGTTTATATGGACTCATTAATTGATCAATTCGATGCATTTCAGCAATAACTTGTTGGATAAGTTGCTCCGCTTGTTTCTCATCATGCCATTCAAACTCCACTTTAGCCTGGGTGCCCATAACAGCAAATGCCTTTTCAAACCATTGTGATTTTGGCTGCTTTAATGCGGTTTGTTTTTTATTCAGCTCGTTTGTACTTGATTTATTTACACTCGATTTATTTTTACTTGAGTCGTTAGTGTCTAAAATATTGACACTTGGACTGTTTGCAGCGGAACTGGTCAAACGGGAGGCTGTCATATTAGAAACAGACAAATTGACAGATTGTGAAAAAGCAGTCTGCATAAAACTCAATTGTACTAAAGCCTGAAGTAACAAAATCCCTGAAATTTTAAGTAACTTTGTCATCGGCACAGGCCTTATTGTTAGTTTTTTAACGCAAACAGCTTAGATTGATTTGGCACAAATATGATAATTGATTCCGCAACACTAATTATTGGGGAAAAAATGAATCATGTAAGTGTCATTCCAATCTGCGACATTCATTGCTCCAAAGTTAATTCGTTTAACTCGTGCAATAAGTCTTTTCTCTAGCGCAGCATTGTTCAGCTCACTCGATTCAATACTGCATTTCGCAACAGTACCGTCAGCAAGTATTGTTAAGCGAAAAATAACTCGCCCTTGAATACTCGGATCTTTGCGCAGCTCACGATGATATAGTGCAAAAATAGCGGGTTTATGTTTTTCAAACGCCAGTTGAATATTTTCAGTACTTCGCTTCAAATTACCAGCTCGGTTTTTACGCTGAGTATTAGCAACGGCTTCACCAATTTCACTTTTTACCTGGGTAGTATTTTGACCTGCCAAAGTACCAGTTCCCGAAGATTGGCTTGCGGTTGCAACTTGAATACCACCACTACCTTGAGTTGCTTTTTTAGAAATGATTGACCGTGTTACCTTTTCAGCTTTACCCGTATCATTTGATAAGCTCTGATTTTTACGCAAATCATTCATATCATCTGGGTCGCGTAAATCAGCTAACGCATCAAAAACGGCAATGTGCTTTTTAGCAACCTCTTTGGCTGTCTTTTTAGGCTCAGGCTTTTTCTCTTCCGGTTTTTTCTCAGGTTCTTTTTCAGGCTCTTTAGGCTTTTCTTCTTCCGGCTTTTTCTCTTCTTTAATTTCGGGTGGTGGTGGAGGTGGCTTAACCTCTTTCTTTTGTTCCAGCACAATTTTAACCAAGCGTGGAGGAATACTCGTTTGCCGATTTCTATCTGGCTTTTCAAGGGGAATAAAAGGAATGATCAAACTCAAAAGTATACTTGCGACCAGCAAACTAATTAAAATACGCCGAAACCGCTGAGATTCTTGTGGATCACTTTCCCAAGGTAAAATAGGTGTTACGGATGTAGTCAATAAATAACTGGCCATATTGCTTACCTTGTGCCCGCTTGATTATTTGAATCGGCGCGTTTCATGACAGCCATAGAAATATTGGTATAATTTGCCTGACTTAAAGTGGTCAATATTTTACGCAATAATCGGTAGGGGATTTCTTTGTCGCCCATCACAGTTACTTCCAATCCTTCTTCAGGATTTGCAGGCTGCCAGCTTTTAGACGATTGAAATTTCATTTCTTCCAATAGCTCTGGAATAACGGCTTCTTTTGTCGCCAATATTTTATCTACCGTAGTAATCACACGACCTTGAACTAAAATCTGCTGGTTATTCACCAATACAATTACCGTTTCTTTAGGCAGTTGCTGTGCCGTTGATTCAGGTAGTTTTATGGCTTTACTACTCGGCAATTGTTGTACATTAGAAGAATTAACTAATAAAAAGAATACTAAAATGGTAAATATATCCATTAAGGAAACCAGATTTAATCCACCACTTCCAAAACGCTTGTGGTGTCTTTCCATGCGAGCGGCGCGATAGGATTTTTTCATCACAAACTCCCCTCTGTTCCTAACTGAGTCTGACTATTATCGGTTTCAGGTGGAGCATCCCCCATCGATATATTGGGAAATAATTCGCCTTGAATCAAATTTCCTTTTTCATCTAACTCTCTTTCTTCTCGTACAATCAATCTGACAGCATCCATTGTTTGCACTAACGTATCGTAACTAGTGTCCATTTCCATTAAAAGTGTCACACTGGTATCAATATTAAATTCAGGGTGCGCCTTAACGGTTTGCAAAAATGTATTTAGACCTTGGAAATCATAACCATTTTCAGTATTGATTATGCGCTTTAACAAACCTGAGTTTCGCTCCATCACATCAAATTTATCTTTACGAATAACAACTTCTAACGCCTTTGGCGGCTTTTCTTCTGAAGGTATATCTTCACTAACACCAGCAGGTAAATTTAGATTCAAAATAGAAATTTGTGAAAAAACTGCTGTAATGAGCAAAAATGGTACTAACACCACCATTAAATTCATAAAAGCAGTGATGTTAAGTTCTGCATTATTTTCTCTTAACTTTTTCGATTTTCGTCGAAACATAATATGACCTGTTAGAGTAGTAAGTTAAAACTAATGACGCAGGTTACACATTACGTGTTGGTGGCGTTTTAGGCTTTGCTGGCTCATTAGGTCTGGCATCACGAATTAAATTCACAAACTTGACTGAGGCCATTTCAATACTATCAACAATTTCCGTAGTTTTTGTTTGTAAATAAGTAAAGGTTAATAATAATGGAATAGCTGCCATCAAACCAAATGCGGTTGTATTCATGGCAATTGAAATACTCGCCGAAAGAATATTGGCTTTTTCTGCTGGATCAACATTCGCAACCGCGGTGAAAGCTTTAATCAAACCTAAAATAGTCCCTAACAATCCTAATAACGTGGCAATGTTGGCAAATGTTGCTAGATAAGGTGTACGCTTTTCTAACCGTGGTAAGATTTCCATTAACCCCTCTTCCATTGCCATTTCTAAATCATCATGGCGTCTGCCCTGTCCAACTTTTGATAAACCATAAGCTAAAATACGACCAATGGCTGATTTAGAGTTGTTGGCTATTTCAAGCGCTTGACGAAAATTGCCTTGATTAAGCACCGGCAAGAGTTTTTTCCAGGCCGATTGATTTTTCGCTTTCATCATATTTAAAAAGATAAACCGCTCAATCGCGATAGCGACCCCAAAAATAAAAACAAACATAATGGGATACATAAATACACCACCATCCTGAAAAAAAGCAATAATGGTGGTGAATAATCCTGGGTCTGATTGCTCAGCCGCAGACAGTAATTGATTGGCATTGGCAGATTGTACTTGAGCCATATTAATCCCCTAAAGGCTGGATTTTGTGATTAACAAACAAGATAAAGGTTATTATTGAAAGTTGCTTGAAACCTTGTTGTTTTATTCTGACAACTTTCGCGCATTTAGATATTGCTAAATTAGATATCATAATAGCGATAATTAACGCATTTATCCATAATAACTATTTGACTTCTTTCATATTTGCGGACTGTTCAACTTTTTCCGCCGTTAACTGGTAATAAAACTTAACTTGCTTAGAAAAAACTTCAGGATCAACCGGCGCATAAATTTCATCAACTAAACGGGATATTTGTGGCGGTGATACCTGTGTTTTATTTCCCTTCCAAGGAATAATATATAGGACATTCGGCAAATTTCTAGTACCCGAGACATTCATACCAAGCACTGTCTCTTCAATTTTTACTGGCTGAGCACTATTTACTTGTGTTGTTAGCGTAGTTTCTCCCTGGCCCGTTTTTGTTTCAGCTACTTCTTGCGTTTGCTCTACCATCTGTTCTTGTGCTGTCACTTCTTGAGTATCATTTTTTATTGGTTGATCATTAACAGCCAGTGCATTGACCATCAATAACGAGCCACTACTAATTAGCCATAAAATGCTAATAAATTTTATACATTGAGCTTGCATGCTATCACCCTTTAATTTGCAAATATTCATCTAATTTGCAGGTATTCGCCTTTTTAAATCAAGAATCCAATTATCAATTTTTGGATTTACCTGTGGTTGCGCCGAATTTTTTATTAACAGACGATAATTCTCATAATGCGCTAATGCCAAGGGTAAATCATATAAATATATATCCGCTAAAATCGCCAGGTTTAGATGAGACTCAACATGATCAGGATACACTTTTATCGCCTGTTGATAAGCTTGAAGTGCCAAATTAAATGCTCCTTGTTCACGTAACACCATACCTTTTAAATTAAGTGCATAATAGTTTTGAGGATTGATAATTAAACATTTTTCGAGTGACTTTAGTGCTTTGTCCCATAGTTTTTGCTGGTAATAAATTCTTGCTATTCGATAACTAGGGCCAGATTGTCCAGGATATTGTGACTGTAATTGCTGAAGCTTTTCGATTGCTTTTTGATAGTTCTCAGATATAAGCAAATTAGTCTGCTGATATGCTTGTTGCAATTGTTTGGGAATTTTAACCTGCATAGGATCAACAGCTTTCTCAAAGACTTCAGACTGCCCCGATGTTTGTTGCCCTGGTGTTTGTTGTGAGTCTGTGGTTATGTTATCTTGGCCAATCAAAGGATCACCCGTTTGCGAAGATTCACTTGGCGATTCTTCCGCACTTGAACGCGTTGGCACATGGGTACAAGCAGATAGCAAACATACCAATGTCAGCCATATAACAAAAGCAATCTTGTTAAAATTCAATGGCATTCATTGCCTCCAATTGCTCTTGCTTATCATATTGCACAGGCTTAAGCTTTTTTAATGCATCAAGACTTTCACGAACTGATTCATCATAAATATTATTAGCCGTTCGCTTAGCATTTACTTCAAAAAACTCAATCGCTTTATCTTCAAATGGTAACGCTTGCTCTTCAAGCAAAAAGCCGTATTCTTCCAGCTCTTCTTCACTTAAGCCTTTAGGCCGTTGTGAAGACATTAAATCGCTCGACAATAGCTGATAAATTTTTGCGACTTTATGCGTGCTAGCCGTCGTAAAACGCGCAACATTATATTTGGCAATTGAGTTATAAGCATCAAGTGCTTTTTTCATTGCTACTCGTTTTTTCTTCAAACTACTAGCTAAAGGTAATTTCAATTTTATTTGACGATAAGATTCAAACAATGGCTCACTTAATTGATATTTAGATTGAGCCGCTAAAAATGCAGTTCGGGTATTATTTTTATTGGTATTCTTGGCATAAAACTGAATAATTTTTTGTCGCCAAAAGTCACGCTTTTCAAAATCACCGCGCTCATCGTAAAGATTGACCAGATTAAAACGTCCTTCCTGCGCTAATAAATAAGGTTCAGGATAATCCCAAACATATTTTTTAAATGCAACAATCGCCTGTTTCTTATTGCTGGCTTTCAAATAGAGTTCAGCAACACGCCAATAACCTTCACGGGCGAGTTGGGGATCTTTTTGTTCGGCAGATAAGCGCTGATATTCAAGCGCTGCTTTGTTCCAATTTTGCTCTTTTTCGTATACCAATGCTAATTTTTCGGGAATGCCTTGGCTTAATGCATGTTTAGGATGTAACTTTCTGAATGACTCTAACAGTTGCGCCGCTAGCTGCCATTGCTCTGTTTGTAAATAAAGCGCAGCGGCATCATAATGAGCATTGATTGCAACACTTGATTGTGGTTCGAGTTGCTTTACCTTTAAAAATAACGCTATTGCTTCTGCAAATTTATTTTCACTTTTAGCCGTATCCGCTAGTTGGTATATCGCTTCGACTCGGCGCTGGCGAAAACTATTGCGCTGTTGAGTTGTCAACTTAACCTCTTTTAACAACTGACTGATAGCAACCTCAGCTTTAGCAAACTGTTTTAGATCGAATAGTCCATTAGCAATAATTATATGCGCGCGTTGTTTTTGTTCATTACTAATAGCAACAGGCGATTGTAACAATAGCTCACTACTGTCAATTGCCCCTTGAATATCTTGAATTGATAATTGCTGTTCAGCGACACGCGAAATTATCTGTGGTGTTTGTTTATCAGTTGAAAAAGTTTGTGCAAATTTAAGCCCACTTTGAATTGACGGCAGAAGCTTTTCAAGATTTGTCGCAGTTTGCGGATATTGAATAGCCTGATAAGCCAATAGCGCTTTATATCCAGCATCTCTTGAATATTGACTCTGTGGATTGTTATAACCGACCGTTTCAAATTCTTTCGCCGACATTTCAAACTGACCACCATCAAATAGTGCTTCAGCCATTGCATAACGATATTGGGAGTCAACCTGTGGATCATTAAATGTGAGTAAAATTTCTCGATACCACTTAGCAGCAATTAAATAATCTGCCGGCTTTTTCGATTTTTGTGCAGCTGCGTGATAAAAACGCGATATATCATCTAAGTGTAATTTCAACAGAACTTTCAGATCATCAATAACTTTGCCAGAATATTTCAACCAAAATGCACTATTACGACCGTAAGTCACAACAAAACTTTCTTTGGCAGGCAAAATCAAACTCGGAAAACCACCTTGTCGATATATATCAATCACCTTAGTATGAAACTCTGGTGCAGATAAGGACACGGGATATTGTTTAATAAAAGTCAAATAAGTATCTGCTGCATCTTGAAATCTTTCCTGCTCAATATAAAGTTGAGCTAGTGCATCATAAATCTGATCTTCAAACGAGCGCTTTCCATGAACTTTAAAATAAGCTTGAATAGATTCTGCGCCATCTTGATTATAAAAAGACAAACTAATTACTCTGCGAGTGTCTTTAATTAAGTCAGCGAGTAATTTATTTTTCATTTGACCAGCTTGTTGCTGATACAAAAGCCTTTCATATAAAACGAAAAAATCATTTAAGGCTTCCTGAAACAAACTTTGTTTAAATAAAGACCAACCGCGTTTATAAAGCGCTTTATCATAAAAGTCAGAAGTAACACCTTTTTGAATAACCTCGGTATAGGCTTTTTCAGCAGTTTGGTAATCTTTTCGAACAAAATACGCCTCACCACGTCTAAATTGACTTTCTAAATAAGACAAGGACTCATTATGCGTAATCGCTATTTGATCGAGAATTTCCAGTGATGATTCCGGTTCACTATTCAGCGAATAAGCTCTAGCTAATTGATATTTTACTTCATCTATCGCTTCGTATTCTGGAAACTCGATGGCTAACTGCTGATAAAGCATAATCGCTTTGGCAAATGTTGCCTGTTGTACGGCTAGCGATAATTGTTGAAGGGATTCCTGATTTGTTACGGCAAGCTTTGACTCAGCAAGCCGCATGGTTAAATCGGCCAGTCGATGTAATGCTTCTTTTCTGATTTGCGAATTGCCACGAGTTAATAATCTCTCGTAGCTGGCAATAACGATTTCGGGTTCAATTGATTGAATTGCAGAGGTTTCAACCTCGAGGTCTTCTTTTTTGTCTATAAAACTAACGCGCGGGTCTACCTCAGCAGGTGTTAATTTTTGTAGCGGAACAATTCTTTTAATATTGGCACAGGCAGCAATCAACAAAACCACAGCTAAAGAAATTACAATGCGTAAACCAAGCTGTTGCAAGTACTGCAAACTTGCTTTTGGCAAGACTCTTATAGCTCGACATTTATTCAACTTCATCATTCGAGCTCCGGTATTTTAAGCGCTTTTTCATGAAGTCTTGCAACAGATAAGTCTGACTGTAGCAAATAATAATCTAGCGTTGCTTTTCGTTTATTGAGCACAGCAATAATTTGTGATTTAAGATCTTCAGCTTGTAAAGTAATTTGCACTTTTATTTTGTCTCTTAATGATAAGAGCTTGTTCGCAGCAACATCAATTTTTTGTTGATAGCCATCAAACCGTCCTGCTGCTTTTTGACGAGCATTTGCCAAAGAAAATTTGCGATTTTGTAATTCCTGTAAAACCGATTCAATCTGATTGATTTCTTTTTCAAGTTGCCAGATTTTTTCCGTTTTGTTTTCTTCAAATTGCCATTGCAATACACCCTTTGCACGCTCAGCTTTTAAACGCTGGTCATCGGTCAATAATTCGCTGGGAATAATACTTAGCTTTTGCATTAACGAGTTAATTCGCTGATGAAGTTTTAGCTGTTTTTCATTTGCAATAACATGCAGATTTTTATTTTGCTTCACATCATTTAAGTGACTTTTCATTAGCTCAAGTTGCAGCGTATATTGATCGAATGCTCCTTGATTCAAATAACTATCAACTAAGGGTAATTTTTCTTGAAATCTTAATTGATTGGTATCCAGAATATCGGTAAATGCTGGTAATTGACTTTCCCAGTAGGATAATATCTGGGCTAGCTGTCCGAGTTTCTGGTAGCTTCTAAACCCTTCATTAAAATGATGCTGGGAAATTAATTCAAATAAGTAGTAATCGTATTGATCCCCAAACAGTTGCGAATCTTCTACTCCCTTATCGCTAAGTTCAGGCGCCTGATTAACAATTTGACTAACAAATGACTCGATCAATCCTTCATTATTAATTTTTAATAATAATGAATCAATTAAGTCAAGTTGCTGTTGGTATTGGGTTGATGCATTAACATAGTGCTCTAAAGCCAGTTGCATTGCGTTCAGTTTTTGGTAGGCATATGGCACTGCGAGCAATACTTCTTGTACGGCAATATCACGAATGTCTCGTTTGTTTAATTCCAACCAAAACGATAACGCTTTACGATAATTACCTTCTTCACCATAGCTCCACCCCATTCCTAAGAGCGCCTTATTTGATGAAGGCGACTCAAGGCGAACTTGATTTAAATATTCCCTAGCTTCAGTAAACTGCTTTTGTGCCAATAGATAATAACCCAGAGCAATGTTCGCTTTATCATGCAATCCTTTTACCACCGGATCTTCCTTATCGGTAGCACGAATATTACTTAAAATCGGCTGCGCTTGTTCAAATTGTCCTTCACGTAACCATAACATGCCCAAATTAAACTGACTAAATGCAGACAATTGAGAATTTTCACTAATAAGATCAAGCCACTCTCTTGCCTGTTGTTTATTTCCATGACTGACAGCAATATTGCTTAATATCACCAAACCTTCATCTTTCAATTTGCTATCAAGCGTATCGATAATTCGACTTAAGCGAAATTCGGCCTGTTTTAAATCTCCTTGCTTGTAGTGTAGCTTACCTAAATAAAACTCAATTTTTGAGAATAATCCAGATTGTAGATCAGCTTCTGTCAGCAATTCATTAAAGATTTTCTGCGCTAACGTTAGCATTCCCAGATCAAGATAGATAACACCGGAAAGCAGCCTTGCACTTTGCGTATGATTATTCAGCGTATTTTGTTGTTGAGCAACGAGAATACTATTTAGCGCATTGATAGGCTTACCCCGATAGTAATCAAATAAAATATTACCATAAGCTAAATCTTCAATGATGACTGGCTTCTTGAAATCTTCCGCAGACTGAACAGTCTGATTATCAGTAACCGTTTCAGATTGATTGGCTGCGGGTAAAGATAAACAGACAGAAGTTAATAGACTAGCACCAGCGAACAGAAACTGTCGTGATATTCGAGAAGACTTCATAGATAACATCTCGACAATTTTACCATTCGATAACTTTTAGATCGGGCTGCTGCTTAGTTGTGTTATCCCGAATTTGAATTTCTAAAGATTTAGCGTCACTGCCTTTTTCAAAATCAAAAGCGACAGCATTTCGATATTCTCGATTGTGAGGGCCTATGCCGATTAAAATGGCGACAATCTGATGTTTACCGGTGCTTAAGTTTCCTAAATACAATTTTTGAATTGCACCCCGATGTAGTGCATCTACGTCATTTTCAGTATATAGGTAATGAGTAACGTCCTTATCATCGATTTTTATTTTAACATGATCAAGCTGAAAAAACTGGCCAACATCGATAGATAAATACACGGCAAGTTGAGTCGAAGCAGGAAAAAGTAGATCTTCTTCTAAAATAAACAAGTCACGATTAACATTGAGTACTTCTTTTTTTAATGCTTCAAGCTTATCTGCTGTTGTTTGCTCTGTTTGCTCACTTTCTGCATATGCCATGAGTTTGCCTTGACTCAGCAACATGCATACAACAAAAAGCGTCATTAAATATTTCATTCCAACCCCAATCAACTATTTAAGTTAAGCCCTTGTCAAGTTAAGCCCTTGTCAAGTTGGGCTCTTGTTTACTTGTGCTTATTGACCGATTTTATACTGCAACAAATTTTATACTGCAACAAAAAGGTGTGGTCGAGTAAATTCCAGTTAAATTCAATAGATTTGGTAATTATTCACAATTTTGTTATTGTTGAATCGCCAACATTCTAAAGCCTCAAATTCACACCTAAGCCCATAGCCACAAAGCTTTATAATCACTATTCCAAACAACTTTCAGTCCCAGCGTTTTAATTAATTAACGCCTCTCAACTTCAGCTTAAATCGGGCTTTATATCGAAAAACCAAACAAAGGTGCAATTTATTCAAGATAACCTGAGCTTTTTGCTTCATCGACGGAAATCTATCAGTAACCATTAAACCAGACATCATAACCAAATTCTATTTTATCGCAGCATATAATAAAATAATTCATACCAGTACTCATTTTGTCGATTGCGGTACTTTAATTCAACTACGCCATTGAAATCTCTATGTAAAGAAGAGTCAACGCTATTTATTTTGAGCTTTTAAAATTGCTGCATTTAAAGATTCGTAGGTTTGCGTACCAACTAGTTTTGCTACAATTTTTCCATCCGGGTTAAGTAAATAGTTAGTTGGCAAGGTAGGAGGCAACTCAAATGGCAAAATTGGGACAGGTTCGGTAGCAATAACAGGGTATTCAATCTGCCATTTTTTTACGGTATCAGTTAATTGGTTTAAGGTAAGTTGGTCATAACTGACCCCAATAACTGTCACTTTAAATGCTTGCTCTTGGTTTGCCAGCTTGTTGAGTTCTGGAATTTCTTCCAGGCAAGGAGAACACCACTCAGCCCAAAAATTAATAATCACCCACTGGCCAGAAAAATCATCGAGAGAATAACTTTTGCCATCAAGCAGGGTAAATTGTCCATTTTGAGTGCAGCCAGTCAAGATAAGACCGAATCCAAATAGAATTGTGCGAATAAAATATGCTATAGTTTTCATGTTTTCAGTTGATTTACTTAATGATATCGTATTGATTTTGAATAATTTTTAATGACACAATACCACTCATAAGAAAATTCAGTGGATTCGTTGAAAAATTGGACAATTAGCAAAAAAAGAGATATAAACAGCAATTCTTTTATAAGTAATTCAAGTATTGTCATGAGCAACAGGTCCAGTTGCTATACTCTTGTAATGTCCTTTTGATTAATACGTTGGCATTAGTTTAAAAATTTTATGCAAATCGATTACAAAATTCATTAATTTGCAAATTTAACTAATACTTCAACTAATACTAAAGTCGTACCAATTTAACCTAATGCGATTTAGCAATTTAACATTCACTGACTTTTGGCGTTATTGTGTTTAAATTATTTTATTAGTAGACAAACGATTATTATACACAGCATGATAAAAGACACTAGACTGACACACTATTTTATTGCGACGAGTTATTTGGGAGTATTTTAAGGTTTCATATGGATAGTCTCAGATTAACTATTCCCTCACAGCAGGAAGGCCAGCATATTCTGGTCGAAACTGACCGGGCCAAGCTTTCCGATTGGTTACTGTCGCTGCCACTAGCAGATATGTCTAAAACGTTGCCCGAAATTACACGCGCAATATCGAGTCTTAACCGAACTGAAATGCCTTTTAAACAAAGAGCCGAGCTAGTGGAGTTATTCGATGCCAGTTACCAGTTAATTCACGATAGATTTCGTCCCAAAATTACTATTAGCAGCAAAACATCTCAAGTTGAAAAAGACAATCTAAATAAACTGCATAATTTTACGCGCGAAATGGCCTTCGCCCACAAGATTATTGTCAACGACTCACAACACAAACGTCAATTTTGGGGCAAAAATAAATTTAAAGTCAAAGCGATTGGCTTTGCCATTTTTTATCTCGGTATCATGCTCATCGAGCAATATGAAAACTACACCCCTATTCCCATTTATTTGTGGCGTGAAATCAATGCGCTGTTTGCCCATGCTGGACGCGATAATATCGAACATGCAGAGTTTGAAGTTACTAATTCTCATTGTTTAAATACGATTGAGAAAAATTACATTCGTAACTGTCTATTGGCTTTATCCGATCCTTACCATCTTGATAAAGGCGAACATTGGCAGCTATTCTTTTATTTACAAAACTGGATACATTTGGCACATATTTCAGAAGATCCTGATGATTTTCGTAAAGAAGAATGTTTTATTATTGATGTCACTTCTGAAAACAAACCCAGTTTTGTAACCAGTGAACTCGATGATCCGGAAGATCCAAAAATTCGCTTATTACTGACTTTTGATTTATTACGACAAATCAGTTTTGATTTAGAAACGTTTAACGATAAAAATAGATTACCTGATAATACCTTTCATAAGTCAATTTCTCATATTACCGCCAAATATCTCTGGGAACATATTGCCAAACATTGGCGTCACCGTATTGAACGTTCGTCTCGTCGCTACCCTATTGTGACTAAAGTTGATGTCATTTGGGGTATTGATAATATTTGTCGTATTCTGGGAAGAATTGAACAAAATAGCGGCGTATCGCTCTCTTTCAACGAAATTGAAGCGTTAACTGAAATTCAAACGGCCGAGCAGCTTTCGTGGGATGCAATCAATGTAAGTAGTGGCGGGATAGGCTTATGCTCTCGCCGTTATATGATTCCCAATATTAAGTTGGGAGACTTAGCATTTATTCGAGAATATATGGATGGCTCACCAGCGCCACACTGGCGTCTGGCAGTTTGTCGCTGGCATACTGGCGATAAAAATAATGGAACCATGTTAGGCTTAAAATATATTGAAGGCCGCTATCACCCCGTGAGATTAATTCTTTATCAGGGTAGAAATGAAAAAGGTGGACAGGCTGGCATAGTCGTTTCTGACACCGTAATTGAAGGCAGTAACTCATCAACCATTATTACCTTGCGTGGTTCACATAGTGAAAACCGGGTTTATGCAATGCTTGGCATGGACAAACCGGTTGAAGTACGACCTCGATTAAAAGTTGAAATAACGCCCTGCGTGGAGCGCTTTTTCTTTCAAACTTACGAGTTGCGCGATGAACTGGCAGAGGAAGTTCAGGATGAGGTATCTGATGTGATCCCTTGGACATCAATTCCTCATGAAAAAGGCGATATTCTCGATAGTTTTGATGACAAGTCAGATGATAATTTTCCCAACAGTCTGGACGACCTTAGATTACCAGGCGACCATTAAGCTGTTTCTGAATAGTGACAATTATCTCATTTAATGAGGCTTTGCTGGCAGCTGACAAAAAGCTGCTTTCAACTTGTGCTGGTGTAGGAAAATGACGTCCAGCCAAATTGAAAACTAATTCAAAATCAAGTTTATCTGCATTTTTAATCATACAATATGATTGCTCATGTGTTTGCGCAATCACTTTGGCAGCAATCAACTTTTCTATCCAATCTTGACTGACCCGTCGACCAATTGTCTCTCTTAATTTTTTTAATTGCTGTTCACTAATCACTTCTCCGGCTCGCTGCGCCTGCGCAAAACATTGTAATAACCCGATTAATTCGATTAATGGGTGCAAATTTTGACGTACTTCTTCTGGTTCAAATGCATCCAATGCATGACAAATTTCCGCCCCAAATAAAACAATGCTCCAGCTCAAATAAATCCAGATTAAAAATAAAGGTACGGCCGCCAACGCGCCAAAGATTAATTGATAAGTCGACACACCTGATACAAATACACCAAACGCAAATTTGGCGATTTCGAACAGTGTTGCAGTTATCAATCCGGATAAAGCCGCATGCCAGACACGAATTTTTCGATTAGGGATCACATAGTACATCACACTAAATGCTATTGATGCCATTAAAAATGGCAGCCATAAAGTAAGCCATTGTCCTTGCTCAACCACATCAGAAACAATCGGTAAGGATTTAATATAAGAAGTAATCACCAAACTAGAACCCAAAAATATAGGCCCTAAAGTCAATACCGCCCAATACACTAATAAGGTTCTTACAAAAGATTTGGTTGATTTTGAATGCCAGATTTTATTAAAACTTTGGTCAATAGTCCGCATGAGTGCTAATGCAGTAATAATTAACATCACGGATCCTAATCCTGACAACCCCCGCGCTTTACCGACAAATTCGCGAATATATTGCTGTACGGTTTCACCGGTACTAGGAACAAAATATTGGTAAAGCCAAGTTTGTATTTCTTCACCCAAATTCTGAAAACTTGGAATAAAGGCTAATAATGCAAAAATCACCGCAGTTAGCGGCACAAGTGCCAAAATACTAGTAACAGTCAATTCTGCCGCCACCGAAGAGCTTCGATTGAACGAATATCGCTCAAAAACATAACCAATCAACGCCAACAGGTATTTAACTCTTTTCTCAATCACAACTTCACCCTAAAATAACTCTCTTTTAATCGGTAGTCGATATATCGTAAATTGGTGATAACAGTCTGACTGGCTCTATTATCTCAATTACCATCAACAAACAATGTAACATTAACCTATCGTAAACCATACTTCAAAACAGCTTAAGGTGATAACGCTATGGCCAAGTTTAAAATATATCATAATCCTCGTTGCTCAAAATCACGACAAACTCTTGATTTATTACATGAAAATGATGCAGATGTCGAAGTCATTGAATATCTGAAAACACCGCCCACTGCCGAAGAGTTAACAACTATTTTGGCTTCACTAAAATTATCACCGCAAGCATTAATGCGCAAAAAAGAAGCTGAATACCAAGCGGCAGGCCTTAACGACGAAACCTTATCTGAAGCACAACAAATTCAGCTAATGACTGAGAATCCTAAGGTGATCGAACGCCCAATCGTAGTAAAAGGAAAAAAAGCAGTCATTGGGCGACCGCCAGAAAATGTGCTGGTATTTTTTAAATAAAGTGACCAACTTTAAGCACTTGTTTTAAATTTCACTTCTTCCCTAAGGCAAAAAACCAAGGCAGCCCATGTCAGCACAAGTATTGATTTTATATTATTCTCATGGTGGAAAAACCCGCCAATTGGCTCAATTAATTGCCAGAGGCGTTAATCAGCTAGGAGCACAGGCCGTACTGAGAACGGTACCAACGGTATCTGATAATATTGAAAAGTCACAAAGTGCAATCCCCGAACAAGGTGATTTGTATGCCAGTCAACAAGACTTACTGACTTGCGATGGATTAATCGTAGGCAGCCCCACCCGTTTTGGTAATATGGCAGCTGCGCTGAAATATTTTATTGATGGTACCAGTGAGCTTTGGATGCAAGGGAAGTTAGCCGGCAAACCTGTTAGCTGCTTTACCTCAACCGCCAGTTTGCATGGTGGACAAGAATCAACTTTACTTTCCATGATGATTCCATTTTTACATCACGGGATGCTGATCTGCGGTTTACCTTATCGCGAAACAGCACTGTTACATACCACAACAGGCGGCACCCCTTATGGCGTTACTCACTGGTCAGGAAATGATAATCAACATGCTATCAGCGAGCATGAAAAGCAACTTGCCATAGCGCAGGGTAAACGAGTTGCGGAGTTTGCCATCAAGTTAAAAGATTGAAGATTTAGCCAGCAATAATTTAACATCATTAAACTTCATTAACTTAAGCTTTATTTTTTAAGCGCAGTACGAGTAAATTACTGACCAATGAGTATTGATAATTTTAGTCATCCAGTTCAACCAACATCGCGTATGCGATTGGCACACCGTTTAACATTATTCAGCTATTTCGGATTAATTTTATTAATTCCGAGTTGGAATTTATGGTGGTATCCATCGACGCAGTTCTCTAACCTTACACTAACCTTCATCTGGATATTCCCATTATTATTTCCGCTCGCTGGGTTAATAAAAGGCAAAGCTTACACTCACGCTTGGTCTGGTTTTATTGCAGTTATTTATATCTGCCACGGTCTAACGGCACTTTTAACAAATCCTCAAGAATTACCGGCAATTTTGTGCGAACTATTATTAAGCAGCATTTTTCTTTTTTCGAGTATGTATTTTGCTAAGTGGCGTGGCGAACAATTGGGGTTGCAGCTCCCCAAAAGTAAATCAAAAGAGTAAAACATAAATCATTGACAGCGATGCCACTGGCAAAACGCCAATGGCAAAGTGAAATCATGAGTGACAATAAGCCTGATGTCTTAACCAATGATCGCATAACACAATTGCCGTCATTGCATCAACAATCGGTACGGCACGAGGCAAAACGCAGGGATCATGTCGACCTCGACCGTGGTATTCAATAGCATTTCCCGAAGTATCAACCGTTTGCTGCTGCTGCATTAAAGTGGCAACCGGCTTGAATGCAACTCTAAAATAAATATCCATTCCATTTGAAATTCCGCCTTGAATGCCACCAGAATGATTAGTATGCGTTTTTATTTGGCTATTTTCATCCTGATAAAAGATATCATTATGCTGACTGCCTATGAGTTCTGTTCCTGCAAATCCAGAACCAAACTCAAACCCTTTACTGGCATTAATTGATAACATTGCTTTGGCGAGATCAGCTTCCAATTTATCAAATAGCGGTTCACCAAGTCCAATTGGCGCTCCTCGAACCACACACTTCACCACGCCACCGATGGTGTCTCCTGCTTTACGAATGGCCAGAATTTTTTCTTCCATTGCTTTAGCCGCCACCAAATCTGGGCAGCGTACTGGGTTACTTTCAATTAAAGCTTCGGTAACTTGATCAGCGTCTATTTTGGCTGAAATAGTGCCAACAGAATCTACCCACGATAAAATTTCGATATTTGCTCGTTGTAGCACTTTTAAGGCAATCGCCCCAGCAGCGACATTTGATGCAGTCGTTCGCGCCGAACTTCGGCCACCACCTGCAACATCTCTAATACCGTATTTTTGCTGGTAAGTAAAATCAGCATGACTTGGACGATATAACTTTGCAAACTCACTATAATCTTTGGATCGGTTATTATTGTTTTCAATTAACAAACTAATTGCCGTTCCAGTCGTTTTGCCATCAACAACACCGGATAATATCTTAACCTGATCGGCTTCATTACGTTGGGTGACTAATTGGCTTTGCCCTGGGCGACGTTTGTCTAAAAACGGTTGTATATCAGTCTCAGTTAAAGGTATGCCAGCGGGACACCCTTCAACCACGCAACCAATTGCAGGTCCATGAGATTCCCCCCAATTGGTAATTTTAAATAACTTTCCGAAACTATCTCCCGACATATTGCGCTCTCTTTACTGACTATCTTTAATCAGATTTTATATATCTGATTTCATTGCATCTTGATAACTGGTTGTTAAAACATGGTACTTTCAGAAAATATTTTCCAAAAGCTCGCCATTTTAATCGATATTATGAATATGTGCACAAGCCTGCCAATATTTATTCTAAAAAATATCGATACATTTTAGCATCTTTAAATTGCTTACAAATTGAGTTGAAAGTTACATTAAAGATTAAAGTAAAGTATCTAATTATCTGTTTTTAACTTGATTTGCAGCTTCCAGCATTCGCCCACTTTCATATAAGCAAACTTCAGCAAAATCTCCAAACCATTCACGAGTTGCCAGAAATGCTGTCTTAAACCCTTGCTTATCGCCTTTACTCAATAATTCCAGCATGCGCTCAAATCGAGTAACATATCGCCTCATCATCGCAATATTATCGGGGTTTGCAAATATAATCTCAGTGTACAACTCAGGGGCTTGAGCAAATAAACGCCCTACCATAGCCAATTCAAGTCGATAAATTGGCGAGCTCATCGCTAGAATATCAGTCAGACAGATGTCCTCCTGACTTAAATGAACACCATACACTGCCGTCGAAAAGTGGCGTAATACCTGCACAAATGCCATTGTTTCATCATGTTTTTGTGCATCCACCAAATAAGTCGTCGCTTGCCAGTCATTCAGTTGCTCAATCAACCATTGATACTGCTCAGCATATCGGCCCTCGCAAACCACGACAGTTTGTCCTTGAATATGTGCTAAATCTGGACCAAACATAGGGTGTAGCCCGACAACCGGTCCTTGATGAACCGATAACATTGCCGCCAGTGGCCTTGCCTTAATACTGGTTAAATCAGCTAGAATGCAATCTTGTGGTAACTGATTGAGTCGCTTAATTACTTCAACCGTTATATCAATAGGAACGGCAACAATGACCAATCGACTATTTTCAAGTTTACTGCTTGCATTAGGCCAATCTTCCGCTTCAATAATTTCAACCACATATCCTGATGCCGAAAATAACCCGACGAACAGTTTGCCAAGCTGACCTCTTCCACCAACAATAACGACCTTACACCGCAGACTTTGCTGAGCCGTTTCTTTTGTACCTTCTTCTTTACCTTCTTTTATACTTGCTATCGCGCTGACTTTTGGCTCAATTGTTTTTTGCTCTGGTATGAAGGATGTATTTAATAAATCAATATCGATCGAATCAGTATTTGCAGAAACATCTTTGGACAAAGGTAATTCATCTGGTGAAGCATCACCGATTGATTCAAGCAGCCGCTGACGCTGCTGAGTTAACAGTTCCAACTGCGCTTCAATTTCTGTTAACGAAAGCTGTTCGACCTGTTTTTGATTAAACATAATTGATTAATTGTACCTTTAATCGTCAACCAGAGTATTCACATCAATTCCTATTGCTGTCAGATATTGCCAATATTCAGGAAAAGACTTTTCAACGACTTGAGCATTATTAATTTGAATACCGGGTGTTTTAATACCCAGCAACGCAAGACTCATCGCCATACGGTGATCTTCATGTGTTTCAAATGTTGCGGCATGTGGCGAACCACCATAAATCGTTAAATAATCTTTGCCCGAGTCGACGCGAACTCCCGCTTTACGCAACTCATGTGCAGTATCTTCAATTCGGTTAGACTCTTTATAGGCCAAGTGGGCAATATTGGTAATTTTAGTAACACCATCAGTGTAACAAGCGACAGCCGCTAAAGTTTGTACCGCATCAGGCATATCTCCCATATCGACTTCAATTCCTTTGAGTTGCTGCGGACCACTAATCAGCAAATCGTTCCCCAACCGAGTGACAGTTACCCCCATTTGTTCAAGAACTTGATAAAACCGAGCTTCGCCCTGCACTGAATCAAAATCGAAATCAGCAATGGTAACCCGACCACCGCTAATTGCAGCAGCGCCCATAAAGTAACTGGCCGAAACAGCATCACCAGGAATTTGAAAGTCAATTCCATGATATTTTTGACCCGGTAAAATTTTAATTGCATGGGCCGACTGATCAACCTGAACACCCATCATTTGCATAAATCTAGTTGTCATTTCAACATAAGCACCCGATACAACTTGATTATCTAGCTGAATCGTTAACCCCTGTGGAAGTCGCGGAGCGATAATCATCAACGCACTTAAATACTGACTACTTCTACTAGCATCAATAGCGCAGGTTTCACCGATTACCGGACCGGTAATGGTTGCAGGAAGGCAATTGTTTGGAGAGTCTATTTTAACGCCCAACTCAATTAGTCCGGCAAATAATTCGAGCATCGGACGAGTGGCCATTTTAGCCGAACAGTCAATTTCAACCGGCACGCTCTCTAATGCAGCGATAGCAGAGACAAATCTAGAAAAAGTCCCACTATGCGCGGTATATAATTTAACTTTCATATCGGGTTGTTGAACACGCGGCTTAATCACTAATTCAGCAGACTGCTGCTCAAATTGATAACCAAGCTGGCGCAACCCTTCAATCGAGGTTTGAATATCATGATTATTAACCACATTTGTCAGGCGAGATTCTGACTCGGCGAGCGCACACATTAATAATAATCGATTGGCAATATATTTACTGCCCGGTAATACAACACGAGCATCGATTTGGCTCGCTCCACGGATCGCTACTTTCACTAAAATTTCTTGAATCTTAAGACAGGTAGGCTTGATTTAAACCCGTATAAAGACAAAAGTAAACGGACTTTTAACTATATAATTATATTTTATTAAGATAATCTATTTAATAGATAGAATTGTATGGCATAAACGTATACAGAATAGTCATGAATAAAATAATTATAAATAAAGGTTCAACAAATTTTACAGTAGAGTAACTTATATTTTTAGCTGGCCTGGTAAATACTAAAAGTTTTTGCATCGTCAATTTTTCATGGTACGAGTTTTTGTAAGATCGTTAATAAACTCAGAATGAAATTTTGTACCAACAATCCTGCCAGTCTAATAACATATGAATTAACAAGCCAATACCAATCTCTTTGGTTTTAGGAATAAAAATCAAAATGATATACACACCAATTGCCCAATAACTGTGCAACGGATGAAACGCAATACTGCAACGAAATGGATCATAAATAGGCGTCGCTAGCAGATGATCTAAATCCACAAGCATTGTTAAACAAAAGATTAAATAAACCCTCAGCCAATTCTTACGAAAAGCCAGTCTTGCAACAATTGCAGGAATAATAAAGTGGAGTAATATGTGTAGCATAAGAAATGCATACTACCGAAAAAGCTGATGTTTTCAAATGATTCAGTTACAATAAGCGTCATAATGTCGTGAATTCACTTGCCAGAAAATCAGCTCAATTAAATAGTCCTGCAATTGAATCTTGTCAATCATTTTTGCTATATCGTTATTCATGAATATAATTGAACTTCCTTATCTATCTCACGAACATAAGCTTCATTATTTACACCCTTTATTATCCCTGCCCTGGGCTGTGTTACTGGATAGTGCGAAAAAGCAACACAATGAAAATCAAGCCAGTCTCAATCAGTTAAGTCGATTTGATATTTTCAGTTTTGCGCCAAGCGTTAAATTAACTTTTAATGGAAAACGCTGTAAAATTGAAGCGCCATTTGATTACCAACAACTTGGTGAAACCAAGACTCCCCAGCCCTGTTTAAATCAACCCGATAAGACTGAGCAGGTAAAAAAGTTAGCGTTATTAAATCTCAGCGATCCATTAGATTGCATGAGAAAAATTCTTCAATTATTCAAACCAGCCTATGTAAATATGCTGAAAAGTAACGAGTATAGTACTAAGCCAAGCAGCGATACGAATCCACAAAAGGTTGATATGCCTTTTTGTGGTGGCTGGCTAGGTTACATTAGTTATGATTTTGCTCGTTCTCTCGAGCGTTTACCAAACATTGCCAGGGATGATATTCAGTTACCGCAGATACAAATGGGGTTATATCAATGGGCATTAATCACTGATCATAGAAACCGTCGAACTCGACTCCATAATTTTGGGTTGGACAATGAGCAATGGTGTGCAATTGTCGATAAAGTTACGCAACAGCTTAAGCCAAGTAATCCCCCCTTGACACAACTCCCCAAGTTCAATATTACGGCTTCCTGGCAAAGCAATACATCAAAACAAGAATACACGACTGCTTTTCAAAAAATCCAGGATTACATTCAGGCCGGTGATTGTTATCAAGTCAATTATGCCCAGCAGTTTTCAACTCAATTTAACGGTAATCCGGTTACCGCTTATGCAAAGTTAACCAAGGCAAATCAAGCGCCTTTTTCCGCATACCTTAATTATGTTGATCACCAAATTTTATGCCTATCACCAGAGCGATTTATTGAATCCAGGCAGCGCTGCGTGAAAACACAACCAATTAAAGGCACTCGCCCACGCCATCCCGATCCCCAAATTGATGCTCGCCTCAAATCAGAATTAATACATAGTGAAAAAGATAAAACAGAAAATTTAATGATTGTTGACTTATTACGCAATGACTTAAGTCGAACAGCAGCCAAGGCAAGTGTCAAAGTCGAAGAACTTTACCAACATTATCAATTTGAATCGGTGCACCACTTAATTTCAACGATCACTGCCAAACTGGCAGAGCGTTTTGATGAATTTGATCTTTTAAAAACGACGCTGCCGGGGGGCTCAATTACGGGCGCGCCAAAAATCAGAGCAATGGAGATTATTGAAGAACTTGAACCCGCAAGGCGTAATTTATATTGTGGGATTATTGGCTATATTGATTTTAATGCACATATGGATACCAATATTTGTATACGTACTATTATCGCCAAAAATCAAAAATTATTTTGTTGGGCTGGTGGCGGGCTGGTCGCTGACTCAGAATTAAACACCGAATACCAAGAAACCTATGACAAACTCGCCAAAATATTACCAATACTGACTCCAAACTAAGTTGATTCTGTTAAACTTTAGTTAGCTAGACTTTACCTGACAATTTTAGGGGTTAAAACCATACATCACGCTATCAAACACTATGCTCATACATCGGATTAAAGATCAATTACTACCATTCGAAGATAATCATGCGAATAAACATCATTATGTTGAGAATATTTCAGCAGATAAATCAGCTTCATATAATCAATCTGACGTAATAGCTAACAGATTAATTGAGCAACAATCTCAACCTTTAAAATCTGCAGCAGTTTTAGTTCCTTTGATCGAGCATAGAAGAGAGAATCCAGAAAGAAAAACGAATAATATGGCACTTTGTTTTGATGTATTACTCACCCGTCGCGCCGCTCACCTGAAACACCATCCGAGTCAAATTAGCTTTCCTGGTGGACGTTTAGAGTCAATTGATAGCGATCTACGAGATACTGCCTTGAGAGAAACATTCGAAGAAATTGGTATTCCCGCAGAAAAAATCAGGTTACTCGGCCGCTTACCCTCTCAACACACAACATCCCAATTTAGTATTACGCCATTTGTCGGAGTTATTGATAAAGATTATAGCATCATTCCAGATGAGAATGAGGTTGAAGAAGTGTTTACTGTTCCGCTAGATTTTATTACACAAGAATCTAACCAAGAACTGCACGAAGATTTTTTTAACGGACGAAAAATCAGCTACTATGTTATACGATATAAGCATTATAATATTTGGGGGGCAACTGCTAGAATTCTAGTTAACTTTGCTCGTCGAATTACACGTGCAAACGACACGTAACAAGCAACATAAAATAATAATATAAAAATCAAATTTACTAGACTATTTGAGGTGAAACTTTGGCTGTTTCAGTTTTTGATTTATTTACCGTGGGTATTGGTCCTTCAAGTTCACATACTGTTGGACCTATGCGTGCTGCTAGGCGATTTATAAAGAAAGCGATTGCACAAAAAAAACCAATCGTAAAAGTGAAGTCTGAACTTTATGGTTCTTTGGGCTATACCGGAAAAGGACATGGTAGTGATGTTGCCATCTTATTGGGACTCGAAGGTGAAAAACCCGATACAGTCGATACAGACTCTGTTCCAGCACGAATCGAGCACATAAAAACCAGTCAGGTTATTAACCTTTTCGGCAAACAAACCATTCCTTTTAATTATGATAAGGATATAATTTTTAACCGTCGTAAATCTCTCCCCTTTCATGCCAATGGAATGAAATTTACCGCTATTGGTGAAGAGGGAGAAATAATTCTCGAAAAAATTTATTACTCCGTTGGTGGTGGTTTTATTGTTGGTGAAGAAACCGATCCGAAACCCATTCAACAAGCCCATTTACAACTGCCTTATGACTTTCAATCGGGTGAGCAATTATTGCAAATTGTCAAAGAAACCGGCATGAGCATCAGCAGTATCATGATGGAAAATGAGAAGCATTGGCGAACTGAAGATGAGATCAATGCTGGACTGGATAAAATCTGGGATACCATGAATGCGTGTATTGAAAAAGGCATGCGTAAAGAAGGCGTATTACCCGGCGGTTATAAAGTAAGACGCCGTGCCGCTTCTCTCCATCGTAGACTAACCGCTGGCAAAGCAGAATCCGATCCCTTATCAGCAATGGACTGGGTTAATCTATACGCACTTTCAGTGAACGAAGAAAATGCTGCGGGTGGTCGAGTAGTAACAGCGCCAACAAATGGAGCAGCGGGAATAATTCCAGCCGTTATCAAATATTTTATTCATTACTATCAACCGAGTAGCCGAGAAAGTATTCGCCGTTTCTTACTTGCATCTGCGGCAATAGGTATTTTATACAAACTAAACGCATCCATCTCTGGTGCTGAAGTGGGTTGTCAGGGAGAAGTCGGTGTTGCCTGTTCAATGGCAGCCGGCGGTTTAACAGAAGCCTTAGGCGGAACAGCTAAGCAAGTAGAATGTGCCGCAGAAATTGGTATGGAACATAACTTGGGTTTAACCTGTGATCCGGTTGGCGGTTTAGTTCAGGTTCCTTGTATTGAACGAAATGCTATGGGTGCAGTTAAAGCGATTAATGCATCAAGATTGGCACTACAAGGCGATGGCGAACAAAAAGTTTCACTTGATAAAGTAATAAAAACCATGCGTGAAACGGGTGCAGACATGAAGACTAAATATAAAGAAACAGCTCGAGGCGGATTGGCAGTCAATATTATTGAGTGTTAAATTAAAAATAATCCGTAAAAATATCAAATAAAAAAGGGAAATCGTTTTCCCTTTTTTATTAACCAAATTAGTTGTATACGAATTGTTATTACCGTTCCAATATTGGTATTTTTATAATAAATCCTTTTTTATCCTGCCACTCAATTTCACCATTCATTTGCTCTAAAAAACCTTTGACCACTGCAAGCCCAACATCTTTCGTGCCTTGTATATAACGACTCGAATAAAAAGGTAAAAATAATTGTTGCTGTTGAACCTCGGTTAAATCGACACTTGGCGAGTAAAATGTCACTATTGCTCGTGCATCCTGCAAGATTATTTTTACAGCGAGTGTCTTTTCAGTTGAAAGGTTATCACAAAACTCATAAAGAACATTCAGACAGTAATTAAACCATTCGGCTTCGGTAGTAATGAGACAACTTTGCTCACCAATCTGGTTTTGAAATTCAATGTGCTTTTCATTTGCAAATTGCACAAGTAGCTCTATCAGATTTCTTGGTGCTAGGTTTACTTGTAACCGGCCAATCGACGAAAGAAGCTGTTTACCAAAATGAACCCCCTGATTTCCCGATTCTAAAGAGGCTTCTAATTGAGCTTTCAAATTTTGCTGTGGACAATCTAGTAAAGCTAACTCAGTAAATCCCATCATACCCGATAGAAAATTATTATAGGCATGTACTATTAGCCCGGTAATATCCTCAAAATTAGCACCTTTGTCATTCACACTTTGCTGCTGAGCGCTGATTTCCTTTGATTCCTGTTTCAACATCAGTTAGTTCCTCAAAAATTGTATCCTCAAATTTCAGACAGGTAAAGCCACGGACACAAATATCAATTTAATCATAGACTGTTTAGCAACGGGCGCTAAGCGTTAATTTTACAATACGATTGAGTAGAATAACAAAAACGGGAGTATGTACTCCCGTTTGCTAAATTAAGTCTGTGACTTATTTTACAACGACAACATCAGCAGCAACTTTATGAAGTACATTCTCAGCGGTATTCCCCATTAAACGTCCGCGTAAGCTGGCACGAGTTTTGTTACCGATGATTACCGCATCAGCGCTGATTTTTTCAGCAATGCGACAAATCTCTTTATCCGGCTTACCTGATACCAAATGCAACTGCTCACGTTTAAGCCCAGCATCCTCAACCAGCTTACGGATTACCGGGTCTAACGAGTCTTTCATCTTTCTTTCGTATTCAACTGGGTCAATGAGATCCAAGTCGGCCAAGGCTTTAGGGATTGCGATTGAGTAACATGCATGCACATCACTATTGGTTGCTTCCGCCAGCTTAAATGTCTGATTCAAAATATCTTCATTTAAACGATGCGTTCGCGAATTATCTGATCCTAAGTCTAGTGCGGCTAATAAAATGCCACCCTCCTTCCACTCATGGTCACCAACAATCATGACCGTCTCAGGACAATGACGCATTAATTGCCAGTCAGATGGTGTATACATGAAAGCCTCTGAACGATGCCCAGATTTAAAAACCATATCAAATGATTTTTGAGAGCAACGTGAAATAACCCAACGCTCAAATGCTCTTTCCCAAACCACATCGGTTCTTACCTTAACATTACCCAAATCTTGAGTAGCTAAAAACTTGTCAATCTCTGCTTGTTTTTGATCGGTATACTTTCTATGCACTTTCCGTTTTTCTTCATGTGTCAGTATTTCTGAACTATCAACCCCAGGCGCATGTACGAAACCAACAAACTCAATTGTCGCACCGGTATTTTTTGCAACTTCCAGTGCATGGCGGAATGCATTCTGCTTCCCTTTCTTCCTATCGGCAATTACTAATAATTCACGCATTGTGTACTCCAAGAGTTGGTTAATAAACATTCGAACCGGATTTTAACAATAAATTCTATAATTTTCATAAAAGAATTAGGATTTTTTCTTATATTAAAATAACCTTTAAATTTTTTGTTGAATAATCTTATGTTAATCTAATCTTACACGGCAAAACGGACAAACGGACAAACGGACATAAGTCCGCGATTTACTTATATTATGGTTTATACTAAAGGGTAATTTTAACTCTAATTAAGACTCCAATATTATTTTATAGGGAACGCATAAATGATAATAACGAGGTAGTATGTCTCAAAAGATTTCGACTAAAACGCTTTTGTTGGTTAATTCTAGCATTGAACGATTGAATATTCTGGAGTCTTTGTTAACTAAGGGTACTGATTTTAAAATTATCACCGCAAGCGATGCAACCAAGGCGATAGATATTCTGCGTCATGAGAATATCGAAATCATCATCAGCAATATCCAAATTGGAGATATGGACGGCTGGCGTCTTGCCAGGCTAGTGCGTTCTGACATATTGCGTTGTCCACGTGAAACTCCGTATATCATTGTCGCCAATACCTGGTGTGAGCATATTGCCAATACCACCGCCCGAGAGTTTGGCATCAATCGCTTGATCGCATTTGAGCAACGCGAACAATTAATCGATATTATTAATATGCAGCAACGCGGCAAACTTGAGGTAGTCCCCAAAGCGCCGTTGTTGGTGATTGAAGATAATCCCGATACCAAGCACTTAGTCAGTCGCATTTTAAGCCACCGCTTTTCGGTTGATGCTGCCGATGATGGCGAAACAGGAATAAAACTTTGGCATCAAAAAGATTATGCGTTGATTTTGTTGGATGTGATGTTACCAGGTATGACTGGCAATCAGGTTCTTAAATATATTTTACAGCAAAAACCCAATCAATCAGTGGTCATTATGACAGCGAACCATACGATTGAATTAGCAGAAGAACTAATGCTCGCCGGTGCGGCAGATTTCATAACCAAACCCTTTCGTGCCGAAGAACTGCGCCGAGCCTGTGAAAGTGCAGCCAGACGCGAAGACTTTATGGTTAGCAACGCCCAGTTTGCCTCAAAAGTAAAATCGCTCAATCAGAGTCGAGCAGAATACAAACGCTTATCAGAAGCTCATCAACACTTACTCGATCAACTCGGTAGCGTCGTCATCGAGCTTAATACACAAGGTAAGATTTGTTTTCTTAATCGAGCCTGGGAAAAACTCACGGGATACAAAATTAAAGAAAGCCACAACAAACCTTTACTCGACTTTATTCAGATTTCTGATTTGCCAGGCAACTATATTTCTAATGAATTGTTCACGCTCCTCTCTGGAAAAGTTTCCTCACATCGATTTGAGTTTCAACTGAAGAATAAATTTTCTGAGGAGCTTTGGGTTGAAGCTCGCTTTGAAATTGCTATTGATGATCAACAAAACAGTCGCACTATTTCAGGCACTATCGATAATATTACTGCACGAAAAAAAGCACAACGTGATCTGGAATATATGGCCATGCATGATGGGCTAACCGGACTGTTTAACCGACACTTTTTTGAAACAGAGCTCAAGCAATTCGCCGCTACTGCCAGCCGCGGCAATGGTCCCCATGCATTACTTTATTTAGATTTAGATCACTTTAAAGTTATCAATGATACATTGGGACATCATCAAGGCGACATCGTCTTAAAAAGCATCGCATCACTTATTTCAACACGGCTTCGAGAGTCAGATACTTTAGCTCGAATTGGAGGAGATGAGTTTGCCTTGCTGTTACCAAATACCAACCAGCAAACTGCACTGATAATTGCGAATGATATCTGTAAACTACTTAGCAATTATCGATGCAATCTCGAAGATCAGGTTTTTCAAGTTAACTGCTCGATTGGTATTGCTGAAATTAATGGCAAAGAGCCCAGTGCCAATGAATACATGAAGCAAGCTGATATTGCACTTTATGCAGCAAAAAAACAAGGACGAAACCTCGCTCACATTTATGACAAAAATGACATACACAGTAATGATCTACAAAACAGTTTGGACTGGGCAAGAAAATTACACCAGGCAGTTGCCCAAGATAATTTGCTACTTTATTTTCAACCCATATTCGAATTAAATACGCGTGAGGTGCATTACTATGAAGCATTAGTTAGATTAGAGCTCGATGGCAAAATAGTAACACCCGGTGAATTTATTCCTGCTCTTGAACGTGAAGGTGACATGAGTTTGCTGGACCATCAAGTTATCAACAAGGCAATAAAGTATCTAAGTGAATATCCGCAGCTGGGCAAAATATCGATTAATTTGTCTGCGCAAGGCTTTAGTGATGAACGCCTAGTACCACTAATTAAAGATACCATTAAACAATATCAAGTGAATGCCGCTAATATTATTTTTGAATTAACAGAAAGTGCCAGTTTAAGTAACATTCGGGCAACCCGACAAATTGTTTCTGCTATTCGTCGATTAGGCTGCGAGTTTTCTATTGATGACTTTGGTACTGGTTTTAGCACTTTCAATTATATCAAACAACTTCCCGCACAATCTGTAAAAATAGACGGTTCATTTATTATTGATTTAATTTCAAATCCAGTAGACCTGGCTTTAGTTAAAGCGATTTATGAAGTGGCTTCAGCACTCAATAAAAAAACTGTTGCTGAGTTTGTAGAAAATGAAGAAACCTTTTTATTATTAAAATCTATCGGTGTTACTTATGCACAAGGATACCATCTCGGACAACCTAAACCGATCGAAGTTTTATTTAAGCAAGAATTAATGTAAGTAATGCTAAATTATTTAATATTAAATTAGAAAAATAAAACAACACTCAAATAAATAACTGCTTCACATTTACAATATTATTTTCAGTTAAAAAAACATAATTTGTTGACATAACTTCAAATAGTATTTGTTATTTGACTAAAAAACAGTCTAAAATGGCGCCCCTTTAATCCACGCACTGATAACTAAAACCTTAAGAGGTGATGTATGAAGTTATCGTTGGTTTCAAGAAAGACGAATCAAACAAATTTTCAACCAAAAAAAAACTGGGATAACGCCGATTTAATTATTGAATATTTAAATCTTTTAGGCGTCGAATATGTTTTTGGTGTACCTGGTGGCGCAATCGAACCATTTTATAACGCGCTAGCAAGATATAAAAATAAAGGCCCTAAAATAATTGTTGCTCGTCATGAAGCGGGAGCTGCATTTATGGCCGAAGGCTATGCGCGAGAAACTGGAAAAATTGGTGTTTGCTGTGCGACCACAGGTCCTGGTGCAACTAACTTGTTAACGGGCGTTGCATCTGCTTATGCTGATAATATTCCGATACTTGTCATTACCGCACAAACACCTCTCCCTAAATTTGGTCGTAATGCTTTGCAAGAATCTTCGTGCACGGCAATCGATACTGTTGGAATTTTTCGTCATTGCACGCGCTACAATACGTTGGTTTCTCATACAGAACAATTAACCGCAAAATTAATTTCTGCAATCACCGCTGCTTATCGAGTACCATCGGGTCCGGCACACATTTCTATACCTTCAGATATTTTAAGAACACCGGCGAGTACTTTTGAATTAACTCAAGCTGATAATTTAGTACACGACTTTGCACTTACTGATAATGTTGCGGTGGCTAAACTACTGGATATGCTCAAGCAGTCAAAACGCGTTGCACTTTATTTGGGACGTGGTTGTGGTGCAGCCATCGAACAAATCATGGAGTTTGCTGAATTAACTCGTTCTCCTATTATCACCGGTCCTGCTGGAAAACGCTGGATAAATGGTTTCCACCCTTTATATCGTGGTGTGTTTGGATTTGCCGGTCATCAAAGTGCAGAGCAAACCATTAGAGATAAAACAATTGATTTGCTTCTTGCTATTGGTACACCGATTACTGAGCTTGGCACAGGCGGCTGGCAGTCGGACTTATTAAACAGCAAACTGGTACATATTGATCCGAATATTGAACATTTTTCTCGCTCACCAATGGCCAGATTACATGTTTGTGGTGATCTCAAATTAATCTTTGAGCAACTTAACAGCGATATAATTTTAGGTCTAAAGTGGGGGCGAAAATGGGATGCACCGGATCCGGTTAAACAAAATTTTCTCGATCACCATATTCCAAGTAATGATCATGGTTTTCAAATCCGGCTAAACGATCCCGCATCTTGCTACTCAAATAGCTTACCGCTAAAGCCACAAAAAGTAGTCACTAAATTTGCAAAAAAAATTCCAAATTATTTTCGGGTTCATATTGATGCTGGTAATGCCTGGGCTTGGTTTACCCATTATTTTCACCGCGCAAGCGCAAAGGGAAATTACCACATTGCAATGGGCTTTGGTTCGATGGGATGGGCTATTGGCGCAGCTATCGGTAACTGTTTAGGCAGTGGACGAAAACCTGCAGTTTGTATCACGGGTGATGGCAGCTACTTAATGGCCGGTCAGGAAATTACTGTTGCACTTCAACATAAACTTCCAGTTATCTATGTTGTTTTAAATGATAGCGCGTTAGGCATGGTCAAACATGGACAAAAACTCGGAAAAGCGGAAGAAATCGGTTTTGAGTTACCACAAATTAATTTTGCCAGACTAGCTGAAGCAATGGGCGTACCAGCAATGACGATTACCAGTCCAACAGAACTTGATAATATAGACTGGGAATATCTAGGTAAAAGAGAAGGTCCAACATTAATAGATCTGATTATCGATCCAAATGAAGTTCCGCCAATGGGACAGAGAGTTAAAGGTTTGGCCGACAGCTCCGCAACGCCTGGAGGTTAAATCGTGCAAACCAATAAAACCATCATCACCTCTTCTATTTGGTATGAACAAGCTGATGAACAAAGCGAATTTCAACCCAAAAGTATTTCTTGTATGGGCTATGATATTGTCAATCAGATATTACCGAATGCAACTTGGATAGAGTATTTATTTTTATTAATTTCTGGCAAACGTGCCGAGCCCCAAGAAAAACTACTCCTAGAAAAACTTTCACTAATTTTATGCAATCCAGGTTTAAGAGATTTTGGCGTACGCGCAGCAATGAATGCCGGCGTGGGTAAAGCGCCAGCATCTTCAATTCTTATCTCGGGTATAAGCTGTAGTGCAGGACAATTTTATGGTTCTCAAGAAGTCTCACTCTGTATGCAGTGGATGAAAGCAAGCGTCAAACTATCTGACGCTGAGTCCTCAGATGGCAAAACCTCTGATTTTGAGCCTTTGAGTTTTATAAATGCGCTCAAGAAACTGGATAAAAAAGAAGTTTTACCCGATATTAAACACCCGCCAGGGTTTGATATACACTTTGAAAAAACCTCTCCGTTTGTACTTGAGTGCCTCCAATTTTTAACTAAAGCCGTATCATCCTCTTACTTAAATGGGCTAGAGGAACACCGTGAAACCATTGAATCAACAGCAGGTTATCCAATTTCTTTAATCTGTGTTTTAGCTGCTGGTTTTTGTGATTTGGGATTAACCGAAGAACAATGCGAATATTTATTTTTAATTTTACGTTTACCAGGCATCGCTGCTCACGCTTTAGAACAAAAAGAGCTTGGCTGGAAAAAGTTTCCTTTTTTTGCTGATACAGTAAAATTTACTCAAGAAGAAAAACCAACAAAACTACCTGACATTTCTCAATTGGTGAAGCATTATGTAAATGATTAACTTTACCATTTTTATGAATAATTAATTAACTCAGCAAACCAATCATGTTCAAGTTTTCAAAAAGGATTGCTGTAAATTAAAGACTACTATTTAAAGTGATAGCCATGTTGAGAAATTAGTTATTCTTATTTGCCAGATTGAATCATAAGCAAGTTACTCAATTAAAATGTTGAGCATTTGTAATATTGTTCGATATTTTTTAATTTATATTATTTATATTTTTATCCGCTATGTTATCTAAAAATTTCAAACTGAACCAATTGCACACACACTACCCTACTGACTCTGGTTATGCCTATTTAAGTGAAAAGTCTATTTTTAGAGAAAAAGACTTGCATAATGACTTTACATCTGAGAGTTGGTTTGAACTAAATTTATATGGAATAACGGGGCGTGAATTTACAGAAGTTCAACTAAAAATTTTAAACTATATTTGGAGAAGCACTAGCTACTCAGATATTCGAATCTGGCCCAATCGCATTGCAGCTCTTGCGGGTACCACACGTAGTACGGCATTGATGTCAATTGTTGGCGGATTATCTTCGTGTGATGCTGAGTTATTCGTTACTCAGCCATTAGTGAATTGTTTGGTTATGTATCAAAAAATGGAAAAGTTATTAACTATTCATGGACAGTCATTAGAATTTCTAATACAACAGAAACTCGACAGCAACGAAACAATTTTCGGCTTTGGACGTCCGATTACTTCAGTTGATGAGCGCGTCCCACACTTTGTTAGCTATTTAAACCGGCTTGGCTGTGACAAAGGCTTTCATTTCAAACTCGCTTTTAAAATTGAAGCAATTTTAAAAGCAAAAAAAAATATTCAAATGAATATTGCCGCACTTTATTCCGCAGTATTAGCAGACTTAGAGTTTAACAAAACTGAATTGAGCTTATTTGTTTCCTTATTAGTTGTTGCGGGTATGCCTCCTTGTTATCTCGATGCACAAAAAAAACCACCGGGAACATTTTTACCTATCAAGTGCAGCGACATCAATTTTGTTGGAGAAAAAGACAAATCCTGGTAGCTCAACATTAACAAATGAATAAACTTAATACTGCAGACTGGCCCGTAAATAAACAGCTCGCCCCGCTTGGGGCAAATCATTTGGAATCTGAATTTGTCCGAGCGTTGTCGATGCGCCACTCGGCTCACAAATTTCTTCATCAAATAAGTTAGCAACAATAAATTCAATCAAAAAATTATCAGCACTTTGATAGCTAGTTACCATATTGAATTGTAAATAATCCTGTAAGTCTTCTCGCGGATCCGTTGGCATTCGCTCTCGCTCACCAATATAAAACAACTGACCATTCCATTTCCATTTATCAGCTATATGCCAATCGGCATTTAAATAAAATTGAATATCAGGATAATCAGGCACTTTGCTATCGAGTAACTTATCTTTTGCATTGACATAAGCAATGTTCGCTGAAATATCAAAGCTCTCGGACCAGTGATAGTTTAAGCCCGACTCGAACCCTTTGCCTGAGCGTTTTCCGATGTTTTGTGCAGTTGCTGTAACACCGTTTTCATCCAAAATAAAAGTAATGAAATCTTCAATTTCATAATGGTACAAATTAAAATCTAAAGAAAGCTCTGGTGAGTAATTATAGTTAAATGCCACCTCCAGCGTATCGATTGTTTCAGGCTTTATTGTTGGATTGCCAAGCGCGATAGGATTGTTAACAACCAAAGATTCAGCAAATGCCGGCGCTCTAAA
Organism: Aliikangiella maris; assembly: GCF_040719265.1. Taxonomy (NCBI): domain Bacteria; kingdom Pseudomonadati; phylum Pseudomonadota; class Gammaproteobacteria; order Oceanospirillales; family Pleioneaceae; genus Aliikangiella; species Aliikangiella maris. The sequence goes on along the minus strand of NZ_JBFDAH010000001.1, from coordinate 160,117 downwards.
TGCTTTGCCATAGAGAAATTTAGTGGTCAAATTTAAACTGGAAGACCAGACCAATGCAATACGCGGATTAATGGTTGAACCAAAGTCAGTGTAATGATCATATCGGGCACCAGCCGTTAACTCCCAGTCTGGCGCAATCTGACTAATCAACTGTGTATAAAAGAAATGACTTTCTCTGTCGGCCTCTGGCATGTAAACTTCTGCCGTATCAGAAACATCTTCAATACCACCTGGGCGCGGCGAAAAGTCTGGATAAAAGTTTTTCTCTTCAACAACCTTATACAGGTTTTGCCGATCATATCCTGCACCAAATGAAATTTCTGTTTGATTAAATTGACGATAAGTTGCCGTTAAAGTCGCATGAGTGGTTTCTTCTTCCCACCCAGGATTACCGATAAATCCATCGGGAAAAGACCCGAAAAAAGCGCCAGGAGGAAATAACACCATATCTTTCTCGATTTCCTGACTTGAACCATAATAGGAAATATTTCCACCTAAACTAAACTGAGGCAAAACCTCTACCTCATTAAGTGAGATCTTGAAAATTTTCTTGTAATTACCCAAACGCCCTATTTTGTCTAACGCTTCTGTTCCACCTTGCCCGGTTCCTATATCACTACGCTTTTGCAACCCGGCTTGAAGATTTACCCAAGTGTTATTGGCAGACATCCAAATATCCAAAGCTTCAAAACTGGTGGCAAGAAATCCTGGCGCTTGTGAAGCTGCCGGCAAATTTAACGTTGCCGCAACACGGTCAAAAATTGTTTGTGTGTCTTCTTCAATCAACCCCTCAAAGCCTTTACTCTTTATATACTCAGTAGTAAGCGCAAAATTCCAGTCAGCGAGTGTAAACTGATTGTTACTCCAAATATTTTTTGTGTTAAAGCTACCGTACATGATACCAGCTTCATTATTAAAGGGCTCTTCACTACCTTTGGTTATAATATTTATGACACCAGAAAAAGCATCCGCACCATACAGCGCCGAACCGGGCCCACGAATAATTTCGATACGTTCAATACCGTGAATTGGAAATTGTCCCCAAACAGTATGGTTATCGCCACGAACAACACTTTTTGTCGATACGCCATTTATCATAATCAAGGTTTGTGGATTAAAAGTAGAAGTAATACCACGAAACCAAAACTCGGGAACAAAGTTTTGCCCGCTGCGGGATACATGAAGTCCAGGAACTTGCTCCAGTACTTCGGCTAAATTAGTTGCCCCAATTCTGCGGATATCTTTTGCAGTTATCACAGAGGCAACAGCAGGCGCTTTACTAATTGATTTTTTACTTCCTGTAGCAATACTCACAAACTCTTCGTCACCATAAAAGTCAGCCAGATCATATTCGTTCTCTGACACTTCCTGAGCAGAACTTATGGGAGATAAAATAAAATGAATAAACAAAAATAGGATCAATGAACGAGGTTTTGCAGTCATATTAAATACCTGTTATTTTGTTTTTGAGTGTTTGGTATGACTTACCCTAAATTAGTAATTCTAGTCTAATTTAGTTTTTTCACAAGTAAGCCTATTAATTAAACATCAATATTTTTTAAGTCTTACAATTTTGATTCATCAGTAATAATGGGCAATCTGACACGAAATGTTGTTCCAACCTTAAGCTCACTTTCAACATGGATTGTGGCATTCATTAAATCACAAAAATTTTTAGTAATTGCCATTCCAAGTCCGGTTCCTTCAAATTTACGTGTTTGTGCACCATCAACTTGAGTAAACTCTTCAAATATAAATTCCAGTTGTTCTTCCGCAATTCCAATACCGGTATCTTTAACCGAAAAATACAGATAATTTATATCACTGTAAATTTCAAAAATAACTTCTCCATTTTTGGTAAATTTACATGCATTACTCAGCAGGTTAAGGAAGATTTGCAACATTTTCTGTCGGTCCAACAATAACTTTTCAGGTAGTTCACCACGAACTAGTCGCAGTTTGTTGTCATTTGCCTCAGCCATAGGTTGTATGGTTTCAATTGTATCATTGACTAAATATTCCATATCAACGGCTTGTAAATACAAGTCCATTTTACCGGCTTCAATTTTTGCAAGATCGAGGATATTGTTAATCAGTCCAAGTAAGTGATGTGCGCTGCGAATAGCTTTTGCTAAATCCTCTGCTTGTGCATCCATTCCTTCCAGTTCGATTTCTTCTTTAACAAGATCGGTGTATCCAATTATCGCTTGCAGTGGCGTTCTTAATTCATGGCTGATATTGGCTAAAAATTCAGACTTATGTCGGTTTGCTGTTAATGCGGTATCACGTGCGACTCTCAACTCTTGAGTTCTGATTTCAACTTCAGATTCTAGATTATTTCGATGCTTTTCTAATTCGATATTAGTTTGCTCAAGACGCTCCATCATTTGATTGAAGACCTCTGCCATTTGTCTAATTTCGGCTGCCCCACTAACTTCTGCTCGCAAATATTCAGCAGAATCCCTCGCTGACTCCATTGTTTTAGACAAACCACTAATTGGTCGAGTCAAGCGATTAAGACCTAAGCTCATAAATACAGCTAACACTGAAGCAATAATAATACTGGTTAATATATTGCTGACCAAAATCGATTGCTGAATTTCTCGTAAACTTCGCTTATTATATTTGACCAAAACATAACCAATTTTTTGTCGATTGATTGCTTCTTCATCTGGCTCAACAGTATCTACATCGAAACGATCATCCTCAAAATAAACGGGCGCAGCAAAGGTCCAGGAGGATTCCGCATCTTCAATTAATATAGGGTGTTCGGTAATCTTTTTATGTTCAAAATCCAGTCGGTCTTTTACATTTTTAGCTGAAGTCACCAAAATATTATCTTGTGAATCAAACACCGCAACAGCGATAACCGACTCGAAACCAGTTGCTCTATCAACCGCTTCTCTAGCATTTTCTTCACTCCCTGTTAACAATGCTAAAACCGTTTGATCTGCAAAGTTTCGCGTCACCTGCAAGCCATTTTCAATGATTGAATTTTCAACTTTGATACTGGTTTGCCACGCAGTAATTAGTGACGTCGTTATCACCAGGATTACAACACTCAGTAACAAAAATCCTAAAAGCTGGCGTTTTAAAGGAGATTGATTACCAAATGATTTAAACATTTCTTCACCTACTCCGGAAAAGTCAGTTTAAACTGTTTTTGCTGGTCACTTGAATATTTTAACCCCAAGTGTGCAGCCGTTCTTATATTGACCGCCAGCTGTAATGAATCGAGTACCGCAAATTTTGGTGTGTCAGGTGCCGCAGCAACCGAATTGACCATTTTAGACAATTGTTGCCCAAGCAGGTAATTATCTGGATATGTTGAAAATAAAGCCCCTCGCTTAGCATGGGATGGTTTACTTGAAAAAACGACAATTTCTTTCGACCAAGCTTTTTCAAGGATGAGAGGCAAAATCACCTTATCATGTGAAGTTACCCTATCTAACGGTAACCAAATAGAATCTTGTGACGAGTCTAGCGAACCGAATAATTGGTTATAATATTGAATCGCTTCTGCTGTCTGATTAATGAGTTTAGCTTTTAAAACTAAATTTTTCTTTTTTGCTGCAGCCTCTGCTAAGTCAATCATCCATTGGTTTTCACTGCTGAAAGCAACATGAACATTTTTTACTGCGGGGGCAACGGTATTTAAATACTCAAATAATTTTATTGGATCAGCAATCAAACTTATCCCATCAATGCTTCCCGGAGGAATCGGCAACGCACCAGAAATAACATGAATATTTTCAGGTAATTGTCTAGCTAATTTTATTCCCAGTCGACCTAACACAATAACTTTATTAATCTCCTTTTGTACGAGCTCCTTGGTAATTGAGGCGGCAACATAATCTTTCGATAATTCGACAACTAAAATATCTTGCTGACTACTTTCAATACCAGTGATAATTTCTTGATAAATTGATTGATAGGGTTCTTTGCTTTGCGGATAAAATACGGCGATTTTATTATTCGCAGCAAATAGCGGGCTTTCCCCCGAAAACCAGACAATACAAATAATTATAATTTTTTTAATAATTGGCAATAACAAACTTCCTGTAATTTACCGTTTTTAATAACTTATCAGTATACATTTTATAGTCAAAAATCACAGTTATTGCATTAAATGATTCAACTATTTTCGAGTAAGTTCACATATTTAATAAAATCAGGCGATCAGCATTACCCAATACCACTTCCTACAGCCGAAGCTCAGTGTAAATTTGATGATAATTTCTCAAGATTGCGAAAGATTAAAACAACTGATGCAAAAGGCAGAAACGAAGATTTAAACTGAATATGAGCCGGAAAGTTTCACTGATTGAAAATAAAGAAAAATTGGTCGGAGCGAGAGGATTTGAACCTCCGACCACTTGCACCCCATGCAAGTGCGCTACCAGGCTGCGCCACGCTCCGATTAAAATATTTTGATTGTAATTCTGAACTTGCTTTAATTACACATTAGCACCGAGCTAACAACTAAAACTATTTAATTATCTGTTATTGCTTTGTCTTTAATTGCAATGATACTTGAATAACTTTTAGTGGTGCGGAATGTTACCTGAATTTGAACACATTGCAAGTAATTGTTATGAAATTCTATTATGAATTTTGGCAAATAATGTCAGCTAATCCATATCAGCTTAATGTTTGAGTATTTTTAAAACATCCTCTAACTCAAGAATAATTTCTTCAATAATTGCCTGCTCTGTTTGGTTTTCTTCTGATTCTAATTGCTGACGTGCGCCACCAATTGTAAATCCCTGATCATAAAGCAACTCACGAATTTCTCGAATGACTAACACATCTTCACGCTGGTAATAGCGTCGATTACCTCGACGTTTGACTGGTTTTAATTGTGGAAATTCTTGTTCCCAATAACGCAAAACGTGAGGTTTAACCAGACATAGTTCACTTACTTCACCAATGGTGAAGTAGCGTTTGTCTGGTATGGGTTGGAGTTCGTTATTGTTGCTTGCTTCCAGCATAGGCCTCTACTCTGGCTTTAAGTTTTTGTCCTGGTCGAAATGTAACCACTCTTCTCGCACTGATAGGAATTTCTTCCCCAGTTTTTGGATTTCTTCCTGGACGCTGCTTTTTGTCACGCAAGTCAAAATTACCAAACCCAGAAAGTTTGACCTGTTGGTTGTTGGCGAGAGACTCCCGAATTTCTTCATAAAAGCCCTCCACCATTTCTTTAGCTTCTCGCTTATTCAACCCTAAATCTTCAAATAAGCGTTCAGCCATATCTGCTTTAGTTAGTGCCATTCGCTATTCCCTCAATACTGCGCCTAAATTCTCAGTTAATACCGAAATAACCTTATCCATTGTTTTGGTAATTTCAGCGTCTTTAAAGGTACGGTCGGCACGCTGTAAAGTAAAGCCAATGCCAACACTCTTGTAGCCAGGTTCAATACCTTTACCACGATAAATATCAAATATCACTATATTATTTAGCCAATGTTTGGCTGTTTGTCCAATTAAATCAATAATTTGCGAAGATGTCACGCTTTCTTTTACCAAAATCGCAATATCTCGACGAATGGACGGGAATTTCGATAAAGGGTTAAACCTGGGTAATATCCTAGGAAGTACCTTTTTCAAGTTTAGCTCAAATACATAAGTAGATTCTTCTAAATCAAACTCTCGTTGGGTTTGTGGGTGTAATTTTCCAATAATTCCGCACTCATGGCCATTGCGATAAATGGTTGCTGTTTGTCCAGGATGAAGTCCTTCACGTTGAGCAGCAACAAATGAGAATTCATCACTGGCTTGCGTACTATCAAAAATGGCCTGCAAATCTCCTTTTAAATCATAAAAGTCAACTTTTTGATTCGCAGCTTCCCAGTTTTCTGCATATCTGCATCCAGTAATCACACCAGCAATAACAGGTATTTGCTCAAGCCCCTGCTCGCCAGGAATAAATTTAAGACCGGTTTCAAACAGTCGAATTCTGTCATGTTGGCGCTTTTGATTATATTCAACAGTTTTTAATAGTCCGGGCCAAAGTGATGTACGCATAATGGCTAATTCTGACGAAATTGGATTCAACAGTGCCAGCGGTTCGATTGCAGGATCGATTAGCTGCTGTGCATTTTTATCAACAAATGAGTAAGTAATACACTCCTGATAACCTCGAGCAGCTAACAGCTTTGCAATTTGCAATTTGGTCAAACGATTCTCAGGATGACGAATCATCGACATTTCACTAACAGGCTTTCGGCTTGGAATTTTATTGTAGCCGTAGATTCTAGCCAACTCTTCAATGAGATCGGCCTCAATAGAAATATCAAAACGTCGCGAAGGAATCTCAACCAGCCAGCCTGATTGATTAGACGTCAACCCCATTCCCAAGCGAGTAAGAATATCTTCAACTTGACTATCATCTAATTGAACACCTAATAAGCGTTCAATTCGAGATTGTCGAAGCTGTATACTTTTTGACTGGGGGAAATGCACATCATCAATTTGATCAACAATTGGGCCAGCCTGACCACCTGCAATTTCTATAATTAATTGTGTTGCCCGTTCAATTGTCTCAGCACTCATATTATAGTCAACACCACGCTCAAATCGATGTGAAGCATCGGTATGAAGTCCATAACTTCTGGCTTTTCCAGCAATATTAATAGGCTCCCAATGTGCGGCTTCTAGTAATAAATCTTGGGTATTTTTATTAATTCCCGAAAATTCTCCCCCCATAATTCCTGCCAGAGACAACACTTTATTGTCATCAGCAACAACCAGCGTATCTGGCCTAATGGTGATTTCCTGATCGTTTAACAGGGTCAGTTTTTCTCCTTCATTGGCATATCTAACATGTAATGCCCCATCGAGATTATTTAAATCAAACGCATGCATGGGATGCCCTAACTCAAGCATCACATAGTTAGTAACATCAACAATAGGGTCAATGCTTCGAATATTTGAAGCCAGTAATCTTGCTTTCATCCATTCCGGTGTAGGTGCCTTGATATTTACACCTTTAATCACTCGTGCAACAAATCTAGGGTTCGCTTCTGGGGCATGTAAATTGACTTCAACCTTATCATCAATTGATGCTGGGACAGGCTCAATATTAACAGGCGAAAGAGCAGATTGAGTTAAAACGCCAACTTCAAATGCCAGCCCTTTGATACCCAAACAATCTCCACGATTGGGTGTTAAATCAATTTCAATTGAATTATCTTTTAACCCAAGACAGTCAACTAATTCAGTGCCAATGCTGGCTTGGGCAGGCAATTCCATAATACCGTCATGATCATCGGATAAATTCAATTCTTTACCCGAGCATAACATGCCAAATGATTGAACCCCCCGTAATTTAGCTTTTTTAATTTTAAAATCACCGGGTAAAACACAACCAATCGTAGCAACAGCAACTTTAATCCCTTCTCGTGCATTCGGCGCACCGCAGATAATCTGTAAATTTTCAGACTCACCAATGTTAACACTGCATACTTGTAATTTATCAGCTTCAGGATGTTTTTCTGCTTTTTCGATTACCCCCACCAAAACACCCTTAAGTTCGGCGCCCATTTCTTCAATGCCATCGACTTCGAGACCGGCCATTGTTAAAACACTCACCAGTTGGTCAGTTGAAATTTGAGGATTAACCCAAGTGCGTAACCAATTTTCACTTATTTTCATTATCAGTATCCAACATTCTCAAACATAAATTTCAGTTTGAAAGTTCTCGATTAATTTATTTATGATCAGTACTTCGTTTTGTTCAGTACTTAGTTCTGAAATACTCTGGTTCGAACAATACTTAATATTCTGTACCTGATTTCATTGGTAATTGATCAAATTGATGAACAAGCAGGTGTTCAATTCAATTATCTTAATCAATTAAATTGCGTTAAAAAGCGCAAGTCATTCTCAAAGAATAAACGTAGATCATTGACGCCATAACGCAGCATCGTCATCCGCTCAACCCCCATACCAAATGCATAACCAGTATATTCTTCGCTATCTATTCCTACTGACTCAAGTACTTTTGGGTGAACCATGCCCGATCCCAAAATTTCCAGCCATCCTGTTTGTTTACATACCCGGCAACCTTTTCCGGCGCACATAACACATTCAATATCGACTTCTGCCGAGGGTTCTGTAAATGGAAAATATGATGGTCTAAAACGAACGGCTAAATTCTCATTTTCAAAAAAGTGTTTTAAAAACTCATCTAATACACCTTTTAAGTCAGCAAAAGAAGTCGTCTTATCAACCAACAGTCCTTCTACCTGATGAAACATAGGTGTGTGGGTTAAATCTGAATCACATCGATAAACCCTGCCAGGAGCAATTATTCTAACTGGAGGCTGAGTTTTCTCCATCGTTCTGATTTGTACTGGCGAGGTGTGTGTTCGTAGCAGTTGGCCATCACCGAAATAAAAAGTGTCATGCATTGCACGAGCAGGATGGTGACCGGGAATATTTAACGCTTCAAAATTATGAAAGTCATCTTCAACTTCGGGACCTTCTTCTACACCAAAGCCAATTTGAGAAAAATAATTAACAATTCTTTCCAGTGTTCGATTAACCGGATGCAAGCCGCCAGTTTGGATATTTCTTCCAGCGAGGGTGACATCAATTGTTTCTTCATTGAGTTGAGCATTAATTTTTGCTTGTTCAAATTGAATGCGTTGATTATCAATTTTCGCTTGAATGGCTTTTTTCGCCTTATTAATTTCTGCTCCAACGAGAGGTCGTTCTTCAGCAGGGAGATTACCCAGTGATTTGAGCTGCGATGTTAACTCACCTTTTTTCCCTAAAAACTCAACCTTAACCTTTTCTAGTGCTTCAAGACTATCAGCATTCGTTACCGCTTTTAGGCCACGGTCAAGTAATTCATCAATCATATTCGACATTTAATTATTCCGGTTTTGGTCTGGTAATCAGTTATCAATAACCATTTGATTATCAAAAAATTCTTTTCAATTGCAATAGTAATTATTTTGCCAATAAAAAAGGGAAGGACTTATGCCCTTCCCTTTAATCTGTCTAAACAGAGTCAATTCATGTTAACTCGATTTAGTAGTACCTAAGCAAGAGCAGCTTTTGCTTTCTCAACCAAAGCACTAAATGCAGCCTTATCAAAAACAGCAATATCAGCCAATATTTTACGATCGATTGCAATAGATGCTTTCTTCAGACCGTTGATAAATTGGCTATAAGACATACCATTAACTCTGGCTTCTGCATTAATTCGTTGGATCCATAACGCACGGAACTGACGTTTTCTTTGACGGCGGTCACGATAAGCATATTGAGCCGCTTTAGTTACCGCTTGCTTGGCAACACGGAAAACACGACTACGAGCACCATAATAACCTTTAGCCGCCTTTAAAACTTTTTTATGACGTCTATGGGCCGTTACACCACGTTTAACTCTTGGCATCTTTTACTCCTCCATTCTTATGCGTAAGGAATCTGACGATTCAATTGTTCAACATCAGCCGGAGCTACCATTTCCATACCACGTAAATGACGTTTCCGCTTTGAACTCTTCTTTGTAAGAATGTGGCGACGATGCGATTGAGCATGCTTAAAACCACCTTTACCCGTTCTTTTGAAGCGCTTGGCAGCGCCGCTATCAGACTTGATTTTTGGCATTTCTTGTTTACTCCAAATATCATCTGCAGGTCGTATTTTGTAATCAATACGTACTAATAGTACGAATTATTCACTATACCGTTTGTTACCTGACAGTGCTTAATAAAAAAGAAGGCTTTAGGTGCCTTCTCACCAAGTCCATACCGGGTTGCCAAAAACCCTGCACGGACAAAAACAGCCTATTGGCTATTTTTTCTTTTTCGGGGCAACCACCATAATCATTTGTCGCCCTTCTAGCTTTGGTCTGGCTTCAACTTCACCAAACTCAGCTAAATCTTTTTCAACCCTTCCCAGAAGTTCCATGCCCAGTTCTTTATGAGCCATTTCCCTACCTCGGAATCGAACAGTGATTTTAGTTTTATCACCGTCAGATAAGAATTCTTGTAACTTCCTTAATTTGACGTTGTAGTCACCAATATCAGTCCCTGGTCTGAATTTAATTTCTTTGACATGAACAATTGTTTGCTTCTTTTTGGCAGCAGCCTTGGCTTTTTTCTGCTCAAAAATATATTTTCCATAGTCCATGATTTTACAAACAGGTGGCTCGGCCCCTGGCGAAATCTCGACTAAATCCAATTTCGCATCATCTGCAGCTTGTTGAGCGTCTTTGTTTGATACGACCCCAATTGCACTACCATCGGGACCTATTAATCGTACTTCTGGTGCTGTTATTTCATCGTTTATATTTGCGCGCTGGTCTTTCATATTCGCTTTTGGTCTTGGTTTTTTAATGTTATTCATCCTCTTTTATTAAATAAATACAGTATCTTACTCTATCTGAAATTACTTGATATAAGAGGAAATATTTAATAATGCCAATAAACATAGACTAATTTTATCGATTAATCTTGTTCAGTATTAAATTTTTACGGTTCTGTTAATATTTCCTCTCTATACATAAACGCTTACTATTATTAATGCGTCTATAGCAATCATGGCTCTACATAACGCCCTTTCTGTGCGATATCAGCAGTTAGTCTCTCTGCAAATGCCTCTAACGTTATACTGCCAAGATCTTTACCACTTCGAGTCCGTACCGAAAGCGTATTCGTCTCAACTTCACGATCACCGGCCACCAACAGATATGGAACGCGTTTTAGCGTGTGCTGGCGAATTTTAAAGCCGATCTTCTCGTTTCTCAAGTCCGAATTCACTCTAAACCCTTGTGATTTCAAATATTTCACACAATTTTCGATATATTCACGCTGTTTATCGGTAATATTCAACAAAACAGCTTGTGTTGGAGACAGCCAGGGCGGAAATTTTCCAGCGTACTCTTCGATTAAAATGCCAATAAATCGCTCTAGCGAGCCAAGGATCGCGCGATGGATCATTACCGGCACCTTCTTGCTACCATCCTCATCGACATATTCAGCACCTAATCTAAGTGGCATTGAAAAGTCTAGTTGCACTGTGCCGCATTGCCAAACCCTGTCTAGGCAATCACGCAACGAAAACTCAATTTTAGGTCCATAAAATGCCCCTTCACCCGGTTGTAACTCAAATGCTATTTGCTTTGACGCTAATGCGTCCGCCAATGCCTTTTCTGAAGCATCCCAAACCTCATCAGATCCAACTCGTTTTTCGGGACGTGTTGAAAGTTTTATTTCAATTTTATCAAAGCCAAAATCTGCATAAACTTGATAAATTACATCGATTAACTTCGAAACTTCTTCTTGTACTTGTGATTCAGTACAAAATACATGGGCATCATCTTGAGTGAATGCTCTAACACGCATTAATCCATGCAGTGCACCAGAAGGCTCATTTCGATGACAAGAGCCAAATTCTGCAATTTTCAAGGGTAAATCACGGTACGACTTGAGCCCTTGATTAAATATTTGAACATGTCCCGGACAGTTCATAGGTTTTACCGCATAGGTCCGATTTTCAGATTCAGTGGTAAACATATCATCGTGATATTTTTCCCAGTGACCTGACTTTTCCCACAGGCTGCGGTCCATAATTTGTGGCGCTTTCACTTCCTGATAATCATTAATATCCAAAACACTGCGAATATAAGCTTCTAATTGCTTGAACACGATCCAGCCATTGTGGTGCCAAAAGACCATTCCAGGCGCATCTTCTTGAAAATGGAAAAGCTCCATTGCTTTACCAACTTTTCGATGATCACGCTTTTCAGCTTCTTCTAAACGATGCAGATACTGTTTCAGTTCTTTTTTATTAGTCCAGGCAGTACCGTAAACTCGCTGCAACATTTCATTATTAGAATCACCACGCCAATAAGCACCAGCTAATTTCATCAGCTTAAATGCTTTTATTCGGCCAGTACTGGGTACATGCGGGCCTCGACAAAGATCGATAAAATCTCCTTGTTGATATAAAGAGATCTCTTCACCTTGCGGAATACTCGAAATTATTTCAGCTTTATACTCTTCTCCCATATTACGGAAAAAAGTAATTGCATCTTCTCTTAACATGGTTGTTCTTTGCACAGGCAGATCTTGCTTAGCTATTTCTTCCATCTTGGCTTCAATCGCTACCAGATCTTCAGGAGTAAAAGGTCTGGAAAATGCAAAGTCATAATAAAAACCATTGTCAATTACGGGACCAATTGTCACTTGCGCCTTTGGAAAAATAGCTTGGGTGGCTTGAGCTAATAAGTGTGCACAAGAGTGGCGAATAATATCTAAGCCTTCTTCATCACGCTCGGTCACTAAGGATAAGGTTGCATCGGTATCTAACACATAGCTGGTATCGACCAAACGGTCATTTACTTTGCCAGCCAAAGCCGCTTTGGCTAATCCTGGGCCTATATCGGCGGCAACTTGATAGACAGTTATCGGCTTGTCAAATTGTCGTTGACTACCATCGGGAAGTGTTATTACAGGCATGCGTCTTATCAACCTTATATGCAATTAATTTATATCATTAATAACGTTTCAATTTTCACTCGAAAAATAATGGTTAATTGCCAATGGTTTAAGCAATAAAAGCACCGATTTGGGTGCTTTTATCATGGCTATTTGGCAAGAATCACAAGGAGTGCTCTAAACTAGCGGGATAATATCGAATAAGTCAACATAAAGCAAAGAAAACAATCGTCTGAAATAGGAGTCTATGTTTTTGATTTTTTGAATATTTCGTTAATTTTTCCGTTGTAAATCAAAAACATTACTGCACAAAAGAATTTCGCAGTGACATATGCTGGCTTAAAAGGAAAGATACTCACCGTCAATCAATAATATTTGTGAAAAGAAACGGTGGAAGATTAGCTTGGTTTTATAGAGCCGGTTGCTTTAGCTGAATTCTTTAGCACTTAAAATCTGTGAGCTCAGCATCTTTTAGCCAAGTTATTATTTGGCTGACGCCCCTAATTTACTCTAGCTTGCTCTACTTTACATTACCCAACTTAACTCAGAAGTCGAATGAAACTCATCCATGAGTTCGCCAAGATTGATTATTCTGATAAAAATTTTATATCAGCTTGAGCCTGTTGCTTACTAGGTATTACTTGTCAGATAATACTTCTTAGGAAGTAATTTTTAAAAAGTTACTTCCTAGATTCTCATTGCTTAGATTGAAACGTCTAAGATTGAAAAACCTAAGACTGAAAAACCTAAGATGACTACTTAATATATCCCATACTTTCCAGTTTAAGAATGATTCGCTGCGCAGCTTCATCTGGGGTGCAATTCACCGTATCAATAATCAGTTCTGGATTTTCTGGTACTTCGTAGGGATCGCTAATTCCGGTAAATTCCTTGATGATTCCTTCGCGCGCTTTTGCATACAGCCCTTTTCGGTCTCGTTGTTCACACACCTCAAGACTGGTTGCGACGTGAACTTCTATAAAACCACCCAAAGGTGCAATCATTTCTCTGACTTCACGGCGCGTTGAGCGATAAGGCGCAATTGGAGCACAAATAGCTATACCACCATTTTTAGTAATCTCACTGGCAACATAGCCAATTCGCTGAATGTTTAAGTTACGATGTTCCTTAGAAAAACCTAACTCGCTAGACAGGTGCTTTCTAACAACATCACCATCGAGTAAAGTAATTGAACGATCGCCTAATTCCATCAATTTGTTTAATAAGGCATTGGCTATTGTTGATTTGCCAGAACCTGACAGCCCGGTGAAGAAAACCGTCACACCTTGCTTGTGTCTGGCCGGATAACGTTTACGTAATTCGCTAACAACTTCGGAATAGGAAAACCAATCTGGTATTTCCAGACCTTCAGCCAATCTGCGACGAAATTCCGTTCCAGAAATATTCAAAACGGTTTCGCCTTCTTGAACATTGTCCACAGGTTGATACTCTGCACGCTCTTTCACATAAACCATCATTTGAAAAGGTACCATTTCAATACCCAGTTCATCCTTAAATTCATTCATCAGATTTTGCGCATCATATGGTCCATAAAAATCTTCACCTTGTGCATTTTTGCCTGGTCCAGCATGATCACGTCCCACAATAAAATGGGTACATCCATAATTTTTACGAATGATAGCGTGCCAAACAGCTTCACGCGGCCCGCCCATGCGCATGGCAAGAGGTAACAAGCTTAATGTTGTCGTTTGTTCAGGATAATGCTTAACCAAATGCTCATAGCATCTAACACGGCTAAAATGGTCAATATCGCCAGGCTTGGTCATTCCAACAACTGGTTGAATTAATAAGTTTGCTTCGACTTGTTTGGCAGCGCGAAATGTCAGCTCTTGGTGCGCGCGGTGCATTGGATTGCGAGTCTGAAACGCAACCACTTTATTCCATCCCCACTTTTTAAATTTATCTTGTAACTCTGCTGGGGTATCTCTTAATGCTTTAAAATCGTAATGACTAGGTGTTGAAACCCCTTTTAATTTTCCGCCTAGATAAATTTCACCAGCCTGATTAAATAAGTAGCTTACCGCTGGGTGAGTTTGATCATTGGCACCAAATATTTTTTCTGCTTCTTCAGCTTTATTCGGTTGCCAGCGATCAGACACTTGCATGATCGCGATAATAACGCCTTCTTCATCTCTTAAGGCAATTTCATCGCCCAGTTCAATTTGTTCAGCAAACTTGGCAGATACATCTAGGGTAACTGGCATTGGCCATAAAACACCATTAGCTAAGCGCATTTTATCAAGAACAGACTGATAATCCTGTTGTGTTAAAAAGCCTTCTAATGGTGAAAAGCCACCATTAAGCAACAATTCGATATCACAAATCTGACGATGGGTTAAATCCCAAGAAAGCAATGATTTTGCTGTTTCTTTTGCTAACTTTGCCTCTTCTTCACTGAGGTATAACTGTTTTAATGTACCACCGTGAGCATTATATTCAGCTTGCATTTTGTTTATCCTGATCTTTTAAATCAATGGTTAATTTACAGTCAGCATATTATCAGTATGCCGTGCTAAGCAGAGATAATTTGTCGTAATGTAGTTATAACCAAACGAATAAGGTATGATTCTTGTTGAAATTTAACAAATTGGATTTTACATTGATAATCAAGCAGTTCATTAACGTCGATAAATATCGACGATTTTGGCAGATTTTATTTTGGCTGGTGCTTATTACAATTGCCTATTTAACATTAACACCAAGGCCACCAAACCCAATTTCGGTTCAGCATATTGACAAGCTATATCATTTTGTCACCTTTTTTGGATTTAGTCTTATCTTTTATATTGCCTTTAAAAAATTAGGATTTTACAGAATTCTAATTTTATCGTCGCTGCTTGGTATATTAATTGAATTTATCCAAATTTATATCCCTAATCGCGGTTTTAGTATTGCTGATATGGTTGCCGACTGCATTGGTGCTCTTGTTGGCGTCTTTGTTGCCCATCGATTAATCTCTCAGCAATCGGATAGTTCAAACAAGCAAAGTGAATAGATAATCAAGAAATATAGTTTGCAATAATTCAAGTTAAGCGTGAAAAATAAATCGTTACCAACGATAGTCAATACCTAAGCCAATATCATTAGACAATATCATTAAACAATATAAATTTGACAGTATCATTTAGTTTGCATAACTACACTTTCTTACTTTTTATATTTTTTTATTCCAGTACAATAGCGACAACAGTGTTACTTATACAATTAATCAGGCATTTTGTTTTGAATATTTATACTCGATTCGTCCCTCACTTGATAACATTTAGTATTTTAATCAGTACTAGCCAGATAGCGGTTGCCAGTCAGCACTATTTGCCAATCAAAACCGATCCTCTATTCGAACTAGAACTCGAAAAACTGGCATCAGTTGCCCAAATGCCAACTATGTCTAAACCTTATCACTTGGATACGCTAGTCGGCTATTTAGATAAAATCCGTATTAGCCATCCACAGCTTTATCAGCGGATCAGCCAGTACATTAGTCGTTATAAAAGCACCTACAATATTACTCAACTGAGTGCAGAAATAGCTTATAGTGATGTTGATTTTAAAAACCTGCCGAATAGGCGTGGACAAGATTCCGATAGCGAATTTACTGGCGTTGTTGCCGGCTATTTTCAACTTAACGAGTATTTTAATCTTTCTTTAGGTGGGACTATTTATAATGGTAGCGGCGGCATTATTCCCAATCATAGCTACCTATCGTTTAGTAATGATTATTTGCAAATTGACGTCGGCTACAAAGAAATCTGGCTATCACCGTTTCAAGAAAGCGCGATGCTCCTTTCAACAAACGCCAAACCAATTGCCCGGTTCAATATTTCTAGCCCAACGCCTTGGACAGATTACCAAATTCGTTATGATGTTTCTTTTGGAAAACTGGAAGAGATGGAAGGAATTCGATTTGGAGAAGAACGAAAATCAGGCGAGCCGGGTTTTTTAACCATGCACTTTAGTCTACAACCTTTTGACTGGTGGACAATTGGCGCGACTCGAACAATGATGTTTGGTGGTGGAGATAGAGATGTTGATTTAGGTGATGTTTGGAATGCGATTATTGATCCGGTTAATAGTGATAACTGCGGCGGTGAATCAGAGTTACAGAATTGTAAAGAGGAATTTGGAAATCAGCAGGCTTCAATTTCTAATAAATTTGATTTTTATTGGGGAATGCCTATTAGTATTTATACAGAACTGGCAGGCGAAGATACCAATAATTTCAAAGCTTATAAATTAGGCAATAAAGCGTACAATATTGGTGTATTCCTCCCTTATTTAACTGAAAAGTCATCCGCTCTTCTAGAGTATCAGTACATTGAAAATGCCTGGTATGTACATCATCTTTATGCCGAAGGCTATCGCAATGATAAGCATAGTATGGGTCATTGGTGGGGTGACGAAAAACTTATCAATGATGGTATTGGTGCGCGTATTACAACGCTACGCTACAACTGGGAATATAGCGCCGATTTACATCTGGATTTTAAACTTTCAACTTTCAAAAACATCAACTTAAGTGATGAAGCACCGAGTGATGAATCTAAATATGAGCGAGCGACAGAGTGGACGATTGGCTTTAATCAAATAGAACCGACCAGTATTTGGCGCTATGAACTCTATTTTGGTCAAGATAATTTCGGTGAAGATTTCGCTCGTTTTGCTGTCAAATATTCCTGGCAATGAAGCTGAAAGTCGTTATCTCCTTCAAAGATTCAAACCCGATTATTTAATACGACCATAATCATCTTCAAACCGGACAATATCATCTTCACCTAGATATGCTCCGGTTTGTACTTCAATCAACTCCAGAGGCACTTTTCCTGGGTTTTCAAGCGAATGAATTTCACCTATTGGTATATACGTTGATTCATTTTCAGCAAGTAAAAAGATTTGTTCGCCTTTCCTGACTTTAGCGGTACCGCTAACCACAATCCAATGTTCTGCGCGGTGATGATGCATCTGCACACTGATTTTCGCCCCAGGATTAACCGTGATACGTTTTACCTGATATCGATGTCCACTATCAATCGCATCAAACTTTCCCCAAGGCCGACAAACTTCCCGATGAATTTGCCATTCAGTTCGCTGAGATTGTTTTAATTTTTCAACAATGACTTTTACATCTTGAACGGCATCTTTATGTGCCACCAATAAAGCATCTTTTGTATCGACAATTACCGTATCTTTTAAGCCAAGCGCAGAAACAATTCGATCTTCAGCTTGGATCAAGCAACCCGATGAACCCGAAACAAGCACATCGCCAGTAAGTTGATTACCATTGTTATCTTTCGGGGTAACTTCCCAAATAGCAGCCCAAGAGCCAACATCATTCCATCCTGCGTCTAATGGAACAGTCACCGCATTTTTTGTTTTCTCCATTACGGCATAGTCAATCGACACTGATGGGCATCTTGTAAATGCTTCATCCTGAATGCGCACAAAGTCCAAATCTTGAGTGACTTTTTCCATTGCCTGTTCGCAAAGACTTAAAGTTTCAGGAGAATATTGATTTATTTCAGCTAATAAGTCTTTTGCACGAAACATAAACATACCACTATTCCAGTAATAGCGTCCTGATTGTAGAAACTCTTTGGCTTTTTCTATTTGCGGTTTTTCAGTAAATTCCTCAACGAGAAATCCAGCTTCAATTGGCTTCCCTCGCTTGATATAGCCATAACCGGTTTCCGCTTTATGTGGAACAATACCAAAAGTAACTAGCTTTTGCTGTCTTGCCAATTGTTCTGCTTGATAGATCGATTGATGAAAGTTTTTAATATTTTCAATCTGGTGGTCAGCAGCAAGTACCAAAAGAATCGCATCGGGATTAGTCTCAACGGCATGGAGCGCTGCAAGCGTAATAGCAGGCGCAGTATTTTTAGCCTCGGGTTCAAGCAAAATTTCGCAGTGTAACTTGATTTCACGAATTTGTTCAGCAACAAGAAAACGATATTCTTCGTTACAGACAATTAAAGGATCGAGGTATTCAATACCATCAAGTCGCAATAGCGTTTCTTGCAACATGGTATTATCACTTAAAATCTTTAAAAATTGCTTAGGATGCATCGCACGAGACTTGGGCCAAAGCCGTGATCCTGTCCCCCCAGCCAAAATAACAGGTAGTATCATTTGCTTTCAACTTTATAAAAACGACAGTACTTATAAGAATAACTTAGATTAAAAAAATATCTAAACTTATTAAAGTCATCAAAATCAAAATGACTTTTTATTGCGCTAAAAACAAAAAGCCTTTGAGCAATAACTCAAAGGCTTTTAGATTCAATTAAACAAATCGTAAATTGTTAACGCTGATGTCTCTTAAACTTTAAAATACGCTCTGTACCACTCAATAAAATTATTGATGCCCGTTTGAATCGAAGTATTTGGTTTAAATCCTACGGCATTTTCCAACTCACTGACATCTGCACAGGTCGAAGGTACATCCCCTGCTTGCATTGGCATAAAGTTTTTAATGGCTTTTTTACCTACGGCATTTTCAATGGCTTCGACAAATTCCATTAACTTAACAGGGCTATTATTACCAATATTAAAAACGCGGTAGTTGGTATAACTGGTTGCAGGGTCAGGCTTATCGCCATTCCAGTCAGGGTTACCTTCAGGCGGATTATCCATCACTCGAACAATGCCTTCAACAATATCATCGATATAAGTGAAATCTCTTATCATATTACCATTATTGAAAATATTAATAGGCTGGTCTTCAATAATACCTTTGGCAAATAGGAAAAGCGCCATATCAGGTCTGCCCCAAGGGCCATATACGGTAAAAAATCTCAGCCCTGTCGTTTTCATTCCATATAAATGACTATAACTATGTGCCATTAACTCGTTAGCTTTTTTACTGGCGGCATAAAGAGAAACTGGGTGATCAATATTATGGTGTTCTGAAAATGGTTGTAATGTGTTAGCACCATAAACAGAACTTGAAGAAGCATAGACTAAATGGTTAATATTATTGTGTCTTACCCCTTCAAGGATATTCAAAAAACCAATAATATTACTATCCATATAGGCATGTGGATTTTCCAGCGAATAACGAACACCCGCTTGAGCTGCCAAGTTAATTACTGCATCAAACTTATGCTCAGCAAACAGCTTTTCCATGCCTTCTTTATCCGCCAAATCTAGTTTGATAAATTTAAATCCGTCAAACTCCTTGAGCATATCCAGTCGTGAAAGTTTAATATTGGGATCGTAGTAATCATTGATATTGTCGATTCCCACAACTGTATCGCCACGACTCATCAAATACTTAGACACATGAAAGCCGATAAAACCCGCGGCACCGGTAACTAAAACGTTCAAAATACTTACTCCAATTTAAACTATTTTCTTATCAGCAACTCAATCGCTAATGATAATTCGCTTTGAATGATTATAGTCATAATATTAATAACTAAAAATCTAAACCTAAAAAATCAAAATTAGTAATAAAACTAAGCTTTTACGAATTAAATTCGCCAAACATCAACACCTAACTCTTTCAATTCTGCTCTAGGTAAAATTCCTTTTATATCAAATAAACACCCTTGTTTGGCTAACATGCCTGCAAATTCTTTTGCAGATAAAGCTTTATATTCTTTATGAGCTACAGCGACTAACACTAATTCACATTCTTTAATCGCGTCAAAAGACGCTAATTTTACACCATAGTACTTTTCAGCTTCTTTAGCATCGGCCATTGCATCATGCACCAATGGTTCAATACCATAGCTCTTAAACTCAGCGATCAGATCTTCAACTTTTGAATTTCTCAAATCGGGGCAGTCTTCTTTGAAGGTTAACCCTAAAATAGCAACTTTTGCGCCTTTGACTTTACGGTCTTGCAAAATAAGCTGTTTAACACAGCGTTGAACAATTAACTTTGCCATATTATCGTTAATTCGACGTCCAGCCTGAATTACTTCGGGTCGATATCCAACTTGTTCCGCTTTATAGGTTAAATAATAAGGATCAACGCCAATACAGTGGCCACCGACTAATCCAGGTCTAAATGGTAAGAAATTCCATTTAGTACCCGCAGCTTCAAGCACATCCAGCGTATCAATCCCCATTTTCTCAAATATAACCGCCAGTTCATTCATTAGTGCAATATTCAAATCGCGCTGGGTATTTTCAATTACTTTTGCCGCTTCTGCCACTTTAATTGTTGCGGCTTTATGCACGCCAGCAGTAACCACGCTAGAATAAACTTCTGCGACAATATCTAGCGTTTTTTCATCTTGTCCAGAAACTACTTTGGTAATTTTAGTAAATGTATGTTCCTTATCACCTGGGTTAATACGCTCTGGAGAATATCCCACTGTAAAATCAATACCACATTTCAATCCTGATTCAGCTTCCAGTATCGGCACACAATCTTCTTCAGTTGCTCCTGGATAAACCGTCGACTCAAAAACAACAATATCGCCCTTTTTCAATTGGCTACCAATTGTCTTGGAGGCTGAAAGCATCGGTCTGAGATCTGGTTGACGGGCATGATTAATTGGCGTTGGCACTGCAACAATATGAAAATCAGCATTTTTTAAATCTTCTGGATTTGCGGTAAATAGAATATCTGACGCGACCAACTCTTCATCAGTTACCTCTAATGTCCGGTCATGACCAGCCTTCAACTCATCAATTCGGGCTTGATTAAGGTCAAAACCAACTACTTGGTGTGATTTACCAAACGCAACTGCAACCGGCAACCCCACGTATCCAAGGCCAATAACTGATATTTTTCTATCCATCAGAGATTCCTAATTAATTATAAAAGTGTTTTTTGATTATAGTGTGCAAATAATACCATAATTGCATTATATCGAAAGCGACAAAATGATATAGTCACACTAAATTAATGGGAAAAATAGAGATATTATACGGATTTTACCGAAGCTCCTCGCCCAATAGCATAGTATTTTAACCCCTTTTTATTCATCAGCTTAGGATCGTACATATTTCTACCATCAAAAATCACTTTATCAGTTAATGATTCTTTAATTAACTCAAAATCTGGCGCCCTAAACTGACTCCACTCGGTGCATACCATCAGTACATCGGCATTTTTAAGTGCAGACTCTTTTGTACCCACTAATGCGAGATCTTCTCTTTGACCATAAATCCGTTGACACTCATTCATGGATTCAGGATCATAGGCTTGAACTTTTACACCATGCTCCCAAAGTGCTTCAATCAACACTCGACTAGAGGCTTCTCGCATATCATCTGTATTAGGCTTAAAACTCAACCCCCATAGCGCAACAGTTTTTCCAGTAATATTTCCAGCAAAATGTGCATTAAAATACTCAAACAATTTAGTCTTCTGGTACTCGTTAACTAATTCAACGGCTTCCAATAATTCGGGCTTATAATCCAAATCATTGGCGGTTTTAATCAATGCTTTAACATCTTTTGGAAAACAAGAACCACCATAACCACAACCTGGGTAAATAAATTGATAACCAATTCGAGGGTCAGAGCCAATACCATGACGCACGGCTTCAATATCGGCCCCCAATTTTTCTGCCAGATTAGCCATTTCATTCATAAAAGAAATTTTTGTCGCCAACATGCAGTTAGCCGCATACTTGGTTAATTCTGCTGAACGAATATCCATCACAATCACTTTGTCATGATTACGATTAAATGGCGCATATAGCTCACGCATTTTTTCTTCAACGTCTGAATTATTCGTGCCAATAATAATCCGATCAGGACGCAAACAATCATTAACCGCAGCACCTTCTTTTAAAAACTCAGGGTTAGAAACCACATGAAATAAAAGATTGGTATTTCTTTCGGTCAGTTTTTTCTGTACTGAAGCGGCAACTTTGTCAGCAGTTCCAACTGGTACCGTTGATTTATTAACAATAATTTTAGGTGTTTGCATATTAACTGCAATGGTTTCCGCAACAGATAAAACATATTTTAAGTCGGCAGAGCCGTCTTCATCGGGCGGAGTACCCACAGCGATAAACTGAAACTCTCCATGCTCAACTGCTAATTTTAAATCGGTGGTAAACTTTAGTCTTCCAGACTCAAAATTCTCTTTAACCAACGGCTCCAAACCGGGTTCATAAATCGGTATACTGCCATTTTTTAAATCTGCTATTTTTTTTTCATCAATATCTGCACATATAACCTCATGTCCAACAGACGCGAGAATTGTTCCCTGAACTAATCCAACATATCCTGTACCAAAAACCGTTACTTTCATTAAGTTAACCCTGTTACTCAATCGCGCTTTTACAGTCGCTTTTTTAAATCGTTTTTTACAATTTAAATTGGTTTACAACATTTCCCCTCGTCCAATACCAAAATACAGGAACCCCGCATTTTTCATTTGGAATGGATCAAGTATATTTCGGCCATCAAATATAGCTTTGTACTTCAAACATTTAGAAAACTTTTCAAAGTCAGGACTCCAAAACTCTTTCCATTCAGTACAAATTGCTAAAACATCAGCACCTTCAAGTGCTTCATAAGCCGAGTCTAACAAGGTTAAATGACAGTTATTTTTAAATTTTACATGAATTTTTTCAAGTGCTAGCGGATCATAAACATTGACGTTCGCACCTTGCGCTAACAAAGCTTCAATGAGTTTAATTGAGGGAGCACCATCAATATTTGAACTACCCGGCTTAAACGCAGCCCCCCAAATTGCAATCTTTTTATCATGCAGGTCTGTATTGAAAAACTGCCAGATTTTGCGAAATAACAAGTCTTTTTGGCGTTCATTAATTTGAGCAACGATATCGAGCAAACCTAGATCATCTTCTCGCGTTCTCAATTGCGCCGCAATTTTCTCAACATTCTCGGCAAGTGCATGACCACCATAACCGCACCCAGGATAAAGGTAATCTCGCCCTATTCTCGGATCACTACCTATACACTCTCTGACAACATCAATATCCACATGACTTCTTTCTGCCAAACTTGCCATTTCATTCATAAAGCTTAAACGAGTAGCTAACATGGCATTGCCCGCAAAGCAGGAAAATTCAGCTTCTCTGGTAGACACCTCTTTGATGACATTTTTTACCCGATTAAATGGATAAAAAAGTGATTTCACTTTCGGCAAAACAACAGGATCATCACAGCCAATAATAATGTTATCTGGTCTGGAAAAATCTAATATCGCGCGACCTTCACGAACTAGCAACGGTACGCTACAAACGGTTACCTGATCGCCATACAATTTAAGTTTTTGCGAAAATGACTGAGCTTCACCGATTTCTGAGGGAGTAAAAATAATGAAAACGGTCCCACACTCTAGAGAATATTTTAACTGTTGCGCATAATGTTCAAGAACATAATTGGGAGAAACATCTGAAATTAAAATAAAATCATAGCGTGCTTTCTCACCTTCTAACGACGAGGAGATAACTTGATTTGTTAAAATATTCTTAAGACGTTTAGCATCTTTTTGTAAAGTATATAAATTTAGTAAGCCAGATTCTTGTAGGCAGGTACTTTTTTCTCTAGCAAAAAAGTCGACTTGATTTCCGACCGAAGCAAACAAAGATGCTGCAGTATGTGACTGTAATTCTCGACCAAAGACTGCAATTTTCATAATTTACTCTTAAATTTTTTCTATTTAATTCTATTTTAATATTATTGTTTTAACGACAAGTCAATTTAAATTATTTAATTCTAATCAAGCCTGTTGCTTAACATAGTTCATCAGCCCATTTGTCGAACCGTCAAATTGATTTATTTCAGTCTCAGACTTAATCGCAGTCAAGGTTTCTTTCGCCATGACTTTTCCTAATTCAACCCCCCATTGGTCAAACGGGTTAATCCCCCAAATTGCAGCCATAACAAAAACCTTATGTTCATAAAGTGCAATCAACTGCCCTAAACTAAACGGATTTAACTCTTTTAATAAAATGGTCGTTGAAGGTTGATTACCAGGATAAAACTGATGAGAAGATTCAAACTTAGAAGGTTCACATTGAGAACTTTCTATTTGACTGCCAAGCATCAATGCACGAGATTGGGCAAAACAGTTTGCTAGCGTGAGCGCGTGTTGTTCCTGTAGCGCTTTATCATGCTCACTTTCAGCAATTGCAAATCGTTTAACTGGGGCGATGAAATCACAGGCAACTTTCCGAGTACCTTGATGTAACAACTGGTAAAAGGCATGTTGTGCATTAGGGCCGACTTCTCCCCACAGTACGGGGCAAGTATCATATTCAATTTTTTCGGCTGCGTGAGTTACGGACTTCCCGTTACTTTCCATTTCGAGTTGCGTTAAATAGCTTGGAAAATATTTTAAACGTGCATCATAGGGCAAAATCGCTTGCGCCGAAATCCCTAAAAAGTTGGCATTCCAAATACCAACGAGTCCAAATAAAACAGGCAGATTATTTGAAAGTTCTGCTTGGCCAAAATGTTTATCAAGAGCATTGGCCCCATCGAGCAGTTGACGAAAATTCCCCATACCGATTTTTAATGCGATAGTCAGACCAACGGTTGACCAAAGGGAAAAACGTCCGCCAACCCAATCCCACAACTTGAGTTGGTGATCGCGGTGAATGCCCCATTCAGCCATTTTCTTTTCATTGGTTGAAATACCAATGAAATGCTGTTTATTAATTATTCGTTCATCCTGACAATGATTCATTAACCAGGCTTTTGCTGATGCTGCATTTGATAACGTATCTATCGTTGTAAACGACTTAGACACCAATACAAACAGCGTTGTTTCCGGGTTTAATTTTTCAAACAAACTCGAAACTTGTGAACCGTCCATTGTTGACGCAAAATGAACGCTCACAGGATTAGCGTAATTCACTTTAAACTCATCAAGCGCTTCACAAACTAAGAGCGGCCCAAGATCTGAGCCGCCTACACCTAAATTAACAATGTCAGTTATGGGCTTACCACTAAATCCCCGCCAATGACCTTGCGTTATTCGCTCGATCATTGCTTGCATAATTTTAAGTTCAGTTTGAATATTTTGATTGATATTCTCACCCGCTAATATGAGAGTTTCACTCTCTTGCATTCTGAGCGCAGAATGAAGTGCAGGACGATTCTCAGTAGTATTAACTAATTTTCCAGTTAATAAGTTATGAATTTGTGAAGGCAACTCAACAGCATGAGCCAATTGTATTAATTTTTTAAGCGTATCTTTTGTTAGCTTCTGTTTTGAAAAGTCGAGTAGCAATTGTTCAAACTCAAAAGAAAGATCTTCAAATCGTTGCTTATTGTGAAATAATTCAGCAATATTTTTTTCAACTAAATCTAAATCTAAGTGTGATTGTAGAGATTGCCATTGAGGGGTATTGTTGATCATAGTCATTTTTTAGTATTCTAGTGTGCGAGTATTCTAGTAAGTGAGTAAGCTAGTATCCTAGTAGTGGAATATGCTAGTTAGAGATTAATTAGTATTTTAAATTTGTTATCATTTTTCCTATCGTTTTAGATAGTTCTTCACCTTCTTTAATCCACTTTACACCTACTTCTTGCTTGATATAATCAATATCAATTCCAATTCCAATTTCAACTTGTGTAACAAATTCACCAAGTGAGCCTTTAGCAATTGCTAGAAAACGCAACTTTTCTTTTGTGTAATCCTTTTCAAATCCTTCTGCAATATTAGATGGTATCGATAAAGCTGAACGAGTAATTTGATCTTTAAACCCAAAATCCTTTAACAATGATAGTTCCCTGTACACTTCTATTGTTAATCATTTACTACGCTTCCAAACATCCAACTCCCTAAATCGCATAAAAAGCCTCCTTACTCAATTACCAGTCTACTCGACTACTAGCTTACTATTTCTCGACTACCAGCCTACTCGACTACTAGCCTACTCAATCATACTTTTAACAAAATCAGTAAGCTCTTTTCCAATCCCTTGATGCCTCATTCCATATTCAATATTTGCTTTCATATAGCCAATTTTTGAACCGCAATCATGAGACTTTCCAGTCATATGAAACGCTTCAACCGTTTCTGACTTCATCAGCTCATCAATGGCATCCGTCAACTGAATTTCACCGCCAGCCCCAGGTTGTGTATTTTCTAATAACTGCCAAATTTTAGCTGATAATACATAACGACCAACAACAGCTAAGTTAGATGGTGCCTGCTCTTTAGGTGGCTTTTCAACCACTCGCGTCATTTTAACAGAATCACCCGGATTTAATGTGACATCACCACAATCAACCACACCATAACTGGATACTTTATCATCTGGTACAGGCTCCACCATAATTTGACTGGCCCCCGAACGCTCATATTGGCTAAGCATAGCGGCCAAATTCTCTGACTTTAAATCACAAGCAGCATTATCAATTAGCACATCAGGTAGAATAACAACAAAGGGGTTATCTCCAACAACGGCTCTCGCCATTGAGACTGCATGACCGAGTCCTTTGGCTTCACCTTGTCTAACGGCAATAATAGAAACACTATTAGGGCAAGTATTTTGCACTTCCTTCAACAAAGAAAGCTTATTTTTTGCTTTTAGATTACTTTCCAGTTCAACATTAGTATCGAAATGATTTTCAATCGAAGCTTTTGAAGAGTGTGTGACCAATACAATTTCGGTGATCCCGGCTAAAATACACTCATCAATAATATACTGAATTAATGGCCTATCCACTATCGGAAGCATTTCTTTGGGGATGGATTTCGATGCAGGCAGCATACGTGTACCTAAGCCTGCTACGGGAATGACGGCTTTTTGAATTTTCATATTATTTGCAACAATTTAATATTTAAGACAATAGTTTCTACATTGTATATTAAATTTAAGGTATTAAAACAATTTAGCAGGTATAAATAAATTTTAAAGTAACGACTAATTTACTTAATGACTCACTCTTTTAATCGAGATCGGATGATTAGCACTCTCCCTTTAATTAGTTTTTGCTAAAAACTTTATGACAATGTCTTTAATCTAATAACATTATTTTGTTCTTTATCCTCATCCCATAACAAATCACAAACGGCGTGTTGCGGGTTATACCCTGTAGGAATTTTAAGCAAAAGCTGTACAATTCCTTCACAATCCATTTTTTCACACAGTTCATTTAAGAGAATTAAAGCTTTATGCATATCTAACCAAGGTAGAAACTCTTCGTTAGCCGTCATAATTTTTGAGTGAGACGTACCAACGACATTTTCACCAATCAATAACTCTTCATAGAGCTTCTCTCCAGGCCTTAACCCAGAATACTTAATTTCGATATCACCTTGTGGATTAGCAGAACTCTTTACACTTAACCCCATCAAGTGGATCATTCGCTCTGCGAGTTCTGAAATCTTAACTTGTTCTCCCATATCTAAAACAAAAACATCGCCCCCTTTCCCCATAGCTCCCGCTTGAATAACCAGCTGCGCAGCTTCAGGAATTGTCATAAAATAACGGATAATATCTTTGTGAGTAACGGTTACTGGCCCACCAGCTTTTATTTGCTCTCTAAACAAAGGAACCACAGAACCAGATGATCCTAAAACATTACCAAACCGGACCATTGTAAAAATAGTCTTTTGACCTCGAGTAGAAATAGCTTGTAATACCAGCTCAGCAAGTCGTTTTGATGCCCCCATAACATTCGTAGGTCGTACAGCCTTGTCTGTTGAAACAAGTACAAACCTTTCTACACCAGCTTCAGCAGCAGCCTCTGCGGCATACCAAGTTCCAAAAACGTTATTCCTCACACCTTCAACAACATTATGCTCAACTATCGGCACATGTTTATAAGCAGCAGCATGATAAACTGTTTGTACATTATAATGCTGCATCGCACGGATTAGTCGGTTTTTATGTTGAACTGAACCAAGTAACGGAATAATGGTTAGTTTAATTTCAAGTTTTCGACTTAATTTTCTTAACTGTTTTTCAATAGAATACAACGCAAACTCAGATAATTCATATAAAACTATCGAACTCGGCTTCAGTGCCACAATCTGTTTACATAGTTCAGAACCGATAGAGCCACCAGCTCCAGTAACCATCACGACTTTATTAATAATACAAGAATGCAGCAGCTCTTTATTAGGCGCTACAGAATCTCGTCCAAGTAAGTCCTCAATTTCAATTTCTTTCAATTGCTCGATTTGGACTTTACCACTTACAATTTCGTCCATAGAGGCGATAGTTTTAACTTTAATAGGGAACGGTTCTAAACGAGAAAGAATTTCAGAACGACGAGCATGGCTAGTAGAAGGCATTGCTAATAGCACTTGAGAAACAAGATGTTTTCCAATTATTTTTTCTAAAGAAATGGGAGAGTATACTTTAACACCATCAATTTCTGTTCCGAACATTGTTGGCTCGTCATCAATATAGGCAGCAATCTTATATTGATTGCTTTGACCTAGTGCACGGGCTAACTGTCTTCCAGCTGAGCCTGCACCATATATGGCAACTACATTTAACGAGAGATTCTTTGTTGAACGAATTAGAGCAACTGTTAATAAACGAGCACCTCCAATTGTTACAAGAGAAAAAGACCAATAAAGTAGAATGCTAGTTGCATCAATAGAAACCTTGTAATACAAACAACTTGCGGTGAATGCTAGTGTCGAAAGAGCGATACCTATAGCTATAGTAAAGATAGCTTTCAGCCCCATGTAACGTAAAATAGCTCTATAAAAACCAACTCTGGCAAATACAGATAAACTGACTATTAAAGTGATTAAAATATATGGAGCGTTTACATTATCAACTTCATACCCATAAATAGTTATATTTAATGCAAAATAGATACTGAATATTATTGCAGCAGAATCAAAAGCTAAAGAAACGAATCTCTTAAATGGTCTTGGTGATTCAATAAATGAAGAGATTATTTTGTTCCTATTATCCATGTAGTATTTTCCTTTTATTTTTGTTAACCAGTAAATTATCTTTTAAATAAAAAACACACTGTTTTTTCTTAGATGAGCTAATTTTAGTACCCATTTCAAGATTTTGCTGGATATTTGTAGGGTTCGAAATTATCTTTAAAGAAGTACTGACAAGTACTAGCAAAAGAATTACAACTTTTAACATTAAATTGCTTAAATTACACAGAAATCACTTTGAAGCTTTGCTTAATACTTCCGAAAGAACTTCACAGGTTTTATTAACTTCTGCTTCGGTGAGTGTTGGATGAACTAAAAACATCAAGCTAGTTTCACCTAATAACTTGGCATTAGGTAATCTCTCTTTAGGCTTAAATGATGTATTATCAAAGGCTTTTTCTAAATAAACTTCTGAACAACTGCCTTAGTAACAAGGTAAGCCGAGCTGAATAATTTTATCAATGATTCTATCTCGACTCCATCCTTTAACTAAATATTCTGAATTAATAAATAATGTTTGTATTCCGCATGTTGCATATTTGAGGGTATATCAATTCAGCGAGTCACTTTAAACCGCTTAGCAACCTTATCGATTCTAGCTGCATTTTGCTGACGAAGCTTAGTCCATTCACTCATTCTTTTCAGCTGTATTCTAACAATAACCGCTTGAATTTCAAGCATTCTCCGGTTGGTTCCAAAGCTTTCATGACCCCATCTAAAACCAGGTGTATGTTCACGATTATAAATAGCATCCATGATTTACCGTGATCTTTGTAGGACCACATTTTTTTCCAGAAGCTTTAGTCATTGGTTGTTACCATTCCACCCGTTTCATGCTGGTCTCCAATGGTGAATGCCGGAGTCAGTTTATTCGAAAAAATTTCAACTGCTAGGTGTCTTTGGCCAGACGTATATGGACTCCTCCTCATTTGCAAGTATTTCGCTCAACGATATAATGGTATAAGTGCCAACGTATATTCGGTTTCTTTATTGATGCTTTGAATACATCGAACCACTATGGGCTATTCGCACACTTGTTCCTTTACGCTTACACGAGCTTGTTTGGCTCTTCGTCCGCTTGAGGTTTTACAAGTGTCGGTCTTACCTATTTGCCATCTCACGCGATACTTTGCAACTTGGATGAAACTGATTTTTACTCGTTTTTATGAAAGCGTTTATGCTTCTACCGAAGCGATTAATTCAGGTCGATATCTTTCATTATTATTCACCATTGCCCAGGCCGCTCTAGCCGTTTTGTTCGCTAATGCAACAATGACAACATTGAAATGTTTATTGGAAGTTAATTTTTTAGCCATTGACTCAAACTGTCATTATGTCGATGGGCATGCCGGAAGCCGCAAAATCTCTCCCTTTACGATAAGCTTTACCATCTCCAATAGCACTTGATAAAGCACTGGAACATAAAATACCTTCCCCCCTTAACTCTAAAAGTCTACTGGCAACCGGATCATTTTGAACATCTTGTTGAATCAGCTCATCAAGCATTAATAGACGCTCATCTAATTGAATTAAATCTTCCGATAAACCACTCAGCAATTCACGGAACATCGGAGACAAACTATTTTCTGCATCTTCTAACCAAATGGGAATAATTTTTCTCAGATTCTTGGCTCCAATAGGGGCTATCAACCCATATTCACCGGTTAACCCTCGAATTTGATTAATTTTTGCTGTTCTTTGCATCATTAACTTATCTCGAATACGATGTGCTGCTTGAACATCTTGCTGTCTGACTGTTTTCAAATTCACAAATCGCATATTAGGCCGACTCATGGCTTCGCAGATTGCTTCTGCATCGACCGCATCATTTTTATTACTTTTTACATAAGGTTTAACAAATTGTGCATGGATAACTGTGACTTGATAACCTAACTTTTCAAGTTCTCGGCCCCAGTAGTTTGCTGAACCACAAGCTTCCANTAACAAATTGTGCATGGATAACTGTGACTTGATAACCTAACTTTTCAAGTTCTCGGCCCCAGTAGTTTGCTGAACCACAAGCTTCCATCGCAATCACCGCTCCTTCTGGTACTTTTTTTACAATTGCTGCTAACCATTTATTCCGAGAATACTTTCCCTTCCATTGAACTTCACTGAATCGGTCAACAGCATGTATGTGAAAAATAGATTTGGCAATATCAACACCTACTCGAGTTATGTTACCCATGAAATTCTCCTCAATTGTTTATAATGACTATTCAAATACCATTGTCGCTTAAAATAGCCAATTGGTCAGGTTGAGGAGGAGTCCATACCATTGCTTACGTTCAATTTTTCAACAGACTTTACACTAGTATTAATCTATAGCTGCACACTTACGATTTTTGGCAAAATAAATACTTCGCCCAATAATAACTATTGGCATGATTTTTCGTTTTTACAACTTATTACTTACCAAAAACTATCCTAATAATTGTTTTGATAATAAGTTTAATATCTAATAAAACACTTTGCTCTTCTATGTATTTGATATAGTATTTTTGTTTGATAGGCAATATCTCTTCGATATAGGTTTTGTTAGGATCTAATGCATTTTCTAGCATTTGATTTTCATCTTTAAACGCAATGGAAGCAAAGTCTGTGATTCCAGGGCGAACAGATAATATTTTTTTTCGGATGTCATTTGGATAGACATCTATGTACTCCTGAACTTCCGGACGAGGGCCAACAAAACTCATTGTACCATCTAATACATTAAATAGTTGAGCCAATTCATCTAATTTATATTTTCTTAAAAAGAGTCCACTTCTAGTTATCCGGGAATCATTTCCAACTGTTATTTTTAACCCTTTAGTTTCGGCATCTACAACCATAGTTCTAAATTTATAAACACTGATCGTACTTCCATTTATTCCAACACGCTTTTGAATAAATAAAACTGGACCATCACTATCAACCTTAATCCAAAAAGCAATGAGTAATAACAAAGGACTAAGCAATGTCACTCCCAATAAAGAAAAAATCAAATCAAAGATTCTTTTAAGCACTTAACCGATACTCTTTAAGCACATTTCTAACAACAGAAATAACTTTATCAACTTGTTCGTCAGTCATTTTAGGATAATTAGGTAAACTTACGATCCGTGTAAACGCCTTACTAGATCTTGGAAAATCAGCTTTGCTTAAACTGTAAGTCTCTTGCCAATATGGGTGAAAATGCAAAGGAATATAATGCACCGATGTACAGATTCCTTTCTCCGCTAATATTTCAATAAAACGATCTCGCGAAATACTAATCTCGTCAATGTTTAGTTGCAACACATACAAATGCCACGAATGGACATCATCTTCATTAATTATTAAAGGAGTAACAACAGGTAAGTCATTAAAAGCATTACTATATTTGTTGGCAATTTCCTTTCGGCGCTCTTGTAACTGCCAAGCTTTTTTTAGCTGATGTATACCAAGCGAAGCAGCTATATCTGTCATATTATATTTAAAACCAGGTGCTACTACTTGATAATGCCAGGAAGGTTTAGTAGAAGTAAAACGGTCAAAAACATCTTTACTGATACCATGAAGACGCATACAGCTAACACGTTTAGCGTATTCTTCATTATTAGTAACCAACATTCCACCTTCACCTGTAGTAATCGTTTTGTTAGCGTAAAAACTATAAACGGTTATATCGCCAAAAGTACCAATTATTTTACCTTGATGAGTTGTTGGCACGGCATGAGCAGCATCTTCTAATACCTTTACTTTATATTGCTCAGCTAGTGCCATAATACGAGTCATGTTTGCCGATTGCCCCGCATAATGAACAGGCATTATTACTTTGGCTTCAGGGTGAGCAATTAATGCTGCTTCAACTTCATCACAGTCAATATTAAAACTATCCCCTTCAATATCGACAAAAACAGGATCGGCTCCCAAGTAGCGAATTACTTCCGCCGTAGCTGTAAAAGTATGCACAGTTGTAATTACTTTATCACCAGCTCCTACGCCTAAAGCTTCAAGACCTAAATGCAAGCCAGCGGTTGCAGAGTTAACTGCTAAGGCATATTTAGCTTGCACAAACTCTGAAAAATCTTTTTCAAATTGCTTGGTTTTCGGTCCTGTAGTTAACCAGCCAGACCGTATTGTATCTATAACCTCGTTGATTTCATTCTCATCCGTTAGAGGTAATGCATAAGGTATAAATGGCATTAAATCTGAGTCTTCGCCTCTATCAGTTTTATTACATTTATCTTTTTTCATTATTAACATCACTCTAGATTTGCCTTGTTTAAACTCTTTAAAAATATCATAACCTGACCGTTTATAAAATTCTATTACTGATTCATTATTATCTTGATCTGTTGTGAGATATATTCCGGCGCATTCACTTTCAAAACAAACTACCTCAAAAGCATTGAGCAATGTTTTGCCGACACCTTTATTTTGGTGGTCAGCCGATACTCCAATAGATGTCAATTCGCAGTATCCTTTCAAATTCACTTTGTCATCATTTACTCGTTTCTTAAAAATAATTGACATAGCTCTTTTGAAAATTTTTGACCATAGTTGCCAATTAAAAACATTAAGCAAAATTGAAGGAAGAAAATACATTTTGCGATTAGATAGCTCACAATAGAACTCTTCGATATTATGAGATCCAACAGCGAAGCCCATAATTTCAACACCATCAATACAGACCAAGGCGACATGTTTATCATCCAAGTAAAAGCTGTAATATTTGGTTAAAAAGCGTGCACCCAATGCTGTTAAAAAAAAATCAGGGAACGCAGAACTATGGATTTTCACAATAGCATCCAAGTCTTCCGAATTTAGCCTTCTTACTTCCATCACTTACCCTTACTAATCCTAATCACTTAACCAAGTACGACAATACAAATATCATGAGACTGCGAAATATTATTTCGTTTGTATTTCTTCACACAAGTTATTGTATTCGGTTGTCATCTTTTCACTTGTAAAATTATCATTGAAATTTTCATTTGAACTCAACCTAAGTCGTTCGCAAAGCTTTTCATCAGATAGAAGACAGCTTAATTTTTGCACTAAAGCAGAAATGCAACCAACATCAAAAATCAAAGCAGACTTACCATTATCACTTATCTCAATGTTACCACCTACATTACTTAGAATACTTGGTACTCCTAATGCCTGAGCTTCAAGAGCTGAAATTGAAAGCCCTTCTCTATAGCTAGGTAATACAAAGATATCGGCTAACGTTAAATAATCAGCTGGATTTTTTACAAAGCCGGTTAAATACACTCCATCTTCCCCACAAGCTTCATCTTTTAGCTTTTCGAAATCTGGTCCATCTCCAACAAAAAAGAGTTGTGCTCCTTTAATACTATCTTTCAATATACTAAACGCATGCAATAAATCAAAAACCCCTTTTTCTCTAACAATACGTCCAACGAATACAATTGATATTTTATTGCCAAATTTTTCCTTGAGAACCTTAACCTTGTCGCCACTTATAGATGGCGCATTCACGCCATTTCTAATTGAAATAGCGTTTGAATTATTAGAAATAATCCCAAGATCCTTTGCCCATTTTCTATGGTAGTCACTTACGAATATTAATCTATGTGTGAAGCGTGCTAAAAATTTTTCTATTATTGCAAATATCCTAACTTTTAAAAGTGAACTATTTTCACTAAACGGAAATCCATGGACAGTATGAAAAATATTCTTACAACCAGAAATCCTTCCCGCTATCCGACCAATAAAACCGGCCTTAGTTGTATGAGTATGTACAACATCAAACTCATCACGATTAAGAAATGTAACTAACCTAAATACGCCTAACACGTCTTTGAATAGGTTATAACTGCGCCAAATACAATCAACATGATGGGTATTAATTCCTTTGCTTTGCAAGTGTGAAATAAATTCACGGTCTGTTGTAAGCACGCTCACGTCATACCCTTTTTCCTTTTGCGCTACAACAATTTGGCTTATAATAACTGAACCACCACCAAATTTTGAATCTCCAACTACGTGTAACACTCTCAATTGATCACCTAATAAATTCGCCCATGCAACTTTTAATTATTTCGATTCTTTAGCATCAAACCAAACATCTGAAAATCTTGAAACCATGCTCTCTATGCTAAAATTTTGTTCAATTCGTTCTCTACATCTTTGTGTTAGATTTTGCCATTCATTTTCGTCTGCATTTTTTGCTATGGACTCACTCATGGCATTTGATAAGGCGATATGGTCTGCAGGTGGTACGACCCATCCATTACTACCGACTATGAATGATGCGTCACCGACATCAGTTACAATACATGGAGTACCACATGCCATAGCTTCTGCGACCACATTAGGAAAAGCTTCACCTAAACTCGGCAAGACCAATAAGTCAAATGCCGACATAACCTCACTAATTTGTTTAGTAGGGCCCAGTAGTAAGAAATCATCTTCCAACTCGTAATATCGAATCAGTTTAACTAGTTCTACATTACTATTATCAATGTTAGGTCCCACAAGAATGCACTTTATTGAACCTTTATATTGTCTCTTTAAATCTGAAACAGCTCGAATGAAGTTTTTATGATCTTTTAACGGGTCCCATCGGCCAACCACTCCGAAAACGATTTCTTTTTCACCGATCCGCCAATTAGAGCGATACCCATACCTACCTTTTCTAGTATGTTTGATTTTATTAAGGTCGTAACCGTTAGGAATAACTTCGAAGATAGAGGCTTTGTACCCGATATTTTTATGAACTTCAGCAGCTTTAATAGAACAACTGATTATACGTTTAGGAATTATCTTAGAAAATAAACTCGATATCTTTGCAATGTAAATAATTATTTTTGAGTTAAGTTTTGGATCTAGATTGGAATGACGAATTCCCCATACAACCGTCTTCACGCCAGCCAAGCGAGCGATAATTCCACCAAGAAGGTCAGAATGATATAACCAAGTTTGAACAACATCAGGTCTAACTTCCTTAACTATTTTATAAATCGAATAAAAACAACTAAATTTTACTTTTCCTCTTCGCACAGCCAATGAAAAAATAGTATGACCGGATTCACGTAACTTCTGTCCATATATGCCGTCTCCCATTATCGAAATAATAATATGTTCGTTACTTTTATCAAACGTAACAAGTCTGAACAATGCTCCTTCAGCCCCACCATTCCCCAAGCCCAAAGTTATATGTAATACTTTCATACAAATTATTACCTATTTACAAATATTCCTAATAACTCTGGTCAACTGTGGCACTATGACGTTATTAGAATAGTGCTCGCAAACAACCTTTCTTCCAATACCGCCCATCTTTTCCCTTAAGCTTTGAGAATTTAACAGCTCAGAAATAGCTTCTATCCAATCTGAAGGTGTCGACGCTAGATATCCAGACTCACCATGCGACATAACGGAAATATTCATACCTACGTCAGAAACCACAACTGGAACACCTACAGACATATAAGTCAACATTTTGTAACTACATTTACCACGCTCCCATTGGTTATCATCTAACGGCATTAAGCCAACGGAAAAATCTTGTATGGCTTGCACTTCAGTATCGCTAGTCCATTTTTCAAATATAATTCTTGTTGGATCAATTAATTTGAATTTCGGCGGTTCATTTGAGACTATTT
This sequence comes from Aliikangiella maris, assembly GCF_040719265.1. NCBI lineage: Bacteria > Pseudomonadati > Pseudomonadota > Gammaproteobacteria > Oceanospirillales > Pleioneaceae > Aliikangiella > Aliikangiella maris. Next base: position 123,242 of record NZ_JBFDAH010000001.1, on the reverse strand, counting down.
TGATGCAAGCCTCTGAATGACGATTCAAAACTTCTAACAATTGAGCTTCAATATTATACAAATATTTAAAACCACTCGAAGAGCCGGACCAACCTATAGTCAATCTATCATCTTTAGTTTTCTGTGGATAAAAATAGCCAGTATCTACAGCTGTGGGTAGTATTGTAACCTCAGCGAACTTACTATAGTGTTCCGCCAGAAATTGGTTACCGCAAATTACGTGCGCTGATTTTTGTGCGATTTTGTTTATTAAGCCGCCCCGTTTACCTAGATGTACCGCATCATCAACATCAAAGATAAATGGTTTTCTTATAAACGGCTCAAACGTAATCAAGGTTGACAACAGTGGTTTTTGAACCAAACATAGGTCATAGTCTTTACTTTTACGAACACGTAAGTAAGCATCCTTCAAAGCTAAAGGTAACCATCCAAGTCTATTTATTGAGCCTGCAGGAGGATATGAGCCATATTTCGCATAAAGCTCGTCAACATTTATATTAAAACGCGTTAATTCAGGGGTTAACTTTCTGACTCTAAACCTACTACTAGGAGTATTCTCTCCAAGTGTAAGAGCCAATATATTTAGATTTTCCATAAAAGGAAGTTGTCACCTCTTTAAATTTCAGTATCAATAAATATTTGAAATAATAGATTATTAAATATTGTCATATTTATTTCGCTGAAGGCGCAGTGTTATTGTGTTAAGGAGTAAAATTTATTTTTGTATTTACCGTTTGTAATTAGTTACAACGTCAATATTCATTTCAAGTTTTGATTCGGTTAAAAAGCCCACGATTTGAAAATAACGCGACAATTGCAATTGAAATTAAATAGAATTTTATAAATAGCCAGAACGCAGATCCAAAACCATCTTTATATATAGATAACACTATTGCACTATACAAAAAACCACTTGCTACTAGTGAGAATACACTTCCATGTTTTGCTTTTTCAAAAAAATAAGTGCACAAGCTTGAATAGAGTACAATAAAAAAGACAATTCCAATATAAGAATAATGAGGAAAAATTGCGAAATACATGCTATAAACATTCCCAAGCTTGTTGTTGCCGAAATATGCATCATCGGCATGTACATTAGAAATCGGTGTACATAATCCAAGTTTAGATAATGCATGACAAACACTATTTAACGTATCCCAGCTTTCTCTTATATGTATCTGATTGTCAAAATAATGAGAAAATAATACCGGTCCTTGAAATAAATAATCGACAATATGCACTAGCAAAATATAAATAGATTCCCCTAAGCTTGCCTCGGCAACATCGACTTTACTTACTAAGGTTGCACCTAAAACCAGAACCAGCATAAAGGCCACAAAAAAGGAAGTCGCGACTTTTATACTTATTTTTCCACCCGAAAAGACATAGGTAAAAACCCATGCCAATATCAAGCTAATTAGTGCAGAACGCCCCGTTAACAACAACGTCAACGCAAGAAATGGAACGAGACTTAGTATTACTGGTGTTATTCGTACGAGTTTTTTACTAATTGCATATATAAATAAAATTGATAAGAAATATGCAATCACAAAATAATTTGCAGTGAAGAAAGAGCCGATCTTTTCACCGTTCAACGTTGCTTGCCTCAAATTATATGCTATTTCTGGAACAGAGCTACCGTACGACATTATTTCAATCACAAGTAGCGGTAAAAATATTATCGATATGGCTATAAAAAATACTAACAGTTTGTCGTAATTTAATGTTTCTAGTTGACCGCTCTTTTTAGATTTTTGTAAGCAAGCAGAAATAAACTGAATGCTTAAACTTGTAAGTGAAAATACGATTGCACCGAATATAAAAATTAGAACGGAGAATGAATTTACTGCATAAAACCCCATTAAAGGAGTTATAGACAAAAACACTAATGATACAGCCCATACACTACTAAAAGTGAATGCAGGAGAGACTACACTGCGAGAGTACCTATAGCAAAGGTAAGAAAAATTCAATAGAATTATTCCAGAAAGCAATGTATAAACGATATTGGACACTTAAAGTCTGCCTATATCCGACATACTCTTACTTGAAAGTAATATTTTTTGATAATTTAAGTTTAACAATATTTCTAAGCCCAAGATAGTTCATTATCCAAAGTAAAACAGTATATGCTAACGTCCCAATTAATATTTTTACTGAGATTAATATATACAAATTTTCAAATTTTATGATTTTAACTACTATTACCATTAATACACATGCAAAAATAATCTTCGATATATTTAGCCAGGGAAGCCTAGGCATGTCGAAAACTTTATTACCTAAATAAATACATACGAAAAGATAAACTAGAAACGAAATCAAAATGGCGTAACACGCCCCCATAATTCCAAAATAACTGATTAAAATTGGATTTGAAACAAAACTGGCTATTGCACCAGCAATCACACCAACCACTTGTAGTTTTGTATTTTTAGCCAACTGAAATGCATAATCGAAATAATAAGACTTAAAAACCATTGTCAATAATGCAATTGACAAAATAGGTATATAAATAACGGCACTCTCTCTAAATTCATTACCTAAAAATATTGCCGTCACCTCATCTACAGTTACAATCAAACCAAATACAATTGGCATAGAAATACATAGTAAAAGGTTAAAGGACTTTAACAACTGCTTCTTTCCTTCCGCCTCCCCTCTCTCTGTGTAAGCTTTCAAAATCAACGGAAATCCAGCAAGGTGTAACACTGCACAGATTGTTAAGATGATATATTGCGTAAAATCAAATGCTACCGAAAATAATCCCACAGCTGATTTTCCAATGCTTTGATCTAAAAAGAACTTACCAGAACCATTTATTACAAATAGCATTAAAAACGTTAAGGTTAATGGTAATCCATAATCAGCCATTTTGTAAAAAACGGGTTTGCTAACTTTACTTACGCTAAATCCCATCCAATACCGATATTGTACCAGTGTAGCGACGCAGAAACTTGTACATAAAGCGATCAAAATACCAGACACGCCAAACCCAGCCAATATTGCAACATACCCCCCGAATACAGCTAAAGTACTTTTTATACCTAAGGAGATAGCATAAGATGACGGTTTTAGATCTGCGTTAGACAGTCGTTTGTTTATTTCAAACCACGCACCAGATAAGATAACGGCACCAACCACAACAAAATTTATTTCACTTTCTAAAACAAGATTTAATATGCCTGAAACAATAGCGATAACAACGCTGATAAGTACAAATGATAATAAGGTAGTCGATAAAAGAAAAACTTTTTGATCGGAATGCACGTATTCTTGATAGTAACGTCCGAGAGAGAGGCTAAGCCATTGATAAAATATAGTGGTACCAGCGGCAGCTAATAGCAAAGTTAAAGAGTATAACCCGTAATCCTCCGGACTCAGCAGTCGAGTAAAAACGGAAATGCCAATCAAAGTCATTGCCGCTGGTAGAATTTGCGTAATCGCATAAATAAAACTATGTTTAAACAGCACTGCTAACTCCGTAGTACTCAAAAGTCAAAAACATTCGATTTCCACAATATTTACAGGCAGAGCGCTAAAAACTTTACACCTTGCCGATCTTTTTCAGACAGCTGTACTTCTTCATGGTTAAAAGTCGGCCAATTAATACCAATTTCAGGATCATTCCAGTTAATCGAAATTTCGGCGCTAGGGTTATAATAATCTGTACATTTATAAACGAATTCAGCCTCATGACTTGTCACATAAAACCCATGAGCAAATCCTTCAGGAACCCAAAGTTGTCGCTTATTCTCAGCAGACAAATATTCACCAACCCATTGGCCAAATGTTGGAGAATTCTTCCTAATATCAACCGCAACATCAAAAACTTCCCCTGAAATTACGCGAACCAATTTGCCCTGAGTATTTTCAGTTTGATAATGTAAACCTCGTAAGATGCCTTTTTTAGATTTAGAATGATTATCTTGAACAAAAACTGTTGGCCTTCCTGCCACCTTCTCTTCGAACTCTTTTTGATTCCAGGTTTCCATGAAAAAACCGCGGTCATCACCAAACACCCTCGGCTCAATAATTTTCACATCTGGTATTTTAGTCTCTATTACATTCATCTATTTACGCCTTATTACTCATATTCACAGATTTTTTCTAAAGCCTTCAACCAATCTGATGGCTCAATTCCAAGCTGCAACTTAACTTTACTACATTCAAGTTTAGAGTTTTTAGGCCGTGCTGCAGGGGTGGGGTAGTCTTCAGTTTGTATTTTGTTTAGTTTTGGAATTGACTCTAATAATCCTTTTCCTTTTGCCTTCACAAAAATTTGTTCTGCAAATTCATACCAACTTGCATAAGGATATCCTGAATAGTGATAACTCCCCCAACTGTCAAAGCGCTTATCTTCAATTTGGTAAATTATCTCGACAATCGCATCCGCAATATCACCAGCATAAGTGGGTCCACCGAACTGATCGCCGACAATACCTAGAGATTCTCGTTCTTGACCTAGCCGAAGCATAGTTTTAACAAAATTATTACCATGCTCGCCAAAAACCCAGGCTGTCCGTAAAATAATATGTTTCTCGCAGTTTTCGCGAACAGCAATTTCTCCTGCAAGTTTACTTTCACCATAAACACCTTGAGGATTGACATGATCTGTCTCTGAATAAGTCCCACTCTTATTACCCTCAAAAACATAATCCGTCGATATATGAATTATCGAAGCATTAACTGAGCTAGCAGCTTTGGCTAGCAATTTTGGGCCAGTAGCGTTGATTTCAAATGCGAGCTCTTTTTCACTCTCAGCTTTATCTACTGCGGTATAGGCTGCAGCATTAATAATCACTTGCGGTTTAAATTCAGCGACCGTCAGGTTAATTTTTGGCTCATCGGTAATGTCGAGAGATTCACGAGTTAACGCAAGTAGCTCACACTTACCTTCGAGCTTTTTCTTTAGCAGGAAACCAACCTGACCATTGCAACCTGTTAATAAAATTCGCATTTATAGTTAATTCTTTTCTTCGATAAGTGATTGAATATATTTTCCATACTCATTCTTTAGCATAGGCTTCGCAAGTTTTAACAACTGTGCATCCGTGAGCCAACCATTTCGCCAAGCAATTTCTTCCAGACAGGCGACTTTTAGTCCTTGTCTATGCTCAATAGTTTGAACAAAATGACTTGCTTCCAGTAGGCTCTCATGAGTACCAGTATCAAGCCATGCAAAGCCACGCCCAAGGAGCTCAACATTTAAATCTCCGCGGTCAAGATAAGCGTTATTAACACTGGTAATTTCCAGTTCGCCACGGTTAGAAGGTTTAATTGTTTTTGCAATTTCAATTACATCGTTATCATAAAAATATAACCCAGTAACTGCAAAGTTTGATTTAGGTTTAATGGGTTTTTCTTCGATCGAGATAGCTTTCATATCACGATTAAACTCGACAACTCCAAAACGTTCAGGATCTTTTACCCGATAACCAAAAACAGTCGCTCCACTTGTTCTATTGGCAGCATTTTTTAACTTTTTGGAAAAACTTTCTCCATAAAAAATATTATCGCCTAAAACTAAGCAAACACTGTCATCACCGATAAAATCTTCACCTATAATAAAAGCTTGTGCTAAGCCATCGGGACTTGGTTGTTCAGCGTAAGAAATATCCACACCAAACTGCTGACCATTTTCTAATAACCTTTTATAACCATCTATGTCACTAGGCGTAGAAATAATCAGGATTTCTTTAATTCCAGCCAACATTAGTACCGACAATGGATAATAAACCATAGGCTTGTCATAAATAGGCAGTAATTGTTTTGAGACACCTTTGGTAATGGGATATAAACGTGTGCCTGATCCCCCCGCAAGAATAATACCTTTCATTTTTTATCCACCATTTCCTAATCGCTCTAAACTATAAGAACCATCTAAAACTCTACTCCACCAGTCTTTATTATTTAAATACCACTCAACCGTTTTTCGAATACCAGACTCAAAAGTTTCAGACGGCTTCCATCCTAACTCTCTTTCAATTTTACTTGCATCTATTGCATATCTAACATCGTGACCGGGTCTATCTTTAACGTAGCTAATTAAGTCAGTGTAATAGCTTACCCCTTCTGGCTTGCTTGGCACTAACTCTTCCAATAGTTGGCACAATGTTTTTACTACATCGATATTAGCTTTTTCATTATGACCACCAATATTATAGGTTTCCCCAACTTTACCCTTTGTGGCGACCAAATAAAGCGCTCTGGCATGATCTTCGACATAAAGCCAATCTCTGATCTGTTGGCCATCCCCGTAAATTGGTAGTGGTTTGCCTTCTAACGCGTTTAAAATCATAAGCGGGATTAGCTTTTCAGGGAAATGATAAGGACCATAGTTGTTTGAACAATTAGTTACCAATGTAGGTAAACCATAAGTCCGTAACCATGAGCGTACTAAATGATCGCTCGAAGCTTTTGAAGCTGAATAAGGACTACTTGGAGCGTATGGCGTTTCCTCTGTAAATAAATCTTCTGGTCCATCCAGATCACCGTACACTTCATCTGTTGATATATGATGGAAACGAAATATAGCTCTGTCTTCTTCTGTTAGATTAAGCCAATACTGACGACTTGTTTCCAGTAAGTTATACGTGCCAATAATATTTGTTTGTATAAACTCAGACGGCCCGTCTATTGAGCGATCAACATGGCTTTCTGCGGCAAGATGCATTACTACGTTAGGTTTATATTTTGAAAAAACACGCTCCAATTCTTCTCTATTACAAATATCAACTTGTTCAAATACATATCGAGGATTATCAGAAATAGATTGAAGTGACTCCAAGTTACCTGCATAAGTTAATTTATCTAAATTAACTACTTTATCACTAGTGTTTTCTATTATGTGACGAATAACAGCAGAGCCAATAAACCCAGCGCCTCCAGTAACTAGTATTTTCATATAATTTTAGACCATCGTTTTTAATGTTTAGACTCTATTTTATTGCTGTTACTGAAATATCTGACGAGTACGATTAAAACAGACAACATTCCACCAAGCATCACACCCAAAACACAAATCAACGCTCGCTTTGGCTTAGATTTTTCTTCTGCAACCTTTGCATAACTAATTGTTTTAAAAACATACTCATCACTCACCTCAGTCAGCATCAAAGTCTTAGTCTGCTCCTCAATCAACTGATAAAAAACAGCTTGCATATCAGCAATGTTGGTTTCACCTATTTTAGCTTTTAAATACTCAATACTTTTAGTCGCTTCTTCTTTTTCTTGCTTTTGAATATGCTCATTAATTGACTTTACTAGTTTGTCAGTCCATTCTTTGGCTAAAACTGGTGAGTAATACTCAACGGATAAATTAATTAAGCTCGTTTTTTTATCCTGACTAATACTAATTCTTTCTCTAAACTCTTCAAATAATTCCCAGCTACTAGGCTCAGCAGTTTCTCCTTTTTTCGAGTCAAAATCCCTAACCCAGTTTTTATTCTCAACATCATAAATTTCAGGATCTATTATCAACTCGTTAGTACTTCTATTCCACCCTTTAGCAGCAAAAACTTCAACCTGAATATTATTATCTTCAATAAACTTTTCCAAAAAACCCCAAGTTTTAATAATTTCCATAGCAATAACAGACTTATCTTCAGCGCCACCACCACCTAAATTAAGTCCGGCAAGAGAAGCCAAACCACCAAATTGCCCAGCTAATTTAGAAAGACCACCAGCGCCCCCTGATTGCGTTTCAGGCGCTAAAATAGCCGTTGACTTATATTCATTAGGTAAAGATAGCGCATAGAAAACAGAAGTGATTGCAAAAATGAAAGTGACTCCAACAATCAACCACTTCCCCTGCCAAATAGCATTCCATAACTCACGTAAGTCAATTTCATCTGATTCATTTGAAAATCGTTCATCCATTAATAATGGACGATTTACTAATAACGCAAGATTTGACTCTATTCGCTTATTATGGGCTTCTAATTCCGCTAATTTTCTTTCTATTTCTTTTGTATTATCTTCAGACATTAATTATTCAAGTAATAAGTAATAAGTAATAAGTAATAAGTAATAAGTAATAAGTAATAAGTAATAAGTAATTATCAGTTTAAATAGTAAACCCAATCAACAACAATGTTTTTATTGGGTAACTCTCTTCCCAAAGTAACAATATCAGCAGATGAGCGCTCTAATTTAAAATTAAATTCACCATACGATTGAGAGAGATATTTCCACTGTAGTTGCACCTTCTTAAATCTATCATCATTTTGATTAAACTGCATTTCTATCAATTTTAACCCAACCGAATTATGCCAATTGATTTTTGAATAAATACCAAAGCTATTCACTTTAAAACGCTTTCCAAAAGTTGAGCCTATCATACGTTGGTGGTACTCATAGCCTTCGGGGTAAGTTTGACTGAAATAAAGCTCATTATGTTGTGAATTTGAAGTCTGACTATTCTCTAAATACCACTTCCAATATGAACCTAAAAACTTAAAGCTAGACGACAAACCTAATTGGGTCACCTGTTTTGCGGGAATCAACTGAGTTTCACTTTCACCGTATTGAGCATAATAAACATTAAGCGGATTGTCTAAGGGTAGACGCCAGCGTAAATCAAAACCGGCGATTCTGTCTCCATTGAGTGAATACTCATCATCACACTGATTATCGACAAATTCACCACAAAATTGGTTACCAATAAATAGATCTATCAGACTATCAAATGATTCGGGTCTTTGCTGGTAAATATTTTTTCCGTTATTATCTACACCAACAATATCTTTACCGCCCCATAATGCAGAAGTTCTTAAGGCCACCTCAAGCGAATCAAGTGGTTTAATAGTCAAACTAAAGCCAGTTAGTTTTGCATTCTTGATATGAAAGTTATCATCCAGCTCTGCAACAAAAGCATTTAAATTCCAAGGCCCTAACCACCGTAAGGCCCTATTATCAAATGACTCAGTGTAGTTTCTTTGTATTGCTATACCTAATGGCGCTTTAGCATTATTCGATAAAATGTTACTAGACTCCCAGCCAGGTCCCCACCAGCGCTCAATCTTACCAATGCTGGTAATCCAGTTTCCATAAATACCGGCAATATAGCTACCATCAAGTCGTGTGTCTTTATTATCAAAATCACTTCGCTGACGCGTTACTTCAATATTCCAAGCAAAATGTTTGGTCACTGAAGAACGTTTAATGGCAAACTCTGTTTTGGCCCTTGTAATATCACCAAAGCTGCGAAATACAGATTCATCTTGACTGACACCTAACCTTATTGACTTATGCGAACGCAGAGTAGTTGCTTGTTTACCTATTTGTAAAACGCTTTGCATAGTTTCTAGGTAAGGCTGACTTGTCGGTTTATCAATTTCTCGTTCGATGTCGCGAATAATATTAGACCAAGGTAAAGGGTAAGTCGAAATCGGAGAGCGAATAATTCCATAATCAGCAAGTATTTCTATTTCAGCTCTTAACCAACTATCTTGAGTATTGATCCAAGGTTCAGCTTGCAACTTAATGTTTATGACGAGTGTTGTTAGTAGTCCGCCAATAAAAATAAAAAGCCTAACCGCTTTTAAGTTACCTTTAATTATGAACGCAGCCACCAAGATACCCAATACACCTTAAATACTTTTTTAAATTTAACTAAACAGTCTTTAAAGTGATACTTTATAGATTATTAATTGCAGCGGCACCAAGCGCTAGCTGATAAACAATTTGACTCACGTTCGTCCATAATGTCATTGATTTAATTCTGTCGGTATCTAACGGCACAACAATAGTATCACCTGGACTTAACTTTTCTTTTTCATGGTTTAACCAACCACTAGTGTGTGGCAAAAACACGGCGCCATTCGCTTTGACCACATAAACCCGATTATCATCTGCCCTTTGTGTCAGACCACCACTTTTCTCAATATAGTCCTGCAAAGTCCAGCTTTGATTAAATAAATGAGAGGTCGAATGCTGTACTTCACCAATAACAGAAACCTCTTGGCGATAAGTCGGAATAATTAACATATCCCCATCTTTCAGTTGTATATCATTTTCCTGTGAGGTAACTATTTTATCTAAAGCAATAACTAAACGCCCTAGTGCTTCAGTTTCAGATAAAGCACTAAGTAGTTTTTCGGCATTGTCAACAGAACTGCCCATTCGCTTTCCAGCAGCAACATCTTCTAAATCACTAGCAGCCAGGTCAGCCCGCATTTTGGTACGTAACTCTTCTAGTCGTTTAGCTTCTTGTTGCTTGAGATCGCGCCGGGTAAATACAGCTGCTTGAATATGCGCCATTGAAGTAAATCCACCCGCTCTGGCAATTACCTGAGTTAAAGTTTCTCCGCGACTGAACTCATATTCTCCGGGGAAACGGACTTCCCCCTCTAAGGTGATACTAAGTTTTTCTCGATATTCTGGTGTTGAATAGACTGACAATTTATCTTTGGCCTGAATAGAAAATTTATCGACTCCCATTAATTGCTCAGCTAGATTAATATTAATATGTTCAATGGTTGCTGTTTCCATATCAGCCAAGTCTCGCCGTGTCACTTCAACACTCCCCAAATATGAAGCTTCTTTAAGCCCTCCAGCCAAGAGGATTAAATCGCGTATATTCATATTCTGTGTCAGTGGATAGGTTCCAGGAAAGCGAACATTACCACTGATTTCAATGGTTTTGATTAATTGTCCGTCAGCAGTTTGTTCTTTCAGCTTTTTAATGACATATTCCAACGAATGCACACGAATATTATCTGACTGTATTAACTCTTCGAGTTCTCGCCGTTTTCGATTTTGCTCGGGCGAATCAAGACTTGAAATATTTTCTCGTTTTTCATAATTTTCTATTTTTGCAAGGCTGCGTTTGTATTGTTCCAGCTCATTTAGTCCTTGATCTAGCGTTTGGTTAGGTTCAGCCACAAATGCTTTAAAGGTGAGTATTCTATCGAGCGGTTTAAGTTCAATATCTTCGGCTTTCTTCTCAATAACAGAGCGAGGGTAAAAATGTAATACTGATAATTGTCTTAGCGGCATTTCACGGCGTAAAATTAATCCGATATTTAAATCCGTATTTTGCTTGAACTGCTTAATTGAATGAACAACATCACTTAACTTTAATCCAGGGTGCCACTTTATGGCACGTTTTCGCTGGAATGTACCATCTAATAAAACCACATCTTCCATTTCTTTCAAGATGGTGCCAACTTCCACTAAATCGCCATTTTTAATTTGAGTTGCTTTGCCTGATTTTTTTGTTAAATCAGCGTCAATAACTGTAGAATAGCCACTAGCACTATTACGTTTAATATAGGAAATATTTGGATACGCACTTGGTGAATAACCACCTGCAATTTCTACAAGTTCAGTGACGGTAGACTCATCTCTTAATTCATAAATTGCTGGACGTTTCACTTCCCCCTTAATACCTGCAGTTTTTCCAACAGGTGGAATATAAATAACATCACCTGGTTGTAAGCGAGCATCCCCTCGGGTATCACCCTTGAGCAGTAAATTGTAAAGATCTAATGAGGTAACAACTTTTCCTTGCCTTTTTAATTGAATATTACGTAATGAGCCAACTTCTTTAATACCGCCGCTAACAAATAGTGCGTTCGTCATGGTCGATAACGAACTCACGGTGTATGAACCCGGCTTAAAAGCCTCACCAAGAACAAAGATTCGAATAGAGCGCAGTTTTCCTAATGAAACCACAGCGCGAATGCCGATCATCTGCTCTTTTACCGAATTGGTAACTCGCTGCTTCATCTCTTGAAATTGTAGGCCGGCAACAGAAATGGGGCCAAGTTCAGGAAAATTTATCTGTCCATCTCGACTTACTTCCAGTTCAAGATTATCACTTTCTTTACCCAATAACTGTACTTTAATTAAATCACCAGGGCCGATAATATAATTTACAGGCACAGGAATATCCGTAGCAGGCGCAAATGTCGTTGGTTGACCGGAGAAAAGATCATATCCAAATCGATACAATCCATTTTCCATTGTTAAGTCTTCATGAGAAAAGCGCGGCTCAGGAAATTCTTCTTCATCAATATTTTGCTCTTCACCAATAACCCCTCGCGTACTCATTTCTAATTGCGAACCTCTTGGCACAATGTTTTTCTTTTTCTCCTGTGATTGATTTTTATCTATGGAGAGCATCTCTAGAGAGGAACACATTTCGTCAACATCATAGCCTGCCATTTTGGCCATCTGACGCTGTTGGGGGGTAATATTTTTGCAGCGAGCCTTCAGTTCACTAGTGTCGATTGCTTGAGACAGGATAGAAAAAAATAATCCACTAAACCCAATTATCAATAAGCCTAACTTTGTTTTCATAAATCTACTAACCGGATATTCCAATATTGCTTTTTATGTTTTATATATTTTTATGTTTTATATATTTTTATATTTGATAATTTGCTGTAGCGGTAATATAAACGTGTAATACTCTTACTTTTAAAGTGCTTCAGACACGCTACCGCCCTTGAGTTATCGCTCTCAATACGCGATGAATGAGTAGTCACTTTTGTTGTCTGTTTTTAAAAACTAACACTTTTAGTAATACTTTTAATTAAGCAAGCTCATTGTTTTTATTTTCTAGCCAACACTTTTAAGACTTTAATTACTCACTAGTCCACTCATTTTTTCGCCAGCCATTTGTGTCAGAATTTCAATTTAAGTTCAATGTCAAATTAATGAAATATTATTGAAATATGATTACAAAACCAGCATATCTCATAAAATAATTTATTGATAAAACAAACACTTAAAGCATACAGTTAAACTGAATACTTTCGGGAGCGAATTATACCCTAAGGTTATGTTAAAAACAGCCAGAATCTGTTAAATTGTTGAAACATCCAAGATACAAAAGAAATGTCTATTTATTCAACAATAAATTGGTTGTTTTCTAGTTTAAGACGGTTAACCTTCCCCAAAAACTCGATCAAAATTAAAGATCGTTCTTCACCACTGCTAGCTTCATATATTCCTTTAAGACCCCGAAATGGACCTGACATAATGGAAATACAGTCGCCGGGATTAAAGCATCGTTTGACTACTTCCTGCTGATCATTATTTTGTTTTTCGATAAATTCTTGCACTAAGTTTAGTGGTAATTTTGCGGGTATGCTGGAAAATCTTACCCAATCACGAATGCCTCGTGTTGAGCGCACCTTATGCCACAATCCATCTTTTGGTGACAGGCTGATAAAGACATACCCTGGAAAAAGCGCCTCTTCGATAACACGCTTTTTACCTGCATAAAGTTTTTCTACAAAAATTGTCGGCGCAAAAGCAGTTATTCCCTGGTTGTGTAAATTTTCAATAGCGCGAGTTTCTTGACGAGGCTTGCTGGCAGCCAAATACCATTCTTGAACAGACTGTTGACTGACTGTATTTATATCTGACATATCACTGGTAATCATTATATCGTTTCAATCGAGTTCTATAATTATTTTAATTAACTAGTTTCGATGGTAAGTAACCTTGATTTTTTTGATTAATCGCTGTTATCACACCATCAATTCCTTTTTCATCAAGCAATTGACGAAAATGTTGTTTTTTCAAGCTAATATAGCTGGCTCCTTGAAATAAAGCATCATATAAAAACCATTCGTTATTATTATTAAAAATTTTGAAACTCACCTTAAATCGAGGTAATACATTAGGAATAACTTCAATGGTTAACAAGCCTAATGTTGCTTTAGAGTTAAGTTGTAAACTAACAAATTGAATTTGCTGCCCATCATACAACTTAAACCCTTCTTGAACATAACGCTGGAGTGTATTGTTAAAGCCTTGATTTAGCTTTTTAATTTGTATTTGGTCAAAGTTTTTCCATGATGTAGTCCCAAATAGCCGTTTAAGCGTATGCGGGCTATACCAAATCGAAAGCAGCTGAGCATCAACATAGTCAGCTAATTTAGTTGGTGACTGCATAAATGATGTTCGATTGGTAATTAACGTTTGATTAATTGACTCAATCAGCTTTTGGTAATGATGTATAAGATTTTGATGGTTGTCTTGCGTAATTTTGGCCAGATGGGTTGCGCCAATTGTTTGCGAATCTGACGTAAACTCATTGATGTTATACCGGTCTGAGTAAGACTTATCGGCATAGGATAATGATGACAAGGTTGTTAGGATTATACCCAGAAATAAAGCAGTTGGAGAGCTACTAGGTAGCTTGCTAATAGATGAAATGACGAGCTTTAAATAATTAAGATAACTGTAAATATTCATCCAGTGGCTATTAATAATTTATACCATTAAAATTCGTAGAATCGATTAGTTATTAGATGAAATTACTTAATATCATTTAACTAATTTTAATCACAACAGTTTGCTTTACAACAAAAATGATGGGATTAACTTTCTACACATTCCTATCAGGATTTATAAAGTACCAAGACAACTTAAAAAGTTCAATTTTTCTTTCAATTAGATTCATCAAAAACAAACATTTAATGATCAAACCTTAAGAAACGTTGGAATAAAACTTTAACCAAACCTGCTTTTATTAAAGACACTTACTGCCTATTTACACACAGTTATTGCTTTCATTTGGTAGTCGCGAGTGGACTCGAACCACCGACCCCCACCATGTCAAGGTGGTGCTCTAACCAACTGAGCTACGCGACTATTATATCTGTTTTAACACGGTATAATATGCTTTAGCATAATATACCGTTTAACAACAAAAAGTTACTGCTAAGTAACGAGGCGCGTATCTTATCAGAATGATATTTTTGCGCAAGTATTTTTAATTAATCTTTAAGATAGGGCCTAAATGGCCTGTTAGATCATAAACTGTACAATATCGACACTATGCAGGTGATTACAAAGCTCATCATCACATATAGCTTACTTTATACTTAGATGTCATATCCATTCGGATTTCGACTTTGCCAGCGCCAGGTATCAGCAACCATCTCATTTAATCCTCTAGTTGCTCGCCAATTAAGTACTTTATCGGCAAGCCCAGGGTCTGCCCAACATTCAGCGATATCACCTGGGCGTCTGGCAACAATTTCATAGGCAACAGGTTTATTGGCACCTTCTTCAAATGCTTTGACCATTTGTAATACTGAATAGCCATTCCCTGTACCTAGATTAAAAGTAGAAACACCTTCAAGCTGCTTAATTTTTTCAATAGCTTTCACATGTGCATCAGACAAATCCATCACATGAATATAATCTCTTACACCCGTCCCATCGACTGTTGAATAGTCATTGCCAAAAATAGATAGTTTTTCTCTTTTTCCGACAGCAACCTGACTGATATAAGGCATTAAATTATTAGGTATACCTTGTGGATCTTCACCAATTTGGCCACTTTCATGGGCACCTATTGGGTTAAAATAACGCAATAAAATAATATGCCATTGCTCATTTGATAATGACAAGTCGCGCAATATCTCTTCAATATAGAGCTTTGAGCGACCATATGGATTAGTGGCACTGGTAGGAAAATCCTCAGTAATAGGTACACTGGCAGGATCACCGTAAACGGTAGCCGATGAGCTAAATACGATATTAAAGCAACTAAAACGCTGCATAACCTTAAGCAGACTTAAAGTACCATAAACATTTTGCTCATAATATTCTAATGGAATTTGAGTGGACTCCCCCACCGCCTTTAAGCCAGCAAAATGAATGACACCTTCGATTTGATGTTCCTGAAATATAATACTGAGTTTATCTGAGTCTCGGATATCCGCTTTGTAGAAAGTAACAGACTTACCAGTTAATTTTTCAACTCGTCTTAAAGATTCAAGAGACGAATTAGATAAATTATCGACAACAACGACTTGATAACCTGCTTCAAGCAACAATAGTGTCGTATGACTACCTATATAGCCAGTGCCACCAGTAACCAGTATTTTTCCTGACATTGTGTTTATACCTTTATTTCATAACTCAGTCATGTGAATGACCAATGATTATAAAGAAGCTCTAGTCCAATCGCAATCGACTATCGAATATGTCATTGAAAGTTTAAAAACGAGGTTAAAGATTAAAATAGAAAATCAGCCCACTTGATTGTGCCAAAGGGGCTGATAAAAAAGTAAGGATGAAATAATCAAGCAATCGCTTCTTCTGCAACTGGCTCTTCTTGATCGGTCTGATAAATAGGCTTATTTTCACGCACACCTAAAGAATGACAAATCGCATAAGTTAAATCAGAACGGTTCAAAGTATAAAAATGAAAATCTCTTACGCCTTCTTTTGCAAGAACTTTTACTTGCTCTATCGCAACATTTGCAGCAATTAAATTACGTGTCATTGGATCATTATCTAATCCTTGATATAAGCGATGCATCCAGCCAGGAACATTCACATTAGTCATTGAAGAAAACTTTAACAGTTGACTAAAGTTAGTTACCGGTAAAATACCAGGCACAATTTCAACTTCAATTCCTGATGCTAAACAACGGTCGCGGTAACGTAAGTAAGTTTCGGTATCAAAGAAAAATTGACTGATTGCCCGTGAAGCACCTGCATCAACTTTTTTCTTTAAGTTGATTAAATCAAATTGTGCATTTGGCGCTTCAGGGTGTACTTCTGGATAGGCAGCGACACTGATTTCAAAGTCAGCGACTGACTTTAAAAGTTTGACTAAATCGACAGCATACATCTCTGGGCTGTTCGAGTCTTGTTCTTCTTTGGGCAAATCCCCGCGCAATGCAACAATATGTCGAATTCCCGAACGCCAGTAATCTTGCGCAATATGAATTAATTCTTCTTTAGAAGCACCAACGCAGGTTAAATGTGGAACCGGTGTTAAGCTGGTTTCTGCTTGAATTTTAGAAATGATTCGATGAGTTCTTTCTCGAGTTGAATTAGCAGCCCCATAAGTTACAGAAACAAACTTAGGCGACAATACTTCAAGTCGCTTAATCGAATTCCATAGTGTTGTTTCCATCTCGGCTGAATTAGGTGGAAAAAACTCAAATGAAACATTCACCTTTCCAGACAATTCAAATAGACTTTGATTGAGCACTTCAACTTGTTGAGCATGATTAAATGCCATATTAATTCACTGCCTCTGTTGTCAATTCAATAGTTTCGTGTTTTGAGCGATTAACTAACTCTTGCGAAATATCATGAGAATGCAGAATACGGTTAGTGGTTTCAAAAAACACGTCGTAAATTTTTGCTAAAATCGTCTGCCATTTATCAGAAAGCAGAACAACATTGATAATTAATTGATTACTCGCAATGACCGAAGCGGTTTCAGTTTCAGGGGTTGTTTTTCTTGAGCTAATCAATAAAGATAGCCTATCAATTTTTTTTGAACAATTTGTTACGCCTTGTCCTACTATTGATATCACAGAACATTTTTGGCGAACAATTAACATTTTTAAAGCAAAGTTTTGCAAAATACTTTCCAGCAGTGGCAATTGACTTTCAGCAATGATATATCGAGCTTGTTTTTGTGTTTTTTGCAATAAAAATAAATTAACATGACTTTCAAAAAGTCGATGGAAAGCTTGCTCAATTGTTGATAACGAAACGCCTTCAAGGTCAATTTCAACTTCGCTTAAGTTATGGCGTATAGCAATAGATTTCGGTTTATCAAATTCACTTAAAAAGCTAACTACCGTTCCGCTTTTTTCCGGTTCTAATGATGACTTTACAAAAAGCGGTATTTTATTTGCTTTTAGCGGTGAAATCGTTTTTTGATGGAGAACATTGGTTCCTATAGATGCTAATGCCTCAGCTTCGTCAAAAGTCAGCTGTTTAATTGGTTGTGCATTTGGAATAATTCGAGGGTCTGCTGTAAAAATACCACAAACATCAGTCCATAATGTAACACTTTGAGCATTCAAAAAACTAGCCAGTAATGTCGCACTATAATCACTACCATTACGTCCTAAAGTAACTGTTTGACCAGATTGATTTTTGGCTATGTAACCGGTTACGATTGCTCTTTCATTAAAGCGACCATAGGTATGCTGGCGAATTCCCTCATTAAAATAGTTTTTATCAAAATATGAGGGCTTTTCTATGGCATCACTTCTAAATATTTCTCTTGCGTCAATAAAGATGGCAGCAATATCTGACTCTAGTAAGAGAGCAGTTAATAGTTTTGCCGACCAGACTTCTCCATATGATAAAATTTCTTCTTCTGATAAACAGGATGTCTTAATTTTTTCAATATCGCCGAGGAACTCATCCAGCAGGATATCGGGTGAGCGCAGCACAGACTGAACCAACAGAGTAAAAAAGTTGACAATTTTTTCAATAGCAATCAGGTTACCTTGATTAATTTCAACCAAGAGATCAGTAATATTGCCATTTGCAGAAACAACAATATAATCATTACTTTGTGTTTGTGTTTTTATAATATTGACGATACGTGCCAACTTTTGTGAATCAGCAAGACTCGATCCACCAAATTTATGGACACTTAGCAAAAGCCCATCGGAATCGATGGGCTCTTTTAAATTAATATTATTCAGACTATCCATTACTGACATCTCTAACTTCACCAAGTCTGCAACTGGCAAAACCATTTTCAAGATCTTCAACTAAATCTTCAACATTCTCTATCCCAACAGATAAACGCAATAAGTTTTGTGCGATACCAGCCGTCTTTTGATCTTCTAAGGCAACAGCAGCATGAGTCATTGTAGAGGGATGACAAACCAAACTTTCAACACCGCCCAATGACTCAGCCAATGAAAAAGTTGAAAGGCCAGTCAAAAATCTTTCTACATCACTAACATCACCCTTTAGTTCAAATGAAATCATTGCACCAAAACCATTTTGTTGTTTGGCGGCTATTTCATGTCCAGGATGCGATGCAAGACCAGGATAATAAACTTTTTCTACTTGAGGATGCTGATCTAAATACTCAGCAATAGCCTGTGCATTTTTAGTATGGCGTTTAACACGAACATCTAAAGTTCTTAACCCTCGCAAGATTAAAAAACTATCAAAAGGAGAACCAGTAATTCCAGTACAATTTGCCCACCACTTCAAATCTTCATAGAGTTTTTCAGTTTTTGCAACAACCGCACCGCCAACCACATCACTATGACCATTAATATACTTTGTCGTTGAATGCACTACGATATCCGCACCTAATGCAAGCGGTTGTTGTAAAACCGGAGATAGAAATGTGTTGTCTACAACAACAATAGCGCCCTTCTCTTTTGCCAACTTGGCTACTTTAGCAACATCAACAATTCGTAAAAGTGGATTGCTAGGCGTTTCAATCCAAACAATTTTTGGATTATTTTCTAATGCCGCCAATAAAGCGCTTTCATTAGTTTGATCAACAAAGTCAACATCAATTAAGTTACGTTCACTAAACGAGCGAAATAGTCGAAAACTACCGCCATAACAATCATGAGGCACAAGAATTTTTTCGCCTGCTTTAAGCAGTTGTAAAACCAAAAATATGGCAGACATACCGGTTGATGTAATCACGCCACCAAAACCGCCTTCTAAATCAGCAATAGCTTGCCCCAAAATCTGGCGAGTAGGATTACCAGAGCGGGTATAGTCAAATTCTCTTGGCTGATTAAAACCGGCAAAACTATAATTAGTCGACATGTACAAAGGTGGCGTGATTGAACCATGTTGTGTATCGGTTTCAATACCTGCACGAACAGCGATAGTATCTAGTGATGGCTTATTGGTAACTTCGCTCATTTTTACACCTTTGATTTTAAGCATTTAATAACAGCAATTAGTAATATTAAGGCTGACAAGAACATTCAAACACCTTAACGTAAAGACATATAGACGTCTATACAGCCGGAAGTATATTTATATATTTCAACTTGTCAAGCTGTTTGCGAGATAAAAATGATGTAAAATATTTTTAGTTGATTAAAAAGTGAGGTTATTCAGAGTGAAAGAATGGGATGGGGAGTTTATCAATCCCTACGTTGAACATGGTGAAAAGAAAAACAACGTTAAGAAAATTACGGTATCAATTCCATTTTCAGTATTAAAAATACTGACTGATGAGCGTACTCGACGCCAGGTATCAAATTTACGTCACGCAACCAATAGTGAGCTGTTATGCGAAGCATTTTTACACGCTTACACCGGCCAGCCACTGCCAAGTGATGATGATTTAAGCAAAGAGAAAGAAGATTACGCCGAGCGAATGATGCGCGAACAAGGAAAAGACCTTCCTTAATTATGTTGCGCCACAATAATTCATTCCTTTAATAATACCTTCTTAATATATATAAAAATAAAATCCCTGCCTTTTATCAGATTTTACTTCTTATATTTCTTCAATGTTGTCTAGTTTATACTCACATCAGATGATTATTCACTCATCTGATGTGAGTCGTTTAATTGTTTCTTTAGCGTAGCAACAATTTGATGTAGCTATTTTGAATTATTTAAGTGTCGCTAACACGTCATCATCTGAACCTTCAGCAATATCGGCAAATAGCGGTGTACTCAAATAACGCTCTCCAGTGTCTGGCAACATCGCTAAAATAGTCGAACCTTCAGGTGCAGTTTCTGCCACTTTTAATGCGGTCGCAAAGGTACCACCAGCAGAAATACCACAGAAAATACCTTCATTTTGTGCCAGCGCCAGCGAAGTTTTGATTGCATCATCATCGGCAACCGGAATGACTTTATCAATTACTTCACGGTTTAACACTTCAGCAACAAAATCAGGCGTCCAACCTTGGATTTTATGCGGCGCCCATTCTTTACCGCTTAACAATGCAGCGGCTTCAGGTTCAGTTGCAATAATTTGAATATCGGGACGAGCAACTTTTAGCACTTCGCCAACTCCTGTAATTGTTCCGCCCGTACCATAGCCACTGACAAAATAATCTAGTCTTTCGCCCGCAAAATCTCTCAAAATTTCTGGTGCAGTCGTATTTCGGTGATAGGCAGGATTAGCCAAGTTTTCAAACTGACTTGCCAAAAACCAACCATTTTTTTCTGCAAGTTCAGCTGCGACTCTAACCATGCCAGTGCCTCTCTCAGCAGCCGGAGTCAATACAACTTTTGCGCCAAGAGCACGCATAATTTTACGTCGCTCAACAGAAAAAGTTTCGGTCATAGTTGCCACAAATGGATAACCTTTGGCCGCACACACCATTGCCAAAGCGATACCGGTATTTCCTGAAGTCGCTTCTACAACCGTTTGTCCAGGTTTCAATAAACCTTTCTGCTCTGCGTCAGTAATAATTGCATAAGCCAGTCGATCTTTTACAGACGCCAATGGATTAAAAAATTCGGCTTTGACGTACATATTGACATGCTTTGGCGCCAAGCGACTGATTTTAATAATAGGAGTATTACCAATTGTGTCTAATATAGAATCGTATTTCATGCTCATTTTCCTATAAAAATAATAAAAATTACATTGCCGAGTTGGCGACCTGGGCATACTGCAAACGAGCATCAACTAACTCGCCAGAATTAAACCAGTGTAACTGTGTAGCTAAGGCAGTCACTTCACCGACTATAATTAAAGCAGGTGCCTGTATATTTTGCGTTGAAACGGCTGATGGCAACTCACCCAGACGTGACAAAATAACTCTTTGCTCTGAAGTTGTCCCCTTTTCAATGACCGCAACAGTTGTCGACTCAGATAAACCGTTAGCAATCAATTTATTGCTGATTTTTGTGCCTTTAGCTAAGCCCATATAAAAAACCAGCGTTTGATTCGCTTTTGCTAATGCTTGCCAATCAACTCGATCACCCTCATCCTTTTCGTATGCGGTAACAAAGTGGATTGATTGCGAATAATTTCGATGAGTTAAAGGTATCCCCGAATAACTTGCACATCCTGATGCGGCCGTAATACCAGGCACGACCTCATATGCCACCTGGTGTCGGGTTAAATATTCAAGTTCCTCACCGCCACGGCCAAAAATCATTGGATCTCCGCCTTTCAAGCGAACAACATTAAGTCCTTTTTGGGCCTCATCAACTAACAACTGATTTGTCTTTTCTTGTGCGACAAAATGTTTACTAGAACGTTTGCCAACAAAAATAAGGGTTGCATCACGACGAATGCAATCGAGTATTTCTTCACTAACTAACGCATCATATAGTACTACATCAGCTTTTTGTAAAATTTTAAGCGCTTTCACCGTCAACAGCTCAGCCGCTCCAGGTCCCGCTCCAACCAGATAAACTTTACCTGTTCTAGAATAACGCTGCTGATAACTATCAAATAGACTCTCAGTTGATCCACTCACTACCGAGTCATCATTAATTGCCGACTCAATAAACCACTCAGAAAAACGGCGTTTATCTTGGAAGCGCTCAAAACGAGCTTTAATTTTAGGTCTTAAATCTTTTAACCTTTCAAGCAAGCTACCCAGGTTTCGAGGCAATAGCCATTCGATCTTTTCTCGAATTTTTCTAGCAAGTACCGGAGAAATCCCCGAACTGGAAACGGCAATCAATAAGGGGGATCGATCAATGACTGCTGGCATAATAAAGGTGCTTAACTCTAAATCATCAACAACATTGACCCAGATATTTTGTTTTTGTGCAGCGATACTCACCTGTCGATTGACAAATTTATCATCGGTTGCTGCGACCACTAAATAAAAATCTTTGATTATTTCAGGTACAAATGTCTCTCCAATCAACGCCACACTATCAGCATGTTTAAGTGCAATTTCTTTTACCTCAGTGGAGAAACAAGGACTTAACATAACAACTTGACTCTGCGCCTTAAGCAAGTGTTTTAACTTACGGGCGGCAACTTCACCACCACCGACAATCAGGCAACGTCGCCCTTGCATTTGTACTGTGATAGGTAAATAGTCCACGGCTAATCTCTCAAAAATTGGTCAAAAATTTAAATACCGTGCAATAAGAACACTTTCCTCTGCAAACCAGAAATAGAGATTGGCTCTGTAAACATAACCAACAGAAATACCCACGAAACATAAGGGCTAAACTAGTGAATTTGTCCATTTAAAACTATTATTAATAATTATTGCTATTCCATCTCAAGAGTGGTACATTTGCCGACATCTTTACGTCTGGACGTCCAAAGCAGTGAAGAATATGTGTTATTGCAAGTTGTTTATACCCACTAACTAGACGACAAGAGTATTTGTTGATTTGTATCCTTCGATATGAGTTGTCAGCTACCGAATTTATTGGCTTACCAATAGATAGATGAAAATCTGAAAATAGTGGTAAAAAGTGAATGAAATGACTATCAATTTTCAGTTGCAATTGTGACTCGCTGTGAGCACATTTAAGTGAGCACAGCTAAAACAAATTGGTAAACTGAGATAGGTTTAGTGCGTAAAAATGTGAAACCAGCAACGCTTACTAGAAACCAGCTGCACTTAAAATTAACCGATGCAACATTGCGGCGTGATTTAGCTTTAAATGACAGAATGTAATCTTAAATAAGAGATTACCAACAGGGCGTTGTCAGAAGATTAAATAATTAAATCGCACGATATCTCGCTATAGATTATCCGACCATAGGTTATCCCACTATAGGCTATGGGACATGATTTGGCACATGATGTGTTGGATTTTATATTGAAGGTTTTTTTGGATATTAGGTTTTAGATGTTAAATGCAAGATTTGATGTTGATCGTTAAATATGACAGTGTTAACAATTTTAATGATGTAAACACCCTATCTGCAAAACAAGTTATTTAAATCATAACTTTTCGCTTAATCATGGATAGATAGCAATGATATAAGCTTGATACTTGAGTCAATGAGTCTAGTTAACACACCAAGTAAAACAAGCTTAGCAATAGAAGTAACATGAGTTATTACAAATGAAATTACACCAGTTAAAATATTTGGTTGCCATTGTTGATAATAATTTCAACATTACGGCTGCGGCAGAAAAAATTTATACCTCACAGCCAGGTATCAGCAAACAGCTTAAGTTACTGGAAGACGAACTCGATCTAAAAATTTTTGAGCGTAGTGGTAAACAACTAATTGGTTTAACCGCATTAGGTGAGGATGTTGTCAAGCACGCTCGTCGCTCTTTACAGGAAGTCGAAAACATCAAACGCCTGGCGCAAGATAAAAACAAAATTGAAACAGGTAGTTTCAGTATTGCAACAACGCAAACACAAGCCAAATATGTTTTACCTGAAGTATTTAAGCGATTTCATGCGCGTTATCCAAGCTTGCAAATTGACATTCAACATGGTTCGGCAGAACAAATGAATGATCAACTGGAAAGAAAGCAAATCGACTTTGCAATTGCTTCTGATAATGCTGCTCTATCACCTGATATTATAAAAATCCCTTGTTATCACTGGGATCGAATTATTATATTTCCTCAAGATCATCCACTAGGTGATTTGACTAACCCTACATTAGAAGATTTAGCCGAATATCCAATTATCACTTATAAAGAGCCGGCAGTTGGTGAATCAAGTTTAGTAAAAGGCATGAAAGCCAAAGGATTATCACCCAATATCGTATTTACTGCTCGGGATGCTGATGTCATCAAAACTTATGTACGTAATGGTTTAGGAATTGGCATTATTGCCAGCATGGCTTTTAACCCTAAAATTGATAATGATTTAATTGGCTTTTCAGCAAAATCCATTTTACCTCGATGCACGACTTGGATTGCCTTTAACAAAAATTTATTGTTACGAGGTTATATGTATTGCTTTATTGAACTGTTTGCACCGCATATTACAAAAGAATGGTTAAATGGTTACATCAATAAAGAAATGAGTGCAGAACAAAATAATGCCGAAAAAAATAATGAGAACTCTCTTCCTATGCATCGAATGTGGCATATTTAAATTCATTATTTTTAAAACTTTTGATTGCATGTAATCATAAGGAAATACCGTTTTATCACAATTTAGTGTATAAAAATGTCATTTCCTAATCTTAAAAATACCAAGCAATCTAAATAAACCAACAACCGGAAAAACTGATTACCAGTTAAAAAAACAATGATGAGCAACCAGACAGAATTATTAAAGCAACAACTACAGGATCGTATACTACTGCTTGATGGTGCAATGGGCACAATGATTCAATCCTATGGTTTTGAAGAAGCCGACTATCGCGGAGAAAGATTTAAAGACTGGCACTGTGATCTAAAAGGCAATAATGATTTA
Organism: Aliikangiella maris; assembly: GCF_040719265.1. Classification (NCBI taxonomy): domain Bacteria; kingdom Pseudomonadati; phylum Pseudomonadota; class Gammaproteobacteria; order Oceanospirillales; family Pleioneaceae; genus Aliikangiella; species Aliikangiella maris. The sequence continues at coordinate 98,189 of NZ_JBFDAH010000001.1, read as the reverse complement.
TTAAGTTTGACCCAGCCTGAAACCATAAAAGCAATTCATCGCGAATATTTAGAGGCGGGTTCTGATATTATTGAAACTAATACTTTTAATGCAACCACTGTCGCAATGGCTGACTACAATATGCAATCAATCAGTCGCGAAATTAACTTTGAGTCGGCAAAAATTGCTAAGCAAGTTGCTCAAGAACTATCGACCCCAGAAAAGCCTCGGTTTGTAGCTGGCGTACTTGGCCCAACCAATAAAACCAGTTCTCTCTCTCCCGATGTCAATGATCCCGGATATCGAGCAATCAATTTTCAACAGCTAAAAGAAGCCTATTATGAATCGGCCAAAGCATTAGTTGAAGGTGGTGCGGATATTATTTTGATTGAAACTATTTTCGACACTTTAAACGCAAAGGCCGCAATTTATGCTGTTGAAGAGTACTTTGAGAATGAAAATGTTCACCGCCCAGTTATGATATCAGGTACCATTACTGATGCATCAGGTAGAACACTGACCGGTCAAACAACTGAAGCATTCTTTAATTCACTGCGTCATGCAAGACCAGTGAGCTTTGGCCTAAACTGTGCGCTTGGAGCAAAAGAACTAAGACCATACATTAGTGAACTTTCACATATTGCAGACTGTTACGTTTCAGCCCACCCTAACGCGGGCTTACCCAACGAGTTTGGTGGTTATGATGAAACACCAGAAGATATGCAACAAGAACTTGCTGAGTGGGCCGCAGAAGGCTTATTAAATATCGTCGGCGGTTGTTGCGGAACAACTCCCGCTCATATTAAAGCACTGAATGAAATTGCAGAAAAATATCAACCTAGAAAAATTCCCGAAAAACCGATAGGATGTTATTTATCGGGACTTGAACCACTGACTATCAATAGCAATTCCTTATTTATTAATGTTGGTGAGCGCACTAATGTAACCGGCTCAGCAAAATTTTTACGCTTAATCAAAGAAAATGATTTTGAAACTGCACTTGATGTTGCTCGCGATCAAGTAGAAAACGGCGCTCAAGTTATCGACATTAATATGGACGAAGGAATGCTCGACTCTATCGCCAGTATGCAGCGTTTCCTCAATTTAATTGCTGCTGAACCCGATATTTCCAAAGTTCCTATTATGATCGACTCTTCAAAATGGGAAGTCATTGAAGCTGGTTTGCAATGTGTACAAGGCAAAGGAATTGTTAACTCTATTTCAATGAAAGAAGGTGAAGCTGAATTTATTGAACAAGCAAAAAAAGCAAGACGATATGGTGCGGCAGTTATCGTCATGGCATTCGATGAAACTGGTCAGGCTGATACTCTACAACGCAAAATTGAAATCTGTGAGCGAGCTTACCACGTACTCACTCAAAAAGTTGGTTTTCCCGCTGAAGATATTATTTTTGATCCCAACATTTTTGCAATTGCAACTGGTATTGAAGAGCATAATAATTATGCGGTTGATTTCATAGAGGCAACTCGATGGATAAAGCAAAACCTGCCGGGCGCTATGGTTTCCGGAGGTGTGTCTAACGTTTCTTTTTCATTTCGCGGAAATAATCCGGTGCGCGAAGCAATTCATGCCGTATTTCTCTACTATGCTATTCAAGCTGGTATGGATATGGGGATCGTTAATGCAGGGCAGTTAGAAGTTTATTCAGAAATTGAGCCAGAATTAAAAGACGCCGTCGAAGCGGTTGTTTTAAATACCAAGAGTAATGCGACAGAAACACTTGTTGACCTGGCTGAAAATTATTTGCAGGGTGCAAGCCAGGAAAAAGAAGACAATCGACTAGCCTGGCGCGATCAACCAGTAAACAAACGAATAGAACATTCCTTAATTAAAGGTATTACCGAGTTCATCGAAGAAGATACAGAAGAAGCTCGCCAAAACTGTGAACGGCCATTACATGTAATCGAAGGCCCACTAATGGACGGTATGAATATCGTTGGTGATTTATTTGGTTCAGGCAAAATGTTTTTGCCTCAGGTTGTTAAATCTGCACGCGTTATGAAAAAAGCGGTTGCCTATTTAGAACCATATATGGAAAAAGAAAAGAAAGATTTGAATCTCGAAAATTCTAGTAAAGGAAAAATTCTACTAGCAACAGTTAAAGGCGATGTACATGATATCGGTAAAAATATTGTTGGCGTTGTCTTGCAATGTAATGGCTACGAAGTTATTGATTTAGGCGTCATGGTTAGCTGTGAAAAAATCATTGAAACTGCGAATAAAGAAAAGTGCGATATTATCGGACTATCGGGTCTAATTACACCCTCATTGGATGAAATGGTTCACGTTGCCAAAGAAATGCAGCGCCAGAAACTGAACTTACCCTTATTAATTGGTGGTGCAACAACCTCTAAAATACACACTGCTGTAAAAATAGAGCCAAACTACCAAGAATCCGTATTTTACATTATTGATGCTTCTAGAGTTGTCACTGCCGCCAGTCAGCTTCTTAGCGACGAGCATAAACCCAACTTTATCGTACAAACTAAAAATGATTATCACGAATTACGTGAGCAACGTAATAGTAAACAGTCGAAAGTAAAAATAACCGATCTTGATGAAGCCAGAAAATTTAAGGCGCCAATCGATTGGCAAAATTATGCTCCGACTAAACCAACATTTTTAGGAGAAGAAGTTTTTGAGGACTTCCCTTTAGAAAGCTTGATAGACAGACTTGACTGGACACCATTTTTTAGAAGCTGGGAGCTAGCGGGTAAATATCCCAAAATTCTTGATGATGAGCTGGTTGGCGAATCGGCACGTAAATTACATCAAGATGCAAAAAACATGTTGGAGCAAATTTTCGAGAATCGTTGGCTTTCTGGTAAGGGAGTTATCGGTTTTTACCCGGCTAACACCGTTGATTATGATGACATTGAAATTTATACCAATGAAAATCGTGATGAAGTTTTAAAACGACTGTTTTTCTTACGCCAGCAAAAACAAACCCGTCCCGGCAAAGCCAACTTCAGCTTATCAGATTTCATTGCACCTAAAGATTCAGGTGTTGCCGACTTTATTGGCTGTTTTGCTGTCACCGCAGGGATCGGTATTGACGAACATGTACAACGGTTTGAAAATGCACATGATGATTATTCAGCTATCTTATTAAAATCATTAGCCGATCGACTCGCAGAAGCATTTGCAGAAAGAATGCATGAAATGGTGCGTAAAGAGCTTTGGGGCTATGCCGCCGATGAATCATTTAGTAATGAAGATTTAATTGCCGAAAGATATCAAGGCATTCGCCCCGCACCTGGCTACCCTGCTTGCCCCGATCATACAGAAAAAGGAACATTATGGGAGCTATTAAAACCCGATGAACGTATAGGCTTACGTATCACAGAAAATTTTGCCATGTATCCAACTGCGGCAGTTTCAGGCTGGTATTTTTCTCATCCAAACGCCCAATTTTTTGGCGTAGGAAAAATTTCAAAACAGCAAGTAGAAAGTTACGCAAAACGAAAAGGTTGGGATTTAGCAACCGCTGAACGTTGGCTTTCACCTAACCTTGGATATGATAATTAAGAATGAATGAACGCCAGTGCCAAGAATCATTAACCACACTGGCGTATTTCTTCGAGTCAACAATTGATTAAGATTTAATTTTCACTTTGATATAGAATCTAAATCTAAATCGAAAATAAAGAGTAAGGAGTTAAGAGTTAAGTTTTTCAAGTTTACCCAAATAAAAGCCTTGTAGTTGATTAATTTCTCTTGCTTGTAATAAATCCAATTCAATTGCTGTTTCAATATGTGTGGCGATTACTTCAATATTTTCCTGATTAGCCGTTTTCACTATCGCATCAATTAAATGACGTCGAGGTATACTGGTGGCTAATTCTCGGGTTAAAGAAGTATCCAGTTTAATGGCATCAATTGGCATTTGTGGTAAATTTAGCAGTGATTGAGTATTCATTCCAAAATGGCTAATAATAATACCAAAACCATATTCTCTTAATTTAGCCAAATGCTTTTTCCACTGCGGAAATTTAAATAAATCTTCTTCACCTAGTTCAAATCTTAAACGACTGGCAGGCAACCCAGATCTTTGCCAAAGTTCAAATAGATAATCACGAAAAGATTCATCTGAAATTGCCTCAACAGACAAACTTAAACTAAACCATCCGCGCCCGTGTGGATGATTAATACAGTATTCAATCAACTGGTTGATGACCAATTTATCAATTTCTTTAATAACACCAAAACGTTTGGCATCTGACATAAAAATCGCTGGAGAGATCAGCGTATTATTTTCGCTTAGTCGTAAATAGCAGTTTGTCCCCACCTGCTCTTTAGGGTCGGTTGCACTAAATACTGGTTGTTGTAATAAGGAAAATTCTTGGTTTTGCATTGCCAGGTTTAAACGTTTAAACCAATTCCCCTGTAAATCAGCCTGACTTTCTTGATCAAACAGTGCCCATTGATTACGTCCTTTACGCTTAGCGACTTGACATGCCTGGTCAGCTTGAGCCAGTAATTCACCAACCGATAATCCTTTTTGATTAACCTCACTCAACCCGATTGATCCGGTCACGCTGTATATTTTTTCATGCCAGAATAGTGATGATTCTTCTAAGAGACTACGATACTTTTCAGCTAGCTCAGCATATTCTTCTGGTTTAACTTCTGTGAGCAAAACAACAAATTCATCACCTGCGAGCCGGCCAATAAAGTCAGTATCACGCGAGCGTAAACTTAAGCTTTCAGCCAGATTAATTAATAACTGATCGCCTGCTGCATGGCCTAACTCATCATTGATTAATTTAAATTTATCTAGATCAATAAAAAGTAGTAAAGCAGAATCATGCGTGCGTTTTGCACGATTAAGTTCTCGATTCAAAATCTCTTCAAAAGCATTTCGATTGAGTAATCCCGTTAAATGATCATGATTCAGACGCCATTGCCAATTTTTCTCGAGGCGCTCTTGCTCAGAAATATCTCTAAATACAACCACACTCCCCTGCTGGTCAGTACCATCGCCCAATTGTGTCACACTACATTCAACCGGAAATAGAGAACCATCAGCTCGCCTGAAAAGTGTTCGCCAATCTCGCAATTCATCTCCTAATAAATAAGCTTGCTGTAAAAAGCAATGCTCAAAAGAAGTTGGCTGTCCACGATTATCTGTTGGATGAATAGTTTTGTGTGGAAAAGCCCCGATGAGTTCGGCCACTGATTGACCTAACAAACTCAACGCACCAGGATTAACAAATTGGATCCTGCCATCAGGTGTAACACCAAATACACCTTCTGCGACAGAATTTAATAAACCAATCAATCGAGAACGTTCTTTCTCTACCTGGCGCTTTCGCTCTACACTACTTAGCAAAGCACGAATACGTGCTAAAAATAAATCTGCAGATTCATTTTTAAACATACACTCGCGCGCGCCTGCTTGCAGACATTCATCAACTACCGACTGTTTATACTGTGCTGTTAACACCGCACATTCCAGTTCGTGAGTTGATTCGCACTCTTTGATTTTTTGGCAAAGTTTTGCGCCTGTTTCACCCGGCATAAAATAATCAATAATCGCAATGTCGTACTGGTTGTGCAAAGCCAACGCAAAACCCTCTTTTACATTAGCCGCTAAATCAACAATAAAACCTTGCTGCATTAATATCTTTCGATATTTAACCTGTACTGTTTTTGAATCATCGACAAATAAAACGCGAGTCGGATTTCTATTAAAATCAGCAGCAGAAAGGCGTTTTAAAAATGCAGTTAAACGACTTAATTGTTGAGTTGGCGAAATGTTCTTTAGCGAAAAGATTTGTAATTGAGAGTACCTTAGTGATATACGAACTAAAAAGTCCTGATATTCGGTAATGGTTAAATCAACAATAATTCCTTCGGGGACAGGAAAGGCTTCCAGCCAGCGCTGTAGTTCAGCCACCGAAGCGAAACAACAAAAATCGATATGCCGCTCTGCTAAAAAGGTTTTAATAAATTGAAATTTATCACTATTTTCAAGTAATACAACAGTCACTCAACAACACCGATGGTAAGCCTATGAATACATATTAACGATATTTTTGTTATGCCTTTCTATTTGCATCATTTTTAATTTACTTAGTCTTAACAAGACCATCACAAGAGAACCAGTAACTTAAGCGTCTATTATTCAAATAGTCGAAAATGTTTTTTCAGAATAAAAAAACGTTATCTATTTAGTCTAGCTCAATATTTCGAGCGCCGTTAAAGAAAAGCGGTTATTTAGTCTAAAAATCCGATAAAGCGTAAAACAACTTATTGATTGATGCTTGTTACAAACTGATGTTTGCAAGGTAAATTATTGGGCGCTTCATTATACAAGGTGAACGCTAAGCCTATATTGGTTAGTCGATAGTAATGCGATGGGATATTACATGAAAGAGATATGAACACCAACCGGTCAAATTAATCTATCATGATTAGAAAATTAACCGGAGATAATTAGAGGGCAATTTGTTTGTTTTGAATACAGTAGCCCCCAATACCCTCTTTATAGATACTCTAAAGAACCACTCAATAAAACACCTATTCATGATGAACAAAATTTAAAATCGCACAGTTAATTTAAATTGGCAGCCAGTTTTGACACAAGTACATCAGGAATTTTGCACGTTTTACCCAAATTGTAATCAAAAAATACGATTTCTCCACTTCCTTGAGCGGCGAGTTGATTAAGTTTTTGGCTATGAATGAAATATTGCATTGTAAAGCGTTTTTCTCGAATGGCCGTTACTTGAGTATAAATACGAACTTCATCGGGATATGTCAGCGGTGCCAAGTACTGACACTCCGTTGTCCCCAGTATAGGGCCGACTTGGTGTTGCTGCATATATTGATTCATTCCTATTTCTTCAAAATAAGCAATTCTTACATTTTCAAAATATCGAAAATAAACGACATTATTAACATGTTGAAAAGCATCCATATCTCCCCAATCTATCGCTTGAGTAATTTGAAAATCCATAGCATCAATATTTAAAGCTTTTCGTTCAACAATCTTTTTGGATTTCACTGTCATTGATTCTGTATTATCTGAATCAGGTTTATTTACCATTTGGTGTTTCCTAATTTTACTAAGACACTATTCATTATTGTCAGGAGAATAATTCCCATAGGGTTATTCGTATAGACTTATTTACGCGGGCTTATTTGTGCAGATTTATGCACATCAACTGATTCATACTGACTTGATATAATCCATCGTAGTAATCATCTGCCAAACAACTAATTGCAGTCATCATCGACTATAAACATCCTATTATAACCTTAAACCGAGCATGGATATTTAATTGTAACACCAATCTTAACATATTAATTTTAATAGTCTTTTTATATTTTTCCGTGTATTAATACGATTAAGCATTTAAATTTTTAATAATGACGATATATCTAACCAAATATATTGGAAATGACGCTGCATTTAGAGATATTTGTGAGTATACTGTGCTTCCTGCAATAAACAATCGTTACCATTAATTTAGAAAAGCAGTCAGATTTTAAACTAATCAATCACCTACCCGGATTATATTTAATTTTAATCAGAGGAAGTTATTCCATGTCACTACAGCCCATTGAGTTAATCAGTTTTAGCGTATGTCCCTATGTTCAACGATCTGTTATTACTTTATTAAAAAAAGAAATTGATTTTAAAATATCCTTTATTGATTTGGCAAACAAACCAGATTGGTTTTTAAAAATCTCACCGTTAGGCAAAGTTCCTGTATTAAAGTATGGTGACACAGTGATTTTTGAGTCTGCGGTAATCAATGAGTTTTTAGATGAAGTCACACCATCCAGTCTATTACCAACAGATCCTTTAGAAAAAGCGGTTATGCGCGGCTGGATTGAGTTTTCTGGTCAAGTATTACTCAGTCACTATGGCACAATGATAGCAAACACACACGAAGATTTTCAGAAAAGTTTAGCCGACTTAAAAAGTAAACTAGGTAGACTAGAAGAAATTGCCAGTGATAATGCCACCTATTTTAATGGTCAATCTTTCACCTTACTAGACTCAGCCATTGCACCACTTTTCGTCCGTTTGAATTATTATTTAAAGTATTTTCAAATTGATGTATTGAGTGATTTTCCTAAACTTAACGCAATAAGCCGGTATTTATGCGCGCAAAGTTATGTACAAAAATCTGTAGATGATAAGTTTGATAACGATTACCGAAATTACCTAGCCAGCAAAAACAGCATTTTGTTACAGTAATAGAATAATAAATAAGTTGGTAAACATAGCGCTAATTGAATCCTGTTTTTTCTAACAATAATGGCGTAGTTAAGAGGATAAAATTATAGCGCTACATTTTATGTTTAGCTTGTATGTTTAGCTTGTATGTTCAGAATCTATATTTACTATTTTTTTCGATTGTCTTGATTGTTAAACCAACTAGCAATGCTCAAAATAAATTCGATAGCAAGAAGACCAAATCGGATAAGAAACATCCAGCATATAACAAACAAAATCCTTTTTATCCAAACCCGACATTTCAAACATATAGTCATTTAAATGACCATATTTAAGACCATCAGACTCTTCTGCCACAGGAGAGTCCAGATTAATAATTTTAAGTTCTGGAAACTCAGGTAATTTGTCATCCCATATTTCATCTAAACTCAAATCTCCTTCAAAAAGGTGATTACCAGAATAGCATCCAACATTAACGGTACTGCGAATATCGAGCTGACGCTCCATAAATACCATCATAATTAATCTTTTTGTTGGATTTTTAATTGAAATCGCGGTCGAACTACTATGAGTATCACTGTTTAGTGGATTTTGAATGGCATCGGGATTACTAAACAAAAAAGTCGCATCGAATGGTTCTTGAGGTTGACGCACATTATTAAATACCAAGCATTCATGCTTTTGGGAATAGCCTGAATAACCCTTAATTAACTTGGGGCTCGAAAAATTTTCGACAATTGCTGCACCAAAATTCTTTTTGGGTAAATTATCTTTACTTCCTAAAATATGAGGCTCTTTAAAAACGGGGTCTCCAGTTTTTGCATAGTACTGAAAAAAAGGTCGAGCCGAACTGGTATGAGAAATTCCCTGCTTAGAAACCAGCGCTGTTTCATGTAAATAATCAGAGCGCTTGGCATTCACTCTTAAAACGTAGGCAGCAAATAAAACGTCAGCTTTTTCACCGATCAGCTCACTAATCGATTGGTAATACCTTTGTCGTTTATGAAGTGATGAGGCACTTGTATTTTCCTGACCAACTTCGCTCGCAGCATCCTGAATCATTCGCTTGAGTTCAGAATGCGAACGGCTGTAATTTTTTATATTATCTTGAAACGTTTCAAGCGCTTTTGATGCCTCTTTCACATACAACGCAGAGAGTTTCTTCTTACGACACTGCTCAACAAATTCTTGAACGCCAGCAACGCCAGGCAACATACATATAACATCAAAACCGTTATGACTACGATTAACAGCATTTAACACACGTTGACTATTCGAACGATTAATCCCTAACCATTTTGACATTCCAGAAATGGAACAAGCTGATTGAGGAAACTCTTTTATTAAATGCCTGAACACATTTTTTAGTTGCTCACCATTTCTGCTTAAGGCAATTAAATCTTCTTTCTCTAGTTGTGACATAATTTCAAATGACTTTATTGATACTTCTTTAATTAAGAACCTTTTGTAAAATGTTCTTATGCTAATAGATCTGCGTAAATAGTTTTGTCGAGACTATTTGTTCGAACAATTTTTTATTGAATAATGCTTAAATTAATGTAACCCACTTTAGTACAATCACTTTAACTATATAAAATTGGCTATTATGGTTTCACCTTCTTTCGGCCTACTTATATTGTTGTATCTTTGTTTTGTAATTGATTATTTTGTTGTTTTATCTTTGTTGTTTTATCTTTGCTATTTTATATTTAATCTTATACTTAATCTTATATCATTATTCTTGTATTGATATTGTATTTTATATTATTGCGCCTTCGCTATTATACTTTTACTATTGTGCTTTTACTTTGTGCTTTTACTTTGTACTTTTACTAGTTTAACAAGGTACTGAGCAAGCTGGTTTTTATAATCACATTATTCAGTATGTGTCCTAAGGCACTAATGTATCAGGAAATTTGCAGCAGTCAATTATTAAATTGGATATTTAATTGTCTTTACTATTAAATCTTATATGCATCCTGAAATAAATTTATTTATCAAACATGCTAACTGAAAGAATGTTACTTAAGATTCTAACAACCAACCTATTTTAGCTAACTGTTTTAACCCGCAAAGATCTAATCAATACATCTAATTTTTTATATAACTCATCATTAAATTATCGAAGTATTTAATATTGTCTTATTAAAATTTAACCGCTATCTTTTTGAGTATCTCAGATACACTCCCTGATGTAAAATTATATTATTAAATAATATAATTACTACAACCTAAGAGAACAAAAATCGTTAAAGCTGCAAAAATACCATTGGCAATTAAAGAGTAGTTAACAGTTAATACATACATATCTCAGATACACATCTCAATAAATTTACGGACTTTGCTTCACTATTGCTAAATAAAAACACTTTTGCTTTTGATTGGAGTATTTAAATGGCTACGCCAACAACCGTCATTGATTCCGCAACGATTGAAATGTCAGGCGTCAAAAATATTGGCGATCTGATGCATAAAATGCCTGCCTTACTCGATGGTATCGGTGGAAGCAGTAATAATGATGCGGCGCATCGGCAATCTATGGTGCCGATGCAGTTACCGGCGTAGTTAACGTCATTTTAAAAAAGGACACCCAAGGAATTCTTCTGGACATTTCTGCAGGCATGACCGGTGAAAGCGATGGGGAAACTACCGATTTTGCTATTACTTGGGGGAATAATTTTGCTGATGATAAAGGTAATGTAACCGTTCATTTATCCTATTCAGAAGAAAAAGAAATTCCGATGACAGCCCGTAGTTATGCCGTTCGAGATCCTTCATTTCTGCCCAACCCAGTCAATACCGGGCCAGATGACGGTATTGCAGATGCAAACGGTAACCCGGTATGCCGCAGTGGTAACATTGCATGTGTTCCGTATAATCCAATCAATAATCTTGCTTCACCAGAGGCGCTTAGTTATGCTTCGGTTGTTCTAATACGCACTGATGAAATAAAACAAACAGTTGCCTCTTTTTCATTTAATGGTGACTTGTTCGAAATGCCTGCAGGCATGGTCGCATTTGCCGCCGGACTGGAATATCGAGACGAAAAGTCTAAAAGCACACCCGATCCACTAACCCAAGCAATTGACCCAGATGGTGTTGGCTCAGGCTTAGTTGGTTCAACGACAGGTGCAAGCCGCAGTGAAAACTCATTTGTATTGCCTACTCGTGGTGATTACAAAGTAAAAGAAGTTTTCTTCGAATCAATTTTTCCATTACTTATCGATCAAGGTATTGAATCATTAGACTTTGAAGTCGCAGCCAGATATTCAGATTATAATACAACAGGCGGTGATTCAACTTACAAGTCGGCACTTAATTTGACCATTAACGAAATGATTCGAACTCGAGTAACCTACTCTCTCGCTGTAAGAGCACCAAACGTTCAGGAGCTATTTTCGCCTCAACAAATTCAGGGACGGTTTGTAACGGTTCCTTGTGATGCGAACAATTTAAATTCAGGGCCTAACCCTGCCAATCGACAAAGCAACTGTGCTGCTTTAGGAATTGCTGATGACTTCCAGTCAGAAGCTGCATTTGGTAGCCGTAATGTTATTACTCAAGGTAACCTCGAACTAATTCCTGAAGAAGCTACTACCTTAACAGCTGGATTTGTGTTTACCCCATTCGATGCATTAAGTGTCGCTGTTGATTACTGGGATATCGAAATCGAAGATGCAATTACTAGCTTTGATTCAACTGATATTTTAAATAACTGTGTTGATAGCTCTTCATTAAATGCAGAGTTTTGTGGTTTGATCGCTAGAGATAATTCAGGTCAAATAAATTCAATAGCTGTTAAAAGTATTAACGCTGCTAAATTTAATGCTAATGGTGTCGATTTGGATGTTTTCTATCGTCACGGGTTGGATAATTCCACTCTGAATTTTTCATTCCAAGGAACTTATCTTGACGAGCGAAAGTTCCAGCAAAATTCAGAAAATCCTGAAGATATCAATAGTCAAGCGGGACAAGTTGCTACTCCACATTTCAGAGCATTAATTAACTCAGTTTATTCAATTGACAATATCAGTACTGCATGGACAATCAACTATATCGGTGAAAGTACCTTTAATAAAGTTGCTCAACCCGAACAATACCCTGACTGGTTTAACAATAAAGTGAAAGCTTATACTTATCACAGCTTAAACTTCTCTTATGAGTATAACGATGACTATCGATTTTATTTAGGTATTGATAATGTATTAGACAAAGAGCCGCCTAATTTACCCGGTCTTAACGCTGGTGGATTGTTGTATGACGGTATTGGACGAAAATATTACGCAGGCGTGAGAATTTCATTGTAGTTATAACTGCCCCTTTGACAGTGCTACTCTATGTGGCACTTTTTTTAACATTCACATTGTTCTTCAACAAACCACATGCGACTCTACGTTCTTTCTCGGGCAAGCCAAAAGCGACATTTTCATTTAGCTTATTAAGCTGGAACGCATTAATACCAAATTAATAATTTAAAATTTATTTAAGTAGCAACTTCTTGCAACACTTACTTTTTTTAATTTTTCTAACACAAAAAATCATTAAACAACACTTTAATTTTTTATTAACTACACGTTTACTACATCTAGATAATACACCAACAATAACAACACAAAAACCAGGAAAGCACACCATTACTTAGAAACTAAAAAGCAATAAAGCACCATCCGATTTTATCCTTTTTTAAATAAAATGCATTAGTCGGAGTAACAAAAATGATTTCAAAAAACATTAAGTAACGACTCAGATAAAAAAATAAATTTGAAAATAACCCAAAACACCTCTTTTCATCATTAGTCTGCTATGCACTAATTTTTCGACATTTATTATATAAATACAAAAAATGGTCAGATAATTTCACATTATGAAAATCTGCAAACCGCGCACGCCAGGGGCCAGAAGGAAATCCCAAAGCAAGTCAATATGAATATGGCTCAAATAGCCCAGCCCATTTAGGCGTTACACAATGACAATACTTGCACTTTAATACCTAGAAACGTTACAACAATTCATAACAACCATAGTCCCGCTTCTGGTAGTGGTCAACCTTACAGTTTTACCTGTCTAATAAACACGGTTAAGTTGAGTAATGGTTCATACCCAACCTTAAATGAGGCGAATTTTTCCGCAGAAGATGTAAAAAGATATCAGCTGTTTGCATTCAGTTGTAAACTGGTATTGTCCATCATCATTCATTTTTAAAAACTAACCATGTTCAAAATAAATTCCATCAGGTGACGGACCCATCGGATAGTACCGATCAATCAAGTAGCAAATCTGCCCCATCAAGCATCAGCAAATTCCTTAATATCATACCTAAATCAGCCACCAAACAATTTATTAAACTGCAAAATAAATTCAGTAAATAACAAATTACTACTTGAAAAATATCAAGCAGAACACATATTAATCTTAGATTGTTTGATATTAATTATTTTAAGCAATTTTTTTGAGTAATTTTTCATATATATACTCTTTATTCTGAATAGTTTAGTTTCATATTGTAACTTCAGAGCGTTGGCTTAACCAAGTGGTTCTCCCTTATGGTTATGCCTTTTTTATACCAAATAAAACGCTCTATACTTATCTTAAATTACAGTTGTTAATTTTTTATATTTTTTAGTTATGCATTTTAGATAACAGGAAAAATGTCAGTTTTACCATTTTTAGAAAGAGCTACATCTGCTTTATAAATTGGTTATATTCACATTGCCCACCACCAAGACAAACGACACCCTAGATTTACTTTCAGTTCTTTTAAGATTTTATCTTTAAATAAAATTGCATAAACCTCAAGCTGGGTGAGAACACACAATTAAAATAACCAAGTAATAACACACCAAATACATTTGGAGGAAAAATGAAGCATTCTGGTTTTCGTTTCAAACCATCCTGGCTAGCTTGTAGCTTACTTGCTGCATCAGGCCTAACTTCAACATTATTAACGCACAACAAAATTTAACCAGTGCTACCGATGAAGAGCAATCGGTAATCAGCCAAAATATCGTTAATGGAACGGAGACTCAGCAAGACTCTCGAACTTAACATTAATCCCCCCGATCCAAACTACGGAGCAAGAGCTGGCGTTTATATGGATAGAACCAGTTTGATCACCAGTTTTAAAAATGCACTTTCAACGCCTTATCATGATTGCTTGCTGGCAAACAGTGACAGTACTGACTACTTTCGAATATTAAGTCCAAACCAGGCAATTGTAAAAAATCCTGACAGCGAATTAACCCAGACTTTTATAACATCAATCGATAAATTTTTCAGTCACTTTTCACAAACCATTGCCTGGCAAGAACAATATGGTGTAGCAATGTATGACGAAGCAAACTGGGAAAATGAGTTTTCGCGTCAATCCAATATGACTGCTGAAAGCGCTAAGATTTACGCAGAAGATCATCCTGAAATTAATTTTTTCTTTATCGTCAATGAGCCAATGTCCTTACCAAAACATGGAAATTTCAGTCCTGGCGATGCGGTATTTTTTTCAGGGGTTGCTTGGCCTGGCAGCGCGCCAATGGCAGATATTTATCATAAACAAAGGCCTGCTTTATATCTAAGTTCAGATAGAGCCTACCCTTATCGAGCATCTGTCACTTATGTTAAACAAACTGATCAGCAAGGTGATAGTCATATTTATCCGGTACTTCAATTTAATTTTGCCGCCAATGCACCAATAAACCTAGGAAACGCAGTATGCCCCCCCGAAGGTAATGGGCCCTATAATATTTACTACCCTTTTTTTACCACAAACAATCCGCAAGGACACACATCATTTGACGAGCAAGCACTTTTACCGCCACCAAATTGGTGGTTCGAAAAGCAAAATGGCGGCTTACTTAACCCGCAAGAGTCTCCATCACAAATGATATTTGCAAGCAGTGGAATTTTTTCTGATGGCTTTTGGCAACTCAACACCAGTGTACCAACACCGCAATCACGGGTTTTGGGTAACCTGCAAAATCAACTGGATGTTGCCTTTAATCGGGGTCATGCGGTCAGCTGGTTTACCCTAGTCGGCCGAATTTCATCAAGTGGAGATCGAGATACAACCACCGGTTTGTTTACCAGTACAGTGACTCTCAGTCAACAAACCTGTACCGATCAAAACAAACCCAATTCCACCGCGAATTTAAAAGTTGGAATGCAAGTCATTTCTTTTGCTTCCAATATCCCATTAAAAATAAAATCGATTGTTGATGATCGTCATTTTACAGTAACTTCCCATCATCCAATAAAAGCACAAAACTCACTCTACCTGACTTTTGCTAATTTTTATCCCGCAGGAGGCACATGGAATCAATACGGTAAGTTTTTTCATGAAAGTGAAATTTCAATTGATGGTCGTGCTTATGCATTATCATATGATGATCAGGGTGGATTCAGTTCAACGTTAACATCAAATTGGAGTGATTCACCCAGTGAACTCACCATAACACTGGTATCTTGGTTTAAAGAGCTTGCGGTCGACTCACGCTTAGCCTGGCAAAATACCGGCGTAAAAGTTATTGCTGGCGAACCGGTGACAATTTGTTACCTCACTGGCCAGTGGAATGCCAACCCCGGATTAAGTCACCAGTTATATGGCGCTGAAGGCAATCAAAAGGTCGCTGCAACCCAGCCAGGGTATCCATTAACTAGCGTTGCCGAAGGTTCACTCATCGGGCGCATTGGTGCAAATGGACAACCATTTTACATTGGTAGCGGACCAACCCAAACACCGTCGAATGAAGAAGGGAATTTATTTTTATGTATCAATGATGATATTCACGGAGAGTATGGTGCAGGGTTAAACGACAATATCGGAAGCATTAGCGTGCAAATTATTGACTACCAATCTAAACAATCACACTGACGAATAACAATTTAATTGCAAAGCCATACCATCAGATTCAAGTTCTCTAATCATCCAAATCAGTTAAGGTAACTCAATACCTTAACTGAACATTATTTGTTAAATTATCATTTATTAAATTGATGAGTACAGGATAAATCAAATCAGCCAGAATTTGATGGCCACCATCATTTGGATGAATACCATCATTGGCATAAAATCCCGCTAAAAAATCGGTAGAAAAATTGCCAGACCTATCCGCAGATAAAAGCTTTAAAGCCTCATTAAATGTTTGAAACAAATCAAGGCTCTCACAATTCGATTGCTGTGCGATTTGTAAAGTCAATTCAGCATATCGTGCTAGATCTTGATTAGATATTTGTTGCTGATATTGATTGATTTTATTATCAACAAAATCCGCAATGGGTATCATTGTCATCAGCAGCACTTTAGCATTTGCATCTTGAGCTAACTGTATAGCTTCAACCAGATTTCTTTTAAAATATTCTAATGGAACCCAGTTTTTATTTTTATGAATTACCGCATCATTAATGCCATAATTAAATACGACAATTGGCTGTTCTTTTTTAAATACCCTCGCCTGCAATTCATTGGCGAGTCGGTGACGCAATCCATCTGTATTTTCACTCGGTACGCCTAAATTATACCAAAAGGTCTCCTCACAATTTTCCTTTAAAGTCGCAGGATTGGATAAATTTAAGAATCTGCTTCGAATCCGTTCAATCCATCCCCCCTTTTCCTTATCCTTCAAACCGAACGTTATCGAATCACCAAAAAATAATATTTTTATGGCCACTTTTTTCACAAGCCTCAATTAAAGTAACTGCCAGACTATCTGTGCAAGTGTTTTAATTACAAATGCGCCGTCAATTTCAGGATCGCACGCACAATTTATTCGAATGCAATGATTAAACTTATCAGACGCACTACATAGCTCTCCAGGGACAACCGCGATTTGCTGTTCAATGGCACCTTGATATACGCGTAAACCACTGACACCTCTGGGCAAAGTTATCCAAAGTATACAGCCACCAGTCGGCGAAGACACGATAGTGCCTTCAGGAAAATATTGCTTAACAAGACGCTGAAACCAATATACTTTTTGCGCCAGCTGGCGAGTAAGTTGACGTAAATACCGATCATAACGTCCACTGTCAAAAAATTCAGCAATCACCATTTGTGCAAAATTTGGCGCACTAATATTGGTGAAAGTTTTAAAATATGCAACGTCGGCAAAATACGCACCCGGCGCAATCCAGCCTACACGCAATCCGGATGCAATCGTTTTTGAGGCGGAAGAACAATAAAGCACTAGCCCCTTTTTATCGAAAGCTTTACAAGGTCGAATACGTGAACCATCAAACGATAAATCACCAAGTAAGTCATCTTCTATCAGCGGTATAGATTTTTCAGCTAACAATTCGACCAGGCGACGGCGATTGTTTTCTGACATATTTGACCCTAACGGATTACTGAAAGTTGGTACAATCGCTACCGCTTTAATCTCCCATTGTTCAATCGCCAATTGCAGCGCTTCAAGGCTCATTCCTTCGGTAGCATGACAAGGAATCTCTACGGCACGAAATCCTAAAGACTCAACCAATTGAAATAAGCCGATAAAACCAGGCGATTCTAATGCAATGGTATCTCCAGGTTGCGCAACAGCACGCAAACAAATCGATAATGCTTCGAGGCAACCATTAGTAATAATTAAATCTTCAGCGCTAATCTGGCAACCCGATTGGTTTAATCGCTTAACTAGATTTTCACGTAAAATAAGATTACCTTGCGAAAAATGAACGGCTAAAACATCATTCATTTGATTCTTAATAATAGCACCCGCCAATTTTTGCAGCACCTTTTGCGGCGCATAAGCCGAATGCGGGTAAGTGGTTCCTAGATTCATCACGCCCTCCACTTCACATTGTGCAAAAATTTGACTGGCTTTTTCATGAATTTTTACCGATTTAGGAACCAGTGGCGCAATTGAATCGGGATAATGATTAGCCGGTACATCCGGTGAATTGACGTAAAATCCTGACTTGGGGCGCGCATAAATCAAGCCACGCAGCTCCAATTCTTCAAGTGCCCGCTGAATAGTTGCAATGCTGACCCGCCGTTGAGTAGCTAAAAGACGAATAGATGGCAGTTTATCGCCAGGCAAAAATACCCCTTGAGCAATCAGCTCACGCAAATAATCAGCAATCTCTTGATACAGCATAGCCCTCTCCAGCTATCAGTCATTCCTGTTCCAGCGATACGGTCAATCATCTCAGCGAGTTTAGATACCGGTCTATCTGCTACAACACCTCAAATAAAGCAGTACAGATTCACTAATAAAAAACCATTACAGTATACAAATCACCAATCTGTACTGCAACAATTTATATTTTTTTGAATCTGTACTGTTTTGATAATTTTAGTTATTATCTTAAACCAATCAATAAGGCTGCAAAACTTTACCTTGTGATAACAACCATTACCAACGAATCGTTATTACCAACTAATTTAAAACAATGGGTTAGGAATAATACAGATGAAGCCACAATCCTCACAACTAGCATCGGCTCAGCGGTGTCCAGCCGATACCAGCGCTTTGCAAGCAATAGCGCCAACTCATAAGAATAATCTAACGCCTGCAAAGTCATCAGTAAAAGAAACAACAAGTAAATATACTTCGAAAGTTCCAGATAACAATGGCTTCATCAATTACACCGATCAGGAACATGAAACTTGGCAAACCCTCTACAATCGTCAACATCCCATTATTTGCGAGCGTGCTTGCGAAGAATACAAAGCGGGACTGCAACTGCTGAATATGACGGCTGATAAAATACCGCAACTTCCCGAAATTAACCAAAAGCTTGGACAACTTACTGGCTGGGGAGTCGAAAGAGTGCCGGCACTTATTGGCTTTGAACGATTTTTTGAGCTGTTAGCCAATCGGCGTTTTCCAGCGGCTACTTTTATTCGACATCAAGCCGAAATTGATTACATTCAAGAACCCGATATTTTTCACGAATTATTTGGTCATTGCCCTTTACTCACCAATAAAGCCTATGCCGACTTTTCACAGCATTATGGACAGCTCGGCCTGGCAGCAACCCCCGCCGATCGTGTCATGCTGGCCAGACTCTATTGGTTTACCATTGAATTTGGACTGGTACGAAGTCAACAAGGTTTAAAAATCTATGGCGGTGGCATACTATCTTCTAAACAAGAATCTCTTTACTGTTTAGACAGTCATATTCCACAACGGCAAGCACTAGATATTATTGACGTATTTAGAACCTACTATCGCATTGATGAATTACAGAAGAACTATTTTATTATCGACTCGTTAGCTGACTTACAAGCGTTAATTAATGTCGATTTAATATCGCTGATTAAGCAAGCGCGTCAGCTAGGCATGAAACCCGCTAATTATTCTCCAAAAGAGGATGCGGCTTGCTAGACTCGCATGTAGATAGATTCACTATCATTGAGATTAAACCATAAGAATTGGCGTCGTATTTAAACTTTTACGTTTAAAGCCTATATATTTAAAACCTATTATTCGGGAGTACCCATGACACAACTCAATCAACAAACCTGCCAGGCTTGCCATGCCGAAGCGCCCAAAATCGAACAGTCAGCACTAGCAGAATTAATCAAACAAATACCCGATTGGCAAGTACAGGTCTATCAAGAAATCATGCAATTAGAGCGTACCTTTAAATTTAAAAATTTTAAACAGGCACTCCTGTTTACCAATCAGATTGGAGAAATGGCCGAAACAGAAGGTCATCACCCTGCGCTACTGACTGAATGGGGTCAAGTTACCGTCAACTGGTGGTCGCACAGCATAAAAGGCTTGCATCAAAATGACTTCATTTGCGCCGCCAAAACAGATGAACTTTATCGACACTTAAAATAAGTGTCCGCTGTTTACTGACTAGCGATAAAAAATAAAGAATAAACTCAAAATAACTGACGAAAATAAATTATGCAAAAAAATACTTAATCAAAGGTTGCGCTGTGTGAGTTAATCATGGTAAAAATGCACATCATTTGAAAACGCTTAACCAAACTCAAGCAGCACACATGTCTATCAGTTTTTTTATTACAGACTTTCTCAATATCGTACTTAACTTGACTATACAAGCAAGTCAATTTGCAATGCCTGCCAGTTTGCTTAACTTAAACGTTATTCGCCGCCGCCGTACCTACTGGGCTGGGTACGATGGTGTATAGCAAATAAAAATCACCTTCAAAAACCCGGCCAAAGCGCCGGGTTTTTTTATGCCTGATTTTTAATTAACGACTACTTTTAAACTTAAAATTAATAAAATTCTGGAACCCGACATGAAACACTTTATTACCACAGCTGACTTCGACCAGCAAACTCTGCAACAAATGCTCGACCTTGCCAATCAATTTAAACAAGGTAAATCGAGCGATATTCTAAAAAACAAATCTGTTGCTTTATTGTTTTTTAATCCTAGTCTACGTACCCGCACCACTTTTGAAATCGGTACCTGGCAACTTGGCGGACATGCAATTGTATTAGAGCCAGGAAAATCAGCTTGGCCATTAGAGTTTGAATTAGGCAATAAAATGGATGCAACCGCAGAAGAACATGTGATTGAAGCGGCCAAAGTACTATCAAGATTTTGTGATTTAATTTGTATTCGGGCTTTCCCAAAATTTGAAAACTGGGAGTACGACAGACAAGATAAAATCATTCAATCATTTGCTCAATATGCCACAGTGCCTGTAATTAATATGGAAACCATTACTCATCCATGTCAAGAATTAGCACATATGCAGATGATTCAAGAGAAACTGGGGACACCTAAAAAGAAAAAATATCTACTCACCTGGACTTATCATCCCAAGCCACTTAATACCGCTGTTGCAAACTCATCACTATTAATTTCAACAAAATTTGGGATGGACGTCACTTTATTATGCCCCACCGAAGAATATTTACTCGACGAGCGATACCTCAATATTGCTAAAGAAAATGTGGCGCAATATGGCGGCAGCTTTCAAGTCACCCATGACATTAAACAAGCTTATCAGGACGCTGATGTCGTTTATGCCAAAAGTTGGGGAGCCCTTCCCTATTTTGGTCATTGGGAACCAGAAAAACAAATTCGAGATCGTTATCAGCATTTTATTGTTGATGAAGAAAAAATGGGGCTTACCAATAATGCTATTTTTTCTCATTGTTTACCGTTACGCAGAAACATCAAGGCGACAGATGGTGTTATGGATGCTGACTATTGTGCAGCCATTGATGAAGCAGAAAACCGCTTGCACGCACAAAAAGGCATGATGCAGTACTTGCTGGAAAATCAATAATTTTTAAGATTGATAAGCCAATAACCGCTAACATTTATTTAAAGACAATTTACAGGATAACAATATCATGAGCAGTAACTCAAATACACAAACATCCGCCACTCAAGATGATAAACAAGTCGTATTGGCATTCTCCGGCGGTCTTGATACCAGCTTTTGTGTGCCATACCTAAAAGACAAAGGGTATCAGGTCACGACTATTTTTGTTGATTCTGGCGGTGTCAGCGAACAAGACAAACAAGCAATTAAAGAAAGAGCTTTAACTTTAGGTGCGGTTGCTCACCATGAGGTCAGTATCGCACAACAATTATGGGATCGGGTAATTACACCGCTTATTCACAGTGGTCACTGGTACCAAAATCAATACCCACTGCTTTGCTCAGACCGATATTTAATTGTCGAAGCCTGTCTTAACCTTTGCGATGAGTTAAATACCAAAAATTTTGCTCACGGATGTACAGGTATGGGGAATGATCAAGTTCGCTTTGATTTAGCAGTACAATGCTTGGGTGATTACAATATCATTTCACCAATTCGCGAAATACAAAAACAAACTTCTCAAGTCAGAGAATTTGAAAAACAATACCTGATCGATAAAGGCTTTAGTGTTTCAGATAAAGTTTCCAGTTACTCAATTAATGAAAACCTGCTCGGCACGACGATTTCTGGTTCAGAAATTGATGAATGGCAACAGCCAGGCCAAGGCAGTTATGTCTTTACGCCTGCCCCGCAAAATGCACCACAAAAATTACCGACAAAACTTATCACGCTGCAATTTGAGCAAGGTAATCTCGTGGCAGTTAACCAGCAAAAAATAGCCGATGATTTTACGGGTGAAAAAGTGATGCAGCAACTCAACCAACAAATTGGCG
The DNA here is from genome assembly GCF_040719265.1 of Aliikangiella maris. Taxonomy (NCBI): domain Bacteria; kingdom Pseudomonadati; phylum Pseudomonadota; class Gammaproteobacteria; order Oceanospirillales; family Pleioneaceae; genus Aliikangiella; species Aliikangiella maris. Next base: position 75,916 of record NZ_JBFDAH010000001.1, on the reverse strand, counting down.
AATACGGAATTGGTCGCGGCATCTATACAGGTGATACAACCATTGGATTAAAAGGACGTATTGTATTTGAAGCCCCTGCATTACATGCCATACAGGTTGCACATACAGCTTTAGAGCAAGCCGTTTTATCAAAAGCACAAAATCGATTTAAATCGACAGTTGCCGAAAAATGGACTGAACTGGTTTATGAAGGTTTTTTCTATGAGCCACTTAAACATGATCTGGAAGCATTTTTACAATCAAGCCAACAAATGGTTACTGGTGAAGTGACACTTGAGCTAAGCTATGGACAACTCTATGCGGTCGCAATTCAATCAGAGAATATTTTAAAGGACAAACAGTCAGTTTATGCGCAATCAGCTTCGTGGACAATTGAAGAAGCCATTGGTTTTATCAAACTATTTGGTCAGTCCTCTCGCCTTGCAGCTAAGTCAGTACAAAGTAATCAAAAGCAGGTAAATGACTAAAATGAGTGAGCAACAATCACAGCAGAGCAACACGCCGTTCTCACCGTTGAGTTCGGTACTAAAACATCTTGAGGCGTTAGTTAGTTTTGATACCCAAAATCCACCAAGAAATATACAAAGTGACAGTGATATATTTGCTTATTTTAAGCAACACTTACCAGGATTTAGCCTACAAATTCTTGATGCAGGAGATGGTTGTCTAAGCTTATTGGCAACTCGTGGAAAACCAGAAATTTTATTTAACTTTCATATAGACACGGTTCCGGTTGCTAAAGGCTGGACATCTGATCCGTTTGAATTGCAAGTTACTGAAACTACCGCAACTGGACTGGGCGCCTGTGATATTAAAGGTGCAGCAGCGTGTATGCTCTCGGCGGTTAATCAATGTGACGGAGCAATTGCCCTGTTGTTCTCTTCCGATGAAGAACACGGTAATAGCGCAGCAGTGAAACAGTTTTTAGCAACTGAGCATGGATTTGATAAGGTGATAGTTGCCGAACCAACTCAAGCGCAGGCAATTTTTGCACATCGCGGCATTCAATCTGCGCGCGCTTTATTTTTTGGCGAGTCAGGCCATGCCTCGCAAGCCAGAGCAATTACCGATAGTGCAATTCACAAAGCAACTCACTGGTGCAGCGATGCAGTTAATTGGGTAAAAAGTCAATCATTTCAATTTGAAACCTTAACAGGTCTTCCATTTAATATTGGAAAAATTGATGGCGGTATCAAAGCGAATATGATCGCAGCCCAATGTGAAATTGCATTTGGTTTCAGGCCCCTCCCCGGTCAAGATTCAACACAACTATTAAACTTAATCTTTGATTATGCCAAACAGCAATCGGCAATTAATGATGCAGATTGCCAACTTATCGAAGGATTTAAAGGCCCAACACTACCCGCAGCAAATCAGGATTTTGATGAGGCAATAGAAAAAGCCAAGGCGCTGGCAAATCAGTATTCACTGCCTTTTGGCAATCCCGTTAACTTTTGGACAGAAGCAAGTTTATTCTCTCAGTCAGGCTTAACTGCACTGGTTTATGGACCGGGTAATATTGAGCAAGCACACACAGCAAATGAGTGGGTTTCACTTGCACAACTTGCCGAAGTTGAACAAAGTTATTTAAACATTTTAGCAAAACAAATTTAACGAATGGTTGAAAAGTAATGAATAAAGCCAACAATTCTTATGTAGAATCCACAACCAGTCAATCCAAAATAAAAGATACCATTATTCAACTTTTATCGAATCTGGCAAATCCTAAAGAGATTGATCAATATTTAAACCGGTTTGTCAATGCCGGACAATCCCACTTTGCTGTAATTAAAGTAGGCGGAGCGGTACTTGAAAATGACCTCGACAACCTGTGTTCTTCACTGGCATTTCTCGAACAAATTGGGCTGTTTCCAATTGTTGTTCATGGTGCAGGTCCGCAATTAAGTATTAATTTAAAAAACGCAGGCATTGAAAGTGAGTTCATTGATGGACAAAGAATCACCACGGCTGAAGTTTTATCTGTTGCCCGAAAAACCTTTATCCAACAAAATCTAAAACTAGCTAACAGACTGCAAAATATGGGCGTTAAAACCGCATCAATTACTAGCGGTGTTTTTAAAGCAAACCAAACTGCCAATACTCAGTTAGGTTTGGTGGGTGTGGTTACTGAAATCGATTTAGCCCCTATTCAACAAGCATTAGAAAACGGTACAATTCCCATTTTATCATCATTGGCTGAAACAGAAAGTGGTCAATGTTTAAATATTAATGCTGATGTTGCAACTAATCAGTTAGCCATTGCGTTAAAGCCCTATAAAATTATCTTTTTAACTGAAACAGGCGGATTACTCGACCAAGATGACAATATCATCTCTTCCGTTAATTTAATTACCGATTACAACCATTTAATGAATCAGCCCTGGTTACATGGCGGTATGAAGTTAAAGATTAAACAAGTCGCTGAAATATTAAGTCAATTGCCAGCAACAGCCTCAGTTTCCATCACTAAACCCTCTCACTTAGCCAAAGAACTGTTTACCCATAAAGGTTCAGGCACACTGATTCGCAAAGGCGAGTCCATTATGTTGCACGAAGAAATAGAAAGCTTGAAACTGGTTAAGGTAAAAAATATTCTTGAAACCAGTTTTAAGAAAACTCTTAACGAAGACTACTTTAATGAGCTAAATCTTTATCGAGCATATACTACTTACTGTTACCGCGCAGCGGCAATTATTACACTCGAAGAGAACATTCCTTATTTGGATAAATTTGTTGTTGCTGAAGATGCCAAAGGCGAAGGTTTAGGCAAAGCACTATGGGCGACTATGATCAGTGAAAATCCCAAAATGTTTTGGCGCTCAAGAAATGGCAATCAAATTAATAATTTTTATTTTAAAAATTCAGATGGCTGTATTAAAGATGGTCAGTGGACGGTATTCTGGCTAGGCATAACAGATTTTGATGAAATCAAAAAATGTGTCGATTGTGCTTTAGCTAAACCAGCCACTTTAGTTTAACTTCCTATTTTCAGAGAGAATCAATGACACATCAAAACTCCACTTATAAACTCGGCATCGTGGGTGTCAGAGGCTACGTAGGAAAAGAATTACTCGCTATTGTAGAGCAACACCCTCATTTGGAAATTGCTTGGGTTAGTTCGCGTCAACTGGCCGGAAAGCCACTTAGCGAGCTTGGCTTAACAGATTTGCTGGGTACTGAACAACAGCAAATTCTAATTGAAAATCTATCGCCTGTACAAGTTGCTGAACGAAAGACAGATATTATTGTTTTGGCGCTACCCAACGGCTTGGCAAAATTGTTCGTTGATGCCATTGAACAGCACAATAACTGTCAAGTAATCATTGATTTGTCGGCAGATTATCGATTTGATTCTCAATGGCTCTACTCAGTACCCGAAATTCATAATATTAAACAAGGTCAGGCCGAATTAAAAAAACCATTAAAAATCAGTAACCCTGGTTGCTATGCCACAGCGATGCAATTGGCAATAGCCCCCATCAAGGATCTTATTAAAGGACATGCGCACTGCTTTGGCGTGTCAGGTTATAGTGGCGCAGGAACAACACCTAGCCCCAATAATGATCCAGATAACCTTCATGAAAATATTATTGGCTATAAACTGGTAGAGCACTTGCATGAACGCGAAGTCAGTGAAAAGCTAGATTGCGCTATTAGTTTTTCTCCTCACGTCGCGAGTTTTTTTCGTGGCATAAATATGACCGTACAATTAAGATTTAAACAGCCTCAAAAACCTCATACGCTATTTAATCGCTTTAACGATTTTTATGCTATGCACGAATTAGTCCGCTGCCAACCTGAAATTCCGACAATACAGCAAGTGGTTAATACCCCCTATTGTGTTATTGGTGGACTGACAGTGAGTAAAAATGGTAACCGAGCAACAATTATCAGCTGCCTGGATAATCTGCTAAAAGGTGCCGCCAGTCAGGCTATACAAAATATCAATCTGGCATTAGGCTTTGATACTTCAACTGGCCTTACCAACTAACTAACTCAGGCAATTAATCTAACGGAGACCTCCTATGCCAGCACCAATTTGGCAAAAGAAATCACAAGCAACTATCGATGAAACCATGATGGAATTTATGGCCGGCGAAGATATTATTCTCGATGCCGAACTAGTCGCCTATGATATTCAAGCAAGCAAAGCACATGTCAAAAACTTACAATCTATTGATATTCTTTCGAGCGAAGAAAGCCAGCAGTTAATCGAACACTTAGAGTTACTCGATGGCAAAATTCAGTCAGGAGAATTTAAGCTCACTGCACAATTTGAAGATTGTCACTCTGCAATCGAATATTATTTGGTTAATCAACTGGGTGAACTTGGTAAAAAGATTCATACCGGTCGTTCGCGTAACGACCAAGTTTTGGTAGCAACACGTCTGTTTTTAAAAGATGCGGTCCATCAAGCCATTGAGCTAGTCACTCAAAGCGCGCAAGTGTGTCTGCAACAAGCAGAAAAAACTCAGCAAATCCCCATGCCAGGGTATACGCATATGCAACGCGCGGTTCCCTCTTCTTGCGGAATGTGGTTTGCGGGTTTTGCCGAAGCCATGCTTGATAATTTAATCACGCTGCAATCTACTCAGCAATTAATTGATGCAAACCCCTTAGGAACAGCCGCAGGTTATGGCGTTAACTTACCATTAAACCGTCAATTAACCACTGAAGAGTTGGGATTTGCCAGAATCCAAATTAATCCAATTTATACACAAAACAGTCGTGGCAAATACGAATTAGCCGTACTTTCAGCACTTTCCCAGTGTCTGTTAGATATCCGCCGCTATAGTTGGGATATTTCTCTGTTTACTACTCAAGAGTTTGATTTTGTTAGTTTACCCGAAGAAATGACGACGGGTAGCTCAATTATGCCCAATAAAAGAAATCCTGACTTGATTGAATTAATGCGCGCCAGTTATGCGGTCGTGCAATCGGCAATAATAGAATTACAATCAATTTTATCTTTACCTTCAGGTTATCAGCGAGACTTACAATTCACTAAGGGTCCATTACTCAGAGCAGTAAAAAAATCATTGCAAACATTGCTGCTATTTCCCAAAGTTATTGCTGGCACACAGTTTAAAACAGAAACCTTAAAGGCAGCCATTGATACACCGATGTATGCAACTGACTTTGCGGTAGAACTTGCTGCACAAGGAATGCCATTTAGAGACGCCTATCAACAGGTTGTCGAGCGTTATGATGAATTGAAAGCCAGAACACCGGAACAAAGTATTCAACAAAGAGTATCGCCAGGCGGCTGTCATGATTTGATGTTATCGGAGTTAAATCAACGACTCAAGCAGCTAACAGGCTTCTAGTCGATTTATTAATCATTCGAAAGATAGTTATCTTTACTTATGTCTATCAAAAAGCATAACTTCATATGATAGACATAAGCGAAATAGCTCATTAAAAGATAAATTTAGAATCTTTAATCGACTCAATATAACTGCAGTTACCTTGTGAATCTTTTTGAATAACGACTTCGGTTAAAGCGCCAATTCCATTGACAACAGACTTGGCATGTTCAAACAGTGCTGCACCGTCACGAACAACACAATAAAAACTGGCACTACGAACTTCATCGCGCCCAATAAACATTACTTTCCTGTCATCAACCTTGGCCGTAATCATGCTATTTTCATGACCAACTTCAGGATTTGCACTTACATTAAAAAATGCCAGCATAAAATCACCACTAATTGATACTAACCCTTTATTTTCTGCGGCACTGGCACCGATAGAAAATAACCCAAATAAAATCACAGAAGCTACTTTAGTGATCATTTTCATTACTTTGTCTCCTTTTCTCTGTTTAGTTAAACAACCGTAATTTCTAAATTGGTGGTGGGTAATCTCTTAAAGAAGTTAACCCGTTCTGCTGTGCATCACGAAAAATTTTATTCAAATAAAGTCGATCTTGAGTATTAAGTAACATGACATACTCAATCATTTGTTCACTATCTTTTGCCGTCCACTCACCTATTCCAATCGCTTGATGAAGAATTAATTCAATCTGGCCAACCGCAAACTTTCTTTCCTGTTCTTTTTGTTGCGCAGCAACTGGGTCTTCGGCAATGGTGGCAATTTTCTTTTGTTTTGACTGACCAGCCTGGGCTGACAGGTGTTCAACCTGTTCGACGAGATGCTTAACCTTTGCATCAAGTTGTATCACAATATTTTTTAACTCGGCAATTTGCTGATTATTGTTACTAAGCTTGGTATTTGGAGGTGATACGACTGGCAGGTGATTATCATCAGATATGTTTTCGAGGACATTTGCGGTTAGATTTTCAGGTAAATTACTGGCTGCTTGTTTATATTTATCATCTCTAAAAAATTGTTCGCTTGAAATGTAAATTTGTAGCAATAAGCTACTTAGGCAAATAAATATTAGCAAGTAAATTTTCATCTGATTTTCCTTCGCAAATTTCCTATGTTTTTTTCAAGATGAAAAGAAAGTTTACAAGCTATCTATAAAATGTAAAGCAAAATAAATTTTCACTTAAAGATATTTATTTTTTTATTGCAAAAAAGGGATAGCTATTTCACTCTATCTATTGATATTTAAAATTTAAACCATTACATAGCGATAAAATTGGGCATCGATAAAAACAACATTCAAAAGTTAAAATAAAATCAAAATAAAAATAGAAATCAAAACAATAAAAAAGATAACAGCAAAACTAAATTAGATTTAACTTAAATAACACAGCTATTAATAGCACCAACAATATTACCTTTAACCATTTTTCTATCACTGTATTTTTCGCATCAACTTACTGATTGGATAGTATAAGAATGGATAGATCGGCATTCTAGAAAATAACTAGCATCAAAAACATTTAACGATTGGTGGATTTGTCAAAGTTTACCAAATTTATTTTTATTTAACTTTCAGTTTAGAAGATAGTGACTATAAAATTATGATAAAAATGATAATAAAAAACATGGCAAAAAATTAGCGTAAATATTTCAAAATTGAAACCCAGCGCCACAAACGTAATATATCAGCCAATGCAGCCGCAACATAAGTTAATGCACATGCTTTTAATATTTGACGAATCGCGGGGAGATACTCATCAGGCACATATTCCCCCTTTTTAAGAATAGGTAAAGCTTTGTTAAAACTGGCATCCCATTCTTCGGGTAAAATCGCCGCATAAATAAAGACCGAAGTCAGCATGGTCAATAACCCAATAATTGCCATAACACCTATAAAATGAGGAATTTTGACAATCGCTCCAATAATCGGTAATGCCATCAAACAAAAAATGCCCCACTTTTGCAGACGATGTGCATGACCTAAATATCTTTTACGTAAAAAACTCACTGGCTCATTACGATTAAATTGAATGGCATGGCCCACTTCATGTGCAGCCACAGCAATCGCAGTTAATGATTTACCATTTAAATATTCGGGACTCAAACGTACCGTATTACTTTGAGGATCGTAGTGATCAGCGCCAGGCTCTGCCGCTTCAAGCTTAACATTGGATAGCTCAAACTTTTCAAGTAAATGGGTTGCCAGTTCGCCACCGGTCCCAGGCATCGCATGCATCACATTACTATGCTTATTTAACACATACCTAACCCACCATTGTGGGCCTAAGATAAGCATGATTAAAATTACTGCAAAGGCTAAATAAATCATCGGTTAAGTGTCATGAACTTGATATATTAAAACGTTATTATTTTAGTATCGCCTGATATAAATTGACCAGCCGAAAGAATAGCTTTAAAATCAAGGCGTTAGCGCCATTATATTAATTTAAGCCAATATTAAACGCAATACACTTGAGTAAATATACCAGGCTTAATTAATTTAATTCGTGTAACAGGCGGTATATTGATAAATCCGTTGTATATCATTCAATCCACTGTATAATGGTGGGTCGCAACAATAGCTGATATATTGCTTTATCGCTTATTTAAAAAGTTTGATAGTGCCAAGTTACTTTCAAGTTTTAACAAATAAGATAATCATCCAGGAGCTATCAGGAATGAATGTCGTTGAGTTCATCAAAGAAAAGAAGCAGCGTTTTCAACAAAATAATGCTGAATTTCGGGCAAGAATTGAACCACAATTTAAAAGCCTGTCCGAATTGCTTTCCAAGACTATATTTAACACCCTTAATAACCCTTGGATGTCCCGTTTTAATCATCAGGATGATATCGATGATGAACCACTCTTTCTGATTCCTGAAGCTGCACAGATGTATAAAAAGCTGGAAAGCCAACTCGGTGAAGAAACCTTTGTCGGTGAATGGTATCGAGTTGATCAGCATTGTATCAATCAATTTGCGGAAGTAACCGGTGATCAACAGTGGATTCATACCGATCCTGAGCGAGCAGCGAAAGAATCACCCTTTAAAACCACTATCGCACATGGCTTTTTAACACTCTCTCTGCTGCCAAAACTCACCGATTCTGTCGATGATAAAAACAATCCTTACCCAGAAGCAAAAATGGCCGTTAACTATGGTTTAAATCAAGTCAGGTTTCCCTACCCAGTCAAAGCCGGTTCACGAGTAAGAGCTCGCAGTCAGCTGGTTGGCTTAACCCCCATGCGTAAGAGTATTGAATTAATCCATGAGGTCAGTATCGAGGTTGAAAACAGCAAGCGTTTGGCTTGTGTTGCAGAAACCGTTTTAAGACTATATTTTTGAGGGCATATTTTTAGGGGTATATTTTAATCCTTAATTGTAATTAAAAATTCTCTTTTTAGCTTGCTTAAACCAATAGATACAGTGTTGCAGTGAAAAATGAGTATGTTACACTGCAACTTACTTATCCCCTTTCTACAAAGGTAGTTTGTAGATTGTTTCCCACCAAGGCTTATCCAAGATGATCAAAGATCTATTTGAGCAAATTAAACAAAAGCTAACACCACAAAGCAATCAGTCTTATGCAACAGATACACACACGACCAATCAGGAAGCCACTTCACCAATCGGGCAACTGACAACCGACAAAATCAAAGCTATTGTCGCTGAGCTCACTCAAGCGGGGCCATTATTTGCTCAGGCTGGTTTTACGATGGAGCAACTAGAAATTGAAATAGGTTTACTGCCTAAAGTATTACCCCAGTTTGTACAAATAAAAGAAATCCCTATTAGCGAAGAGTCTGTCTTTTTAAATCAGTTAAAAGATCAAAAGTTATTGCAATTTGTGTTGCATTCATTGTTCAAAGCTAGTCGCATGAAATCGCTACTGGAAAATACCAATCTATCATTATACGGTATTGAAATTTCGGTATCTGCACCGCCATCGGTGAAAACTATCTTTAAGCGAGAAATTCCACTCTCTAATGCTGACATCGTCAATTTATAAATTTCAAATACATAAATAGTCAATTCTTCAAAATTCAAATTAGCATTCTTAAAATAAAAGAGAGCCAATATTAAGCAAAATCACTCTTTGGTTAAGACAATCTAAGTGCAAATCAAATTTCAAGCTTTTTACAAAAGTACTATTATTCGGCGCTTTTAAGCGATGACTCATTAAACGTAAAATGAATAAATTATTTGCGACTTTGCGACTTTGCGACTTTGCGACTTTGCGACTTTGCGACTTTGTGTCTGTGTGTCTGTATGTCTTTATTTATCGATTGGTGTATTTAAGCTAAAAGCAATTGCGCAGATAATATTTGCTCACTTGAGCTCGCACCATTCACTGGCTCCATGCCATTCTTTATATTTTTCTTGTCCACCACGACTTTTCCAATCAGAATCAATTGTTAAACGCGAACTGATTCCACCACGCGGATTACAATCCATTAAAATACGCAATCTTTCAGGTTGATAGACAGCCATAAGATGATCGTAGAAAATATTAATTAAGCGTTCGTAAGAAACAACAATATCTCTTAATTGGTAGACGTAATGTTTTAAAGATTTTAATTCAATAATTTTTTCGTGTGGATGAAAAACCAGATAAATCGTTGCAAAATCAGGTTGCTCCTGAACCCCCAAAAAGGTGAATTCCGGAATTTTAATATTAATTTCATAAGCCTGATTAGAAGGATTTGGTAACGCGACCAATAAATCCGAAGTAATATTTTGATAAGTTCGTAAATGAGATGGCATTATTCAACTCCTACTCAATAAAGTTCATAAATCGCTAGCAAACTCAATAAAATTAAGATTATACGGTTTAATATAATCGAAAGTAGCCTCAAGCTAAATACTTATAATAGACAACATTCGGTAACAATTTATTCTTTTGAATTGAGGGTTATTGGTCTATTTATAGTTTTAAATTATTGTTAAAAGTGTTTATTATCTGCGCTTAGCGATTTGAATATCGATTTGGTAAAAATCTAACAATAAATATAATGGTAAGAATATAAGGGTGCTCCAATGAAATTAAAACTACTGAGTTACACCGTTAGTATGGTATTGCTCACCGCCTGTGGTCAACAAGACGCCACAAACACTGAAAAATCTGCCTCAACACCGCAACAAGCAACACAACAGACTAAAGCTAACGACAAAGCACAAAAACAGTTGGAATCAGGGATTGAGCTAACCAATTTTGACACCAAAGTAAAACCGCAAGATGACTTTTACCGTTACGTTAATGGCGCATGGCTGGATAAAACAGAAATACCGGCAGACAAATCCTCGTATGGTTCATTTACTGCATTGCGGGATAAATCACGGCAAGATGTAAAAGCCATCATTGAAGAAACGGCAAAAATTAACAACCCAGAACCCAGTTCTGATGCACAAAAAGTTGGAGATTTATACCGAAGTTTTATGAATATTGAGCATCTGAACAAACTCGGTGTCACTCCATTATCTAAAGAATTCAACAAAATTGATCAGTTGAAAAACCATGATGATATAGCCGGTTATTTTGCTGAATCACAAATAATCGGCAGCGATGCACCATTTGGTTTTTGGATTAACAACGATTCAAAAAATCCAACGCAATATATCATGTATCTCACCCAATCAGGATTAGGTCTTCCCGATAGAGATTACTACCTAAAAGCTGATGAAAAATCTGACGAGCTCCGCCAAAAATATCAGCAGCATATTGAAAAAATGTTAACACTTTCTGGTATTGCCAATGCGACAGCTATTGCAAAAGATATTCTTTCTCTGGAAACCGCTTTAGCTGAAATACAGTGGTCGCGGACTGAAAATAGAGACGCTGAAAAAACTTATAACAAACATCAAATTGCAAAACTAAGCGAATTAAGTGAAAACTTTAACTGGCAAAAATATTTTGCAACAGCCAGTGTCGATAGTGAAAAAGAGCTTGTCATTCGTCAACCATCTTACTTGCAACAGTTCTCTGAGATTTTTGCAAGCACTCAAGTCAGTCAGTGGAAAAATTATTTTAAATGGACGCTAATCAATGCAAACGCTTCACGTTTATCAAGTGAGTTCGATCAAGCTAACTTCGAGTTTTTTAATCAAACACTTTATGGCACACCTGAGCAAGAAGCGCGCTGGAAAAGAGCCGTTAATGCGGTAAACCGGTTACTTGGTGAGATGGTTGGAAAAATATACGTGAAAAAACATTTTAAACCAGAAGCAAAACAACGCATGATTGAACTGGTTGAAAATTTACGTGAAGCTTATCGTCAGGCGATTATTGATTTAGATTGGATGGGTGAAGATACCAAGCGCCAGGCGTTAGATAAGTTAGCCAAATTTAATCCTAAAATTGGCTATCCCGACAAATGGATTGATTACTCTTCATTAACGATTGATGTTAATGACTTAGTCGGTAACTTTTTACGTGCATCACGTTTTACCTATCAACGAGAAATTGGCAAGTTAGGTAAACCTATCGACAAATCAGAATGGTTTATGTCACCACAAACGGTCAATGCTTATTACAATCCAGTAATGAATGAAATTGTTTTTCCTGCGGCAATTTTGCAACCACCATTTTTCAATATGCGAGCTGATGATGCGGTAAATTACGGCGGCATTGGTAGTGTTATTGGACATGAAATGGGACACGGTTTTGATGATCAGGGTTCTAAATCTGATGGCAATGGTGTTTTAAGAAACTGGTGGACGCCAAAAGATTTAGAAGAGTTTAAACTCAGAACCCAAAAACTGGCTGATCAGTATAGTCAGTTTGAACCCTTACCAGGCGAACACATCAAAGGTGAATTTACCTTAGGTGAAAATATTGGCGATTTAGGTGGACTAACTATTGCTTTTCGAGCCTATAAACTATCTCTTGAAAATAAGCCGTCACCGGTAATTGATAACTTTACTGGCGAACAGCGCTTCTTTATGGGATGGGCACAAGTTTGGGCCTATAAATATCGTGATAAAGCCCTCAGTAATATGTTAAAAACTGATCCGCATTCACCAGGTCCCTACCGGGCTAACGGACCATTAATGAATATGCCAGAGTTCTTTGAAACTTTTGACGTAAAAGCTAGTGATGGTATGTACCGTAAACCCGAAGACAGAGTGAAAATCTGGTAAATTTAATTTTTTAACAATCAGATTTTAAATAATACTAATTGTTAGTCGATTAAATCAAGATAAAAAGGAAGCGTTAAGCTTCCTTTTTATTTTTCCGTTTTGCAGGACGTGATTTTTTTGCCGGGCGCTTTTTAAAATCACCATCAGCCTTGGGTCGCTTTTGCTGTAGTTTTTTCAAATCAAAATCTTTAGCCTTAGTTAAATTCATCGCTTTGCCACACACTCTCACTTTTTTCAAATGAGCAAAAGCAGCTCTGGGCATATCACCAGGTAAATCAACCGAAGTAAAATCATCATAAATTTGAATGTGTCCAATATAGTGACTTTCCAAGTCCACTTCGTTAGCAATTGCACCCACAACATTTGATGGCTTAACACCATCGGCATAACCCGCCATAATCACAAATCTTTCCATTGGGATATCAGGAAAGTCAGCCAGCGCTTCAGCCTTCGCTGAAAAATCATCAGGATTTCTTTCAGCTTTTTTAGATTGTCTTTTCTCGCGTCGCCCTTTTTCTTTTCGATCACCTCGCCCTTCTCGCTGTGACTCACGAATTGAAGGCATATCTTCAACCAGCAACGGTGATTTTTCGTGAGCCAAACTGGCCAAAGCAGCCGCAATTTCTAACCCAGCACGATTTGTTTCATATTGATAAGCTTCTAATATTTCTAGATAAGGCTGTAAATCCCCCGATTCTATTTTTTCTGTAATACTGTGCTTGAATTTTTCAACACGCTGATCATTAATCGTTTCAGTTGAAGGCAAACCAATTCTGTCGATTGATTTACCCGTCACTTTTTCAATTAATGCCAGCATTCTTTTTTCTCTTGGCGTAATAAATAGAATCGCACAACCTTGACGACCCGCTCGACCTGTCCGGCCAATTCGATGAACATAGGATTCAACATCTTGCGTAATATCATAGTTAATAACATGAGATATTCGACTGACATCTAAACCTCGCGCCGCCACATCGGTTGCAACTAAAATATCTAACCGATTCTGTTTAAGCTGCTCAATGGTTTGCTCTCTAGCCGACTGCTGCATATCACCATTGATCGCTGCACAAGCATAACCACGCGCAGACAATTTATCCGATAACTCCATCGTTGCCGTTTTAGTGCGCACAAAAATAATCACACCATCTATCGCTTCTACCTCTAAAACGCGTGTTAATGCATCAAGTTTATGTGGGTTTGCAACAACCAGATATTGTTGTTTAATGGTAGAGGCTGTTGTCGTTTTAGTTTTAATTTTAATTTCTTCAGGCGAATTCAAAAAGCGATTAGCTACCCGTCGAATTTCTTTCGGCATTGTCGCTGAAAACAAAGCAATTTGACGTTGCTCTGGCGTTTGCTCAAGAATCCATTCAACATCTTCAATAAATCCCATGCGCAGCATTTCATCGGCTTCATCTAATACCAGTGTATGTAACCGATCCCATTTTAGTTTACCTCTACGCATGTGATCCATCACCCGTCCAGGCGTACCAACAATAACCTGTGGACCGCGTTTAAGTTGACGCAACTGTTGTGAAACAGATTGCCCCCCATATATTGGCAATACATTAAAACCTTTTAAGTAACGCGTATAGGTCATAAATGCTTCGGCAACCTGAATCGCCAGCTCTCGTGTCGGTGCAAGTACCAGAACTTGTGGTTCATTAATATTAAGGTCAATCTTAGCAATGATTGGCAAAGCAAAAGCCGCCGTTTTACCCGTACCGGTTTGTGCTTGACCAATCAGGTCAGTACCGTTTAGCAGAACAGGAATACTCGAGGCTTGAATAGGAGAAGGCTTTTCATAACCGATTTCCTGTAAAACCCGTATTACAGGTTCGGGTAAATTAAAGTCTGCGAATGAGATGGATGTTTCAAATTGGTTTTCTGTAGAATCGGACATGAATAAGCCTGAAGTTAATGTGGTATATAATTATAGTTAAAATATGATTGTTTGCTATGAACAAAAAAAGCCCCCAAATCTCTTTGGGAGCTCTTAATATCCTATGCCAATGACTTATAGGATTGCGTCTTGGTCTGCCCCCTCTTTTTCTACTTCGGGCGGCATTAAATCTTCTTTTGTGATTCCCAACACCAGTGCTATGTTACTGGCGACATAAACCGATGAATAAGTCCCCACTAAAACCCCGGCAATCAGCGCCGTAGCAAAGCCATGAATAGTTGCACCACCAAGGAAGAACAAGGCTAACAATACCAGTAAAGTGGTAACCGAGGTCATAATTGTTCGAGATAAGGTTTGGTTCAATGAAATATTCACCACTTCTACCGAATCCTGCTTGCGTAATTTTAAAAAGTTTTCACGAATACGATCAAAGACAACAATTGTGTCGTTAAGCGAGTAACCAATGACCGCTAACACCGCGGCCAACACGGTCAAATCGAATTCCATTTGAATCATTGAGAAAAAACCAATGGTAATCATAACATCATGCGCCAAAGCAGCAACCGAGCCCAGTGCAAACTTCCATTCAAAACGTAGTGACACGTAAATCAAAATACCGATAAGTGCAACCAAAATAGCGAGACCACCTTGCTCGGTTAACTCCTCACCTACACTGGCACTAACGAAATCAATTTTACGCATTTCAACATTAGAGCCATGAGCTTGACGTAAGCTATTCACGACATCGTTCCCAACCTCAACAGCTTCCTTACCTTCAACAGGCGCCAAGCGAATCATAATATCACTGGCTGTACCAAAGTTTTGCACCACGGTTTTTTCATAACCTGACTCTTTTAAAACATTCCTAATGGCGTTTAAATCCGCATCCTCAGGATAATTCACCTGAACTAACGTACCACCAGTAAAGTCTAGGCCTAAATTAAGCCCTTTAGTCACCACAAAAAATATTGAGGCAATGATTAAAATAGCCGAAACAATAGTTGCCGGAATTTTATATTTGATAAAATCAATATTTAGATCAGATTTTAATAAATTCATACTTAAGCTCCCAAACGCTATATAGATATTTTATCTAGCGTTTTACCGCCATAAATTAAGTTAACAACCGCTCGGCTGCCGATTATGGCAGTAAACATTGAGGTTAAAATGCCAATAAATAAAGTTACCGCAAATCCGGCAACGGGACCAGTTCCAATACCAAATAAAACCAGTGCGGCAATCAAAGTTGTTACGTTAGCATCAGCTATTGTTGAAAATGCTTTATCGTAACCGTTATGGATAGCTTGAGCGGGATTAACCCCTTCTTTTAATTCTTCTCTTATCCGTTCAAATATCAGTACATTTGCATCCACCGCCATGCCAACCGTTAATACGATACCCGCGATACCCGGTAAAGTCAGTGTCGCGCCAGGAATTAAAGACATCACCGCGATAATAAACACCAGGTTTGAGATTAATGCGATATTGGCAACTAATCCAAACACTCGGTAATAAACCAACATGAAAATCAATACCGCGATAAAACCAACCGCGATTGAAGTTTTTCCAAGTTCAATATTTTGTTTTCCAAGCTGTGGACCAACTGTCCGCTCTTCGACAAAATAGACAGGCGCAATCAATGAACCAGAGCGTAATATTAATGCTAAATCATGTGCTTCGGTTGGTGTAAATTGCCCAGTAATTCTAAATTTATTGCCAAGTGCAGCGCCAATATTTGGAGCACTCACGACATTTTTTTCAACTTTTTGATCGACAACTTTGAGTTCTTCATTAACACGCTCATAGATGGCTTTGGTTTCTTTCATAATAATTGCCATCGGTTTGTTAATATTTTTTGAAGTCATCAATAACATTTTGTTGCCACCTTTGCTGTCCAATACAACATTAATTTGTGGCATATTATTTTCATCGTAACCAACGTTTGCATCAGTCAAATGAGAACCATCTATGACTGGATTTTTTCGAATAGCAAAATTAATCCCTGTTGAACTTTGCTTAATTAATTCTGAACCTGCCGGCGCTCTATCTGGATTATAACCAGCAGACTCATTAACCAGACGAAATTCAACTATGGCTGTAGTTCCCAAGATACGCTTTGCACGTTCTGAATCCTGAACACCTGGTAATTGCACTAGAATTCTTTCAGAACCCTGTTGCTGAATAAGTGGTTCAGCAACACCTAATTCATTAACACGATTTCGCAAAGTAGCGATATTTTGTTTAACTGCATAATCTTTTATTTTTTTAATTTCCAGCTCAGGAATAGTAACAACTACTTCAAAAAAGCTGTCTTGATCGCGGCTGCGTGTCGATAATTCAGAGAATCCCTGGCGAATAGCACTTTCAGCCTTATCTCGCGTTTCAGCATCTCGAAACCGAGCAACCAGGCCTAGGTTTTCAACTTTAATTACCGCAGCATAACGTAGTTGTTTTTCTTGAAATGTGCTTTTGAAGTCAGCAACATACTGCTCTTCTTTTTTTGTGATGGCCGACTCCATATCAACTTCCATCAAAAAGTGCACGCCGCCTCTTAAGTCAAGTCCCAGCTTTAATGGCTCACCGCCTATAGATTTCAACCACCCAGGCGTGACCGGAGCTAAATTAAGCGCCACGCCGTAGTCACCCGGCTTTTTACTTAAAAATGCATCAACAATATCTTTTGCTTTTAACTGTGATTCTGAATCATTAAATCGAATTAAGGTTTTGCCTTCTTCATTGCTGGCACTTTTGATAACGACATTTTTTGAATCGAGTTCTAATTTAATTTCGTTAAAAATTTCCTCAGCAACCGGAGCACCTTTTTCACCACTCACCTGAACCGCTAAATCTTCACCATAAATATTCGGTAAGGCATACAATACGGCTAACGACAACAGAATGACCAACATTGCATATATCCACCCTGCATAGGTGTTTATTGGTCTAATTTGAGATTGATTTGCAAACATAGTTAAAAGCTCTAAATTTAGTGTGATAAAAAAAGCCCAACTTAATGAGGGCTTTTTTGAT
Source organism: Aliikangiella maris (assembly GCF_040719265.1). NCBI lineage: Bacteria > Pseudomonadati > Pseudomonadota > Gammaproteobacteria > Oceanospirillales > Pleioneaceae > Aliikangiella > Aliikangiella maris. The sequence continues at coordinate 58,513 of NZ_JBFDAH010000001.1, read as the reverse complement.
AATTATTCATTGACAGCTTTAATCGTTCCTTTCGGTAACGTGGCAGAAATAGCATGCTTTTGAAATTTCATTTCAACACCTTGCGCAACATTAAGTACGACAAAGTTATCGGTAATTTTATTAATTTTGCCTAAAATGCCACCATTAGTAACGACCTCATCGCCTTTTTGTAACGATTCAAGCATATTTTTATGATCTTTGGCGCGTTTGCTTTGCGGGCGAATCAGTAAAAAATAAAAAACTACACCAAACAACAACATCATAATGATGGTGCTATAACCACTCGCTGCGCCCCCAGGAGGAGCAGCCATTGCAGTACCAATCAACATAATAATCCCCTATACTTAATCTTTATTTAATTTAAATTTGATGAATTGAATCTTTATAAACCGCTGACACCAAGGCAAACAGCCTCATCATTGGTTACTTATTGAGCGGCGGAACAACCATTCCCCGCTGAGTATAAAAATTTTCAACAAAGCCCGACAATGTACCCGTTTCTATCGCTTCACGCAAACCCTTCATCAACTGTTGGTAATAATGAAGATTGTGAATCGTTGCTAGCTCAGCGCCAAACATTTCGCCACATTTGTCTAGATGATGTAGATATGCTCGACTATAATTTTGGCAGGTATAACAATCACAATGGGTGTCAATTGGCCCAGTATCCTGTTTATTGGGACTGTTGCGTAATCTTACAACGCCTGTTGTGGTAAAAAGATGTCCATTTCTGGCATTTCGCGTTGGCATGACACAATCAAACATATCAACTCCACGCCTAACGGCTTCAACAATATCCTCAGGTTTACCAACTCCCATTAAATAACGAGGCTTATCTTGTGGCATTTCAGGTAATAGATGATCCAGTACCAAGCACATTTCCTGTTTCGATTCTCCGACAGACAACCCCCCTATCGCATATCCATCAAAGCCAATAGCAGTCAGTCCATCTAGTGAGATTTTTCTAAGTGCCGGATACATTCCGCCCTGTACAATACCAAACAATGCAGCGGGGTTATCAGCATGAGCCACTTTTGAGCGTTGTGCCCAACGCAAGCTTAACTCCATTGACTCTCTTGCTTGCTCTTGAGTTGCGGGGTATGGCGTACACTCGTCAAAAATCATGACAATATCGCTACCTAAGGCTTTTTGAACCTGCATCGATTCTTCTGGCCCCAAAAAGACTTTGTCACCATTAACTGGTGAGCGAAATGTCACGCCGTCTTCGGTAATTTTTCGTAATTCACCAAGACTAAATACCTGAAATCCCCCTGAGTCTGTCAAAATGGGGCCTTGCCATTGCATAAAGTCATGCAAATCACCATGCATTTGAATGATATCCGTACCCGGACGTAGCATTAAATGGAAAGTATTACCAAGTATGATCTCGGCCCCAGTTGCTTGAACGCGCTCAGGCGACATGCCTTTAACCGAACCATATGTCCCAACAGGCATAAAAGCTGGTGTATTAATCGTTCCTCGAGGAAATTCTAATACGCCTCTGCGAGCACTTCCGTCATTATTTTTTAAGGTAAATTTCATGATAGTTTACTTTGAATTATATAATTTGCCTGAATTAAATCTTGCCAATTTCCTAGCCGATTAAAGGTAGGTGCGAGATTTCACCAACTCCGACTTGTTCACACGCTTTCTCATTTGACACTATTTTGAATAAACATAGCGTCACCATAACTGAAAAAGCGATACTGTTGTTCAACCGCCGTTTTATATGCATCGAGCATAAAATCTTTACCCGCAAAAGCACTGACCAGCATTAACAATGTTGACTCAGATAGATGAAAATTCGTTACTAAACCGTCAACCACATTAAATTGGTAACCCGGATAAATAAAAATATCCGTTTCGCCAGTCTGAGCACTCAGTTCACCGGATCGGCTGGCCGACTCAAGACATCGAACCGAAGTGGTTCCTACAGCGATAACTCTGCCGCCCTTTGCCTTTGTTTGTTTAACCAAATCCACCACCGATTGTGGCACACTAAACCATTCAGAATGCATCTGATGTTGCTGAATATCTTCAACTCGTATCGGAGAAAAGGTGCCTGCTCCAACATGTAGCGTTACAAAATCAATAGCAATAGATTTTGCCTTAATCTTATCTAATAACGCCAAATCAAAGTGTAATCCGGCGGTTGGCGCAGCCACCGCTCCCTGTTTTTCAGCATAGACCGTTTGGTAGCGTTGTTTATCTAGCTCATTATCTGCCCGTTTGATATAAGGCGGCAGTGGCATATGTCCAAAATGCTCGATTTGCTCAAGAAGGTTATCGCAATCTATTGACTTTAAACGATAAAATCCATTTTCCCGAGCAATGACATTTAATTTTAATTGTTCTTCAATATAAATGGTTGTTCCTGGTTTAAGCGTATTGCTTGCTTTAATTTGAGCAACACACTCGTCACCAGAGTCATTAGGTATCACTCGCTCAACTAAAATTTCAATTTTTCCGCCAGAATCTCGCTTACCTAAAAGTCGCGCAGGAATCACTTTAGTATTATTAAAAATGAGACAATCTTCAGGATTAAGATAATCAACTAATTCATAAAATATTTTGTGCTCAACCGATTGTTGAATTGGATTAACCAACATAAGCCGGCTTTCAGAGCGATTATTTGTTGGTTCATTCGCAATTAACGACTCAGGAAGAAAAAATTGGAAATCTTGTTTTTGCATAAATTCAGTCAATTGCCTTATCTATCGGACAAACAGCCTCAAACAGGCGCGAATTCTACCAGAATTGCGCAATAATCGTCACGTTTAAGCCAAATTATTCACCCGCTAGCAGAATATTTACTGATACAATTGAATAAGCGATTGATAATAACACTCTGTCAAATCAAAATTTTACTTAATAAATCAACTCTTTCGTTTAAATAGGAGTCAGCATGCGCCTACATAACCAATTTATTATGAGATCATTGTTCATAAGCTCTCTTAACCTGGCAACAATTTCGTTTGTTAGCGCACAAGAAAATTCTTACTGTCAATCGAAACTATTTGAGCAGCTGCGTGTAACATCAACAGAAACAGTTAAAACTCCCCAAAGAAAACCCACAGGCATCTTGAAAGATTATGTTGATCGCTATGAATATATTTGTCCCTGGCAATTAGAAAAAGACTTTAACGGTGATGGCAAAAATGATTGGGCTGGCTTTGTATATCGCAATGATCAGTATGAACTGATTGTTTATCTTTCTAATGAATTACGGTATACGACCAAACAAATAAAAACTTATCGCGCATTTCCAAAACGCACTTTTTTACGTGTATTAGATAGCTCTCGATTAGATTCGTTAACCAATAATCAAACAATAAAATATCAGTTCGATAATGCCCTTGAAGTACATGAACTATCAGGCAAATCGAATGTTTATGCCTGGATAAATAATGACTTTAAAATTATTTATAGTTATTCGAGTGAAATTACAAATAAACTAATAGAAGAAAAACAAGAGGAATTACCTAACCCTTTACATTCACAGCCTGATCCTTATCGATAGTTGATAAGGATCGTCTGGTTAAATAATAAAGTTACTTAATTAAAATATTAACAATCATTAGTTCCCTCTGGCCAACAAGATTTAGCTCCCCAAGTTCTCGCCCCGGTATTGTTAATTGTTAGATTCCCATCACCAGCCATTGAGCCGGTTGGTGTTGCAGTAAAGGTATAAGAGTTGGCAGTGCTCACCAAAGCAATATCATAATATTTATCTTTACCAACATCGACTGGTACCCGATTAGAAAAAATCAGCGTAATATCATCACCTGCTACTTTATAAGTATAATTATTAGCACGATATTTTTCGATTGCCTGTACAGCATTTGTCAAAACACCCATTGCCTCTGTACGCTTTGAGCGCTCAACATAACGAGTGTATGAAGGGTAAGCAAACATACTAATGACGCCAATAATCGCTATTACGATCATCAACTCGACCAGCGTGAAAGCTTTCTGTTTTGCTAACATACTTTTCTATCCTTTGTCGTTTAATTATTAGTGCGCCAACGTAAACCAACTACACCTTGAGGGGGTTCAGGTGGATCTTTACACTCTAACCCTATACAAATTTTCAACTTACCATCTTTACCAATAATAGCTTGCGGCGGTGGTGCAATACCAGGAACCTTCAAAACTTGCTCTCTATCGCTTTTATCGATTTTTCCATCGTAATTAGTATCAATATAAGGGTTCCCATCACTCACATTTAGCGTATATAAACGAGAACTCCCAGAAGCTGCTTCACAAACATTTGAAGAACTTCCTGGCGGCAAATATGTTGAGAAAATCACCGTATTACTTACCGTTATCGAGCTTTGAATGACCTTTTCACCTGAGTATGAAAATCCAATATACCACCCTTTCTTATTGGTACTTTTAATTTTATCTGCTGGAATTGAATTACCCTGCGAATCAAATCCTATAATATCGGTAACATCCAGTAAATCTGACATTGCAATATCCATATCAAACTTTTTCACCAATACGCCTTTATCTTTGATCATATAAAAATGATCAGTAATATTTTCATCAAGTGGGTGTGCACGATACCCAGAACCAATCGACACACTGAGAAATGTTTCTTGTTTTAGGCGTATCAAAGCAACGTCTGGCTTGTAATAAAAACGTCGATTATTTTGAATATCGGTTGCCGTTTGTAAATGAGCTATTCGTCCACCTGAAATTGACTGACTTTTATTATCAATATCAAAACGGAAAATTTGTGCTTTCATATCTGAAGCATAAATATGATCAATCAACCCGTCATCATCAATATCAAATGCCGTTACATCAGAAGGGACCGCATCCATTGTTGAAATATCACCAGCTAAAGATCCTGACGGTTTAATAGCTTTTGAAGAATCCCAAATATATGCGCCTGTTTTAGCATTTGCAATATATACCCGATTACCCTGTGAGGATGTTGTAGTACCAGTTCCAGCAGTATCTTGAACAGTATCGTAGCCGCCACCAAAGATAATGACTGGTTGAGCATCAACACCACCAATATTCATTTTTCCAACTTCAGGTTTAGACCAAGTTTGACCAAGCTTACCAAAATTACTGGAATTAGGATCGATCTTAAATAACAGTTGAGGTTTATTAGGATTACTAATATCTAATCCATAATACGCGTTACCACCTCGGCGCATACCGATATAAAGATAGGCTTTTTCACCCGCATTTGTATCAACCACACCATTATTATTTTCATCACTCATATAAATACTAATACTACCATCGAGTCCATAAGCGTGGGCAACTGGCGCCCCTTTTTGTAAATCGGTTAATAACTTTAGTAATCGCTGGGGTATAAATGACCAGTTTTCCGTACCATCTTGTGAGTTAAATGAGTGCAAAAAACCATGATTAGTACCTACATAAACTTTGGTATCGTATGTGGGAGATGTAGAACTTCCCGTGTTGTAAACAACTAAAGTTGGTTGAGAGTGTAAGGGGTCACCAATCAAATTATGCGATTTAACGGTAGCACTATCTACATCTAACCCTTGGGCCCAATTTAAAATTGTCTTTCTGTCATCTGCATCAGTCGCCCCCAACATACCCTCAGTTACAGAACTATTGCCATCTTTAACACGGTTATCAGGAGCGGTTAGATCACTACCACTGATATTGGTAAATACATTACGCTGATATCCCAGTTTTTCTGCAACCCCTCCCTTATTAACATCAGCACCATCTTTTGATGAACTCCACCAGCTTTTAGCCGAATCTAAAAACTGTGCGTTTGTTGAGTCGACAGCAACAGTATCATTCACATCAACAATACTATTACCGACGAGTTTATAGCGCTTAATATTGCCGGGCCAGACATTACCTGAAGCCGGCGAAAACAACGAAAAATACAATTCTTCGTTATGCGTTCTACGGTTATATTGGTTAATTGATACCCCCGAGGAAACAAATGAAGTATTTACATTAACAATTGAAGCAACAATACTGGTAATGGCGTCAACCAATCCACTTTTATTATTGGCGGTATAATAACCACCGCCGCCAGCTGAAGCCATATCCTCAAGTAACTGAAAATCTATATCAAATCCAATAGTATGAGTGGTTACCGACTGCTTACCTGGAAGCAAGTTATTTTGATCATTATTATGTAAATAGCCGGCAATTTTTACTGCACAATCAGAACCAAAATTACTTGAGCTACACGTCGATTTCGACCAATCCGCATAAGCATCATTTGTTTCTTGGTGATGACTCGTTGGATAACCATCTGTCAAAAATACAATATGATTCGTTTGGCAAGACTCTTTAATCGGCGTTTTATAATTGGGATTACCTATAATTTTTTCTGGTGCACAACCTGAGGCACTATAATTATCCAAGGTACAAAGTGGCGGAGGCGGAGTAACTAAAGTCCCAGTGTTTTCCCATGAGTCAATATGACTAGTACGATTGACTCGCTGATTATCACGATCAATCCCATAAGTAACAGGACCACCACGGAAGTATAATCCAGCTTCAGCCATCACATCACTAATTGGGGTATATCCATCTGCGGGCAATTCTGAAACAACTGTTTTTAATTCTTCCCGCTTGGTAATAACGCCTGGTTGATATACCCCCTCATATCGAATATAAAGTTTCGGTGCTTTCGAAGCAGAATTTTCGTACGCTCGAGCCATATGATGTCCACTAACTCCTTCTAGAAAAAACGACATCGTGTTACCTAGTTCCCAATCTTTATTAGCAACAATACTTTGCACTATCAAAGCAATATTCGGTGTACGCTCAACCACATCAGTCACCCATACCCCAAGAGGCCAATTAACTCCCGTTGAAAAAAGATTATTATAAAGATCTTCATAAGAACGTGGATTCGGGTCACCTAAGTTAACCCCTTTAATAAAAACTGAACCACTACTTCCTTCGTCACTTAATGGAGTAAAATCTAAATAGGCTTCCTTAATAGTCGCATTTGACGGAATATTAATCCCAGTAAAACTAACACCAACCCCCACAACAGGCGTACCATTATTTCCATAGTAAAGATCTAAATCAGAGCTGTCATACCAATTATCTTTCACTCCTCCCCTTTCCCAATCATGTCTACTACTGGAGACTTGCGATGTTACCTCACCACCGATGCAACCTTTAGCACTACCTTTCAAATTATTCTCAAATTTCAAGTGAAGCTTTGGTGCAGGATAATAATTTGCATCGTTACTATCAGCAACACTCCCTTCTAAACTATAAACACTTCGAGATCCAGTTCCTTTAACTAAGAAAACTATACTATTATTCCCGCACCAATCAGACTGATCGACAACTTCCTGAACGATTGTGGTAATGTCACTGGAAGAATAAGAATCACCATTTTTCCAATCGTTGATTACTTTCCAAGTTACGGGAGTTGTTGTAGTGGCATCTCGACTAGACAAATTAAAATCAGTTGCGGTTAAAGCACTAGCATTACCGACAAGTTCCGCAGCAATAGAAAATTCGGCATTACCAGTTTGATCACCTTTAGCAGTAAAGACTAAGTTGGCTGAAGATATTGTTGCTCCTTGAGGGATCAATAACGATTCAAATCGTACAGCCACATAAGAATCAGCAGCTTCACCTAACTTTAATTCATTTCCATTTAATGTGACCGTCCCGGCACCACCAACCTGACTGGCATCGTTATTTCCATTAGAAATTATTTTTGTAACAGTGGGATCGGCGGGTTCATCAATATAAGTTGCGGGGTATAAAACCGGACCACCTTCAGCAGAATTATCACCATTAGTATCCCCCTTATTAAATCGCATTAACCCAACATTGACATTGTTAATTTCAGTAAGCACATCATTCATTACATCCTTAACAATTTGAATACGGGTTTGCGAAGAACCTTCAGGATAATTGGTCATACTGCCAGAGGTATCAATTATGAACATTACATTTGGTATTATGGTATCGGTATTGCTTTGCTTAGCAAAAAAGATTTCGGTATCGTCGCCGATTGCAGCTTGCAACATAAAAAAAGAATAAAGAAATCCACCAATACCGGCACTTTTAAAAAATTTAAAACGCTTCATATTCATTACCTCGGATCACTCCGGCAAATATAAAAATTTAACAGACCCAATCTATTTTAACACCGTTTAAAATGAAAGCTTCTTGACATCATAAGTTCGATGTTTTCGTAGTTTAATTAATTACAAACATGGCGATACTTCGTAAGCCCAAAATGAACTCTCAGAACTTTGTGTATCAGCATCACCAAAAGCCCCTCCTGTCGTTCCAGCACTATCAACACGAAACACGCGACAACCAAAATCAGCACCGAAACTGAAGCCTCCACATTGAGCAACACTACATTGTCCAACTACTCTAGCGCTATAACGCGACTCGACTCTGCCGTCTTTATCCAATTTGTTTTTACCATCACAAGCCTTTCGTAGTCCTTCTTTATCAATACAAAATGGCCCCAAGACTCCGTTAATTCTCAAGTTAAAAATCAAATGGTTAGGGTCATCGATGCTATCACCAGTGTTCGCTTCTGTTAGAAAAGACCCTATTGCACTTTCAGATGCGTTAAAGGTTAGATTTTGAACGTGCATATTAGAAGCCATTCGCTCTTGCAAATTACTGCGTTGAGTTGCAGTAAGCCCAATTATAGTTAATGCAACCAACATGATTAGCGCAACAAATAGCGCAGCACCTTGCTGATTTTTTAATTGGTTTAGAGTTTGATATTGGTTCATATAAACGTCTCTGCACACTTAAGTAAATTATGGCGTAGGTAGCTCAAACTGAATTTGGCAAGTATTTAAAGCTTCTGGGTTTGATACTGACACAAAGACAGCATTAGGCATAAAGATCGTCTGCTGAAATATACGCCTTGCCAATTTATCGTCAGTACTAACTTCTTTATCCAATACATTAAAATTAATAGATTTCACTTCGGGTAACACTTCGTTTGAACTTTCCAGTAACAACGCAATTCGTACTGATAAAATTCGTTCCTGTAAATTTTGAGCAACAACCTGTGTTGCATTTAAATAGCGGCTAATTCTACCCGAGCGACAATTTGGTAATACACCAGCGACAAACTCTTCAACACCATACATAACCTGAAAATCAGCAACACCATCAATTAACGGCTGGGCAACACTACCCACACCATTTCCCTGGCAAAGTAGCTGTTTATCATCGATATAAAATGTACTGGTTATAACTCTTCCCGCAACACCTACACCATTGCAGTCGTAAACCAGCCCGGTTACTGTATCGATATCGCCTTCATAAGAAATAGTTAGCACATCGGTAGTGTCATCACGAGAAGCAAGATTACCAAAAGTGACTGGACTGGGTATTGGATCAACATCTAGCGAGCTGATATAACCCGCCATTTGAATCTGTTGTTTCAAAAACATCAGAGCTAAACGACCATCTTCTTGAATCGTCGCCAGATCATCTTGTGTACGGTATGCCTGATTAGAACTGATAAATAATTGAATTACGCCACCAATCAGTACTAAGCCTAAAAAGCCGGCCACCATTAATTCAACAACGCTAAATCCGGATTGTCGCTTCATTTTTTCCAACGATGAATAAAACGAATAATTTCTCATGGTACAAGCTCCATAATAATACAATTGCGAGTTGCATCATTGGTATATTGCTTACACTCGGCTCTCACGCTCTCCTTTTGCCCTAGGTCAGTTCTAGCTGATGCCGAAGCCCAATCGATAATAATGGTTATTTTACCAGTTAGTTGAACCACTCTTAGTTTTGGTTCGGGCAAAGTCTCCCCAGCTTGCCAACAGACATCTTGTAAATCGAACTGCGCTAGTTCCTCTAGCGTACATGCAGCTGGCGCACCGCTACTATTTGTACGGCATTTAACAGGCATTGCATTACAGCTAACCGGATTTGCGTCCTTCACATAAAAACCAAGTAAAGTTTGATATGGTACCGGTGCCTCACTTGGTGAACCCGGTGGTGTAGGCGGCGGAATAATTGACTGCATTTTAGCGGTACGTACCCGAGAAGCTAAATCCTCAGCTAACGCATTTGCCTGCGTCGTATAAAAACCTTCCTGACTACTACTAATACTGGAAACCTGCAATGCTGCGACACCAAGTAAACCAATACCAAGCACTAACGTTGTGACTAAAACTTCAATGAGCGAAACACCAGTTTGGCGCCAGGCATTATTACGCGCCATATTATGAGAAAGCTGACGGGATGTTAACATTGAATATTCTCCGTCTTAAGACTCCCACCCGTTGAAACAGTAACTCGCTTTCCAGACTCTTTTCCATTCCCTTTATCATTACAAATGTTAAAAACAACAGCCGCACCACCAAACTGACGATATCCTGAAGGTTCATAAATAATTGGATTTTTCACCGTAACAATACTCGAATTGACTCCAGAAATATTAAACGTTCTTAACACCTCATCAGTGGCAACATTACGAACTTGCCAACCACCACTGCCATTGGATTCAAATGCCGTTTGAATGCGCTTGTCGATGGCTTCCATACGCGCAAAATTGAGTGCTCCTTTCAGTGCATCTTTGTCAGTATTCACTTGGGTACGAGCAATTGTGCTTCTAAATGATGGCAATGCAAATGAAGTTAAAACGCCAATTACAAGTAGCGCCATCAATAGTTCAAATAATGTAAAACCGCGAATTTTGTTCATAGATAATTTAGGCTCGGGAATTAATTAATAATCCTTCGAATGCTTCGTTAGAATAAACTATTATATGTTTCAGGCAATATATCAACCTAAGGCCGATAGCTGTATGGCTTTAAAGGATAAATGGAAATAAATCCCGTGAGTTGTGAAGATTATCACACTTTAAAATTTATATTGGTCCGATATTCCTTAACTGGTCATGCCAATATTTATTTATCTTTGAATGGCTATTCTGTAATGTTTATCAACTAAATAATAGGAAAATACCTTGCACTGTAAGCAACCTTTTTATTAATAATGGTTATCAACAATGCAAGCATTAATCTAGAGCGAGTTTTAAAAAGTACAATATTAATTCGGACAATATAATTATCGAAGCTCAATAGGTACAGGAAAATACATGTTCTCTGTATTTTCACCAGGGAAATCCTGCATTTCGCCCCCCATAGATTTCAGTTTTTCCAGCACTTCTTCAACCAATATTTCCGGTGCTGATGCACCTGCAGTCACACCAACACTTTCAATACCCTCTAACCATTCATTTTGAATTTCTGTGGCATTATCAATTAAGTAGGCTTTACTACCCTCTTTTTCAGCCAGCTCTTTCAGACGATTAGAATTTGAACTGTTACGGCTACCAACAACCAGAATTAATGATGAATCTTCAGCCAAAGTTTTAACTGCATCTTGACGATTTTGAGTGGCGTAGCAAATATCATCTTTTTTCGGTCCTTGAATTTTAGGAAACCGCTCTTTTAGCAGTTCGATCAAGTCTTTCGTTTCATCAACCGACAATGTGGTTTGTGAAACATAAAACAGTTTGTCAGGATTTTTAACTTCTAGTGCTTCAATATCTTTGGCATCTTCAACTAGATACATCCCACCATTTTCGTTGGCGTACTGCCCCATAGTACCTTCAACTTCAGGATGACCTTTATGTCCAATTAAGATTCCTTCTTCACCGTTTTTACTTTTACGAACAACTTCCATATGGACTTTAGTTACCAACGGACACGTTGCATCAAATACTCTAAAACCTCGAGACTTTGCCTCATTTTTTACTGCTTGTGATACGCCATGTGCACTATAAATCAAAGTACTACCTTCTGGCACATCAGATAAATCTTCTATAAAAATGGCGCCTTTTTTCTTCAGGCCATCAACTACAAATCGGTTATGTACCACTTCGTGTTTAACGTAAATGGGGGCACCAAATAAGTCAATTGCGCGATTAACAATTTCAATCGCACGGTCAACACCCGCACAAAAACCTCGAGGATTTGCCAAAACAATTTTCATTTTAAAGGCCTATTTTTTTAAGATTTAAGCAGCAATACGTTTAATTTCAATTTCAAAAACAACATCTTCACCAGCTAATGGATGATTAAAATCAACTTTAACTGAGTTAGCTTCTATTTCACGAATAATACCCGGCAACTCCATACCATTTGCCTGAGTAAAAGAGAGAATTGTACCTTTTTCAATACTGATATCTTGCGGAAACATGCTGATGTCCATAAAGTGAATATTATCTGGCTCAAGTTCACCAAATGCATCTTTTGCAGGAAGTTCAAAGGTCAAAACATCATTTACCTGAGCGCCAATTAAGTAAGCTTCAAATGCTTCACTAAAGCTGCCATCGCCCATAATCATCCAACTCGGTTTGCCACTAACTTTGGTACTGTCGGCAATACTACCATCCATTAATTTAACTGTAATATCGGCTAGAACCCGGCTATTACTTCCAACTACTTCATTTGTTTCATCAGTCATTTGATTTACTCTCTTTAGAGTGAAAATATCCGTCAAGCAGCATTAATATTGCGCCAAGCAAAATTACACTGTCAGCAATATTAAATGCAGGCCAATGATAATCAGCATAATACCAGTCGATAAAATCGACGACTTTACCTAAAGTCAGTCGATCATATAAATTTCCAATTGCACCCGCCAAAATCAGCGCAAGTCCAGGCCCCAAAATTTTATTTTTGGCGGGTGTTGTCCACATCCAAAATATAATGCCCAGACTAATGACTGTCGCAACAATGCTAAAAAACGCCACCTGCCATCCACCTTGGTCGGCAAACAATGAAAATGCAGCGCCTGTATTATAGCGAAGTACTAAGTTGAAATACGGCATCACTTCAATGGTTTCAAACTCACCAATATAGGTCTGAGCTAAATACTTAGTCCACTGATCAAGCGCGATAAAAATTGCGGTTAGCCAAATCCAACGCAAGCCCGATAAGTGCAATGGTAGCAATTTAATAGATTGCGAGGCGTTATCAGGCATAATGTCTCACTTCACCATCACCATCAACATTGGTCACGCACCGACTGCACAGTAATGGATGTGCCTGATCACTGCCGACATCTTCTCGGCGATGCCAACAACGCTCACACTTTTGGTGCGCAGAAGCAATAATCGATAAGCTTAAACCATCAATATCAGTCGCTTGACCGCCTTCACCTCTGACTACTTTGGCATACGAAGTGATTAATACAAAGCGTAATTCATCTTCAAGTTTTTCCAGAATATTGGCTAATTCATCAGAGACATAAAGTGTAACTTCTGCCTCTAACGACGAACCAATTTGATTATCTTTACGCATTATTTCAAGTAGTTTATTACATTCTGTTTTTACCGCATCAATCGTTTGCCAGTCCTGCTCGCTAATACCAACGGACTCTTCAGCGGCAAATAATCCGGTATACCAGGTTTCCCAAAAAATTGAGTCATCCTTGATACCTGGTATTTGTTGCCAAATTTCATGAGCCGTAAAAGAGAGCACTGGCATAAACCAGCGACAAACCGCATGAACGATATGATATAACGCTGTTTGACAAGACTTATGTGCGATTGAGCCTGCTTTAGCGGTGTATTGTCTATCTTTAATGATATCCAGATAGAAACTGCCCATATCGAAAGAACAGAAGTTGTGCATCGCTTGAATTGCCACTAAAAAGTTGTATTCATTAAAGGCTTTTACAATTTCATTTTGAGTTTGTAAGGCTTTATCAACAGCCCACCGATCCAGCGGTAGCATATCTTTTGGTTCAACAATATCGGTTGCCGGATTAAAACCTTTTAAGTTAGCCAAGAAAAAACGGGCGGTATTACGCATTCGCCGATATTTATCTGCGGTACGCTTGAGAATTTCATCCGATACCGTAATTTCTGTTCGATAGTCTGTTGAGGCAACCCATAAACGCAGAATATCAGCGCCAAGCTTATTAATTACATCTAACGGTGCAACCACATTACCAATCGACTTAGACATTTTGACGCCATTTGCATCAACCGTAAATCCATGAGTTAAAACAGTTTTATAGGGGGCATGTCCATTAATAGCCAATCCTGTTAACAAGGATGACTGAAACCAGCCTCGATGTTGATCAGAGCCTTCCAGATAAAGATCCGCCGGTTCTTCCAATTCATCACTTCTGCTTAATACGCATTTGTGGGTAACCCCCGAATCAAACCAAACATCTAAAGTGTCATCAATTTTTTGATAATGCTCTGCATCGTCGCCAATTAAAGATTCCAGAGGCACATCAAACCAAGCTTGAATTCCCTCTTTTTCGACTAATTGGGCGACTTTACGCATAATTTCAGTAGTATTTGGGTGCAACTCTTCGGTATCTTTATGAACAACCAGGCTTAACGGGACACCCCAAGTTCGCTGACGAGAGATACACCAGTCAGGCCGGCCCTCAATCATGCCTTCTATTCTTGCCTGCCCCCAGCTGGGAACCCAGTTAACCTCTTTAATTGCTTGCATCGCTTTATCGCGTAGTCCGTTTTTCTCCATTGAAATAAACCACTGTGGTGTGGCTCGAAAAATCAGCGGAGTTTTAGTACGCCAGCAATGAGGATAACTGTGCTTTAATTTGCTTTTCCGAATAAGTTGCTTGTTTTCCAACAATAAATCACAAACGGCATCATCCACTTTATAAACATGCTGGCCGGCTAAAAATTCTGTTTCATCAGAATAAACACCATTTGCATTCACCAGATTAAGCGTGCCAATACCGTATTTTTTACCAACGACAAAGTCATCCGCCCCGTGATCGGGCGCGGTATGAACTAATCCAGTCCCAGCTTCTGTGGTTACATGATCACCCAAAATTAACGGGACATCACGATCCAAATAAGGGTGTTTTAATATTATATTTTCCAGTGCCGAACCATTTGCACTTGCCAATACCTGATAATCAGTTACTCCCCAGCGATTCATCACTGCTTCCACCATTTGTTCGGCTAAAACAATTCTTTCTGAACCAATTCCTAACTCTGGGTACGCTTCTGTAGCTGCATCAAATTGCACTAACGCATAGGTCAGATCAGGGTGAATAGACACCGCCTGACTAGATGGAATGGTCCAGGGCGTTGTCGTCCAAATAATTACCGAAACAGGACCAGTCCCCATAGATTCATCGGTGATACCATCTAAAGGAGAAAAAGCGTTTAATAATTCTTGCTCATTTCGAGGCTGATAACGCACATCAATTGAAGCAGAAACTTTTTCCTGATATTCAATTTCGGCTTCCGCTAAAGCCGATCCACCAACAACACTCCAGTAAACCGGTTTAAAACCTCGGTGTAAATGACCATTATCGATAACATCAGCCAACGAACGAATAATATCCGCTTCAAATTCAAAGTTCATAGTAAGATAAGGTTTATCCCAATCTCCCAACACACCTAAGCGAATAAAGTCTTTCTTTTGACCTTCTACTTGCTCACTGGCATATTGACGACACTTTTCTCTAAACTCACCAAAAGGCACTTTCGCACCGGCTTTACCAATTTTTTTCTCTACTCGATGTTCTATTGGTAAGCCATGACAATCCCAACCAGGTACATAGGGTGCATCAAAACCACTGAGCGTTTTACTTTTAATAATAAAGTCTTTTAAAACTTTATTAACCGCATGGCCAATGTGTATTTCGCCATTCGCGTAAGGGGGACCATCGTGCAGCGTGAACTTTGGGCGGCCTTCACAGGCCTTTCTAATCTTGGAATACAAACCCTCTTTAATCCACTTAGCCAGTAACTTGGGTTCATTTTGTGCCAAATTACCACGCATCGGAAATTCAGTATCCGGTAAGTTAAGGGTAGGTTTGTAATCTGTCATTGTTATGTTTCCAACTATAGTTTTAGGTTTGTTCAAATTTTAATTTATTTATTTAAACTGATTTATTAATTGATTTGCCTGATTAATATCTTGCTTAATCTGTGCTTGAAGTTCAGTCAAGCTGTTAAATTTAATTTCCTGACGAATTTGTGCTTTAAACTCGACAGCTAATTCTATCCCATATAATTCTTGGCTGACACCAAAAAGATGTACCTCAAGACGCTCAGTACAGCCATTGACGGTTGGTCGCTTGCCACAGTTGGCGGCACCCCAGGCTACCTTGTCCTTCCCATCTTGTTGCCAGATGCACTTCACCAAAAAAACGCCTGTAAGTGCAATTTTTTTTCTCTTTACCGCAACATTAGCCGTAGGGAATCCTATAGTTCTTCCTATTTGCTGACCATAACCAACCCGACCCGAAATTGTATATTCCCGTCCTAACAAGCGACTTACTTTTGCAAATTCATTATTGGCCAGAGCCTGACGAATTAGCGTACTACTGACTCTTTCGTGGTCAATAACAATTGAAGGTGTTGGTTCAAGTGTGTAATGCGGCTGTGCCATTTCACATAAAAGCTGGTAATTACCTTGCCTTTGATGCCCAAACTGAAAGTCATCACCAATGACTAGATGCTTTACCTGAAGCCTATCGAGCAAGATATGTAACACAAAATCTCTGGCTTTCATTTGCCGTATGGTCTGATTAAATTGCAGTACAACTAGTTTATCAACACCTAGTAAATTTAACCGATGGTATTTTTCTCGAAAACAGGTAAGCCTGGGTGGACAATTTTCCCCCATAAAAAATTCTTTCGGGTGTGGTTCAAACACTAACACACAAGCAGGAAGCCCAAGACTCTTTGCTTTGACTATGACCCGTTCGATAATTGCCTGATGTCCCAGGTGAATACCATCGAAGTTACCGATGGTTGCAACACAGCCGGTAGATTGTTTTTGCAGATTGATTAATCCGCGAACTAATTCCATAAGACCAATTAAATTCAGCAAGGTTTACGCAATAAAGCGCTGAATTATATACTACTCAACGCCAGTCTGATAGAGCAAAGGCAGTCACAACAGCCAGCTTTAGCACTGGCTTTGAACTGCAACACTAGCAATCTTTCTATTTTCGAATGAGAATTTGAGATTATTCAACTAGACCGCATCACTTTGACGTAAATCACTCATCTTAACGCGCATAATCCATAACGATATTGCATAAACAGCAATGCATCCAACAACCATTTGCCCCATTTGGGTTGCTCGCTGAATATTTCCCCAGTTTTGCCAATCCTCAGTCGATGGAATATAACTATAAATTGCTACCGCTAGAATGATATTGGCAGTCACTAATTTTGCAAACCAGCTTCGCCAACGACTATCGGCAATAAAAATCTTTTGCTGCGTTAGCTTGTAAAATAATAATAACGCATTGACGATTGCTGAAATCGCAGTAGCAGCAGCCAATCCTACGTGAGCAAATGGAAAAAACAGGATCAAATTAAAAACCATATTTGTCACCATCGCAGCAATACCTATTTTTACTGGTGTTTTTGTATCTTGTCTTGAAAAAAATCCAGTTGCCAACACTTTAATGAGCATAAAACCCAGCAAACCAATAATATAAGCCTTTAAACTTAATGACGCCAAATGGGCGTCGTTCAATGTAAATTTTCCATTTTGAAATACTGTTAATATAATTGGCTCTGCCATCATGAATAATCCAACCGCGGCAGGTACCCCAATCAGAAATACTAATCGTAATCCCCAGTTAAGTGTTTGATTAAACTCCACAACATTCGCACTGGCATGTTGACGAGATAACGCCGGTAATATTACGGTAGAAATAGCAATTGCAAACATTCCCAATGGAAACTCTAGCATTCGATCAGATACATATAACCAAGTAATGCTGCCAGATTCTAAAAATGATGCCAAAATCGTATCCAACAACAGATTGATTTGTCCTATTGAAACGCCAAACAAAGCAGGCCCCATTAAAGTCAGGATTTTCTGCACGCCTTGCGAGTGCCATCCCCAGGTTGGTTTAACCAATAAGCCTTCTTTCCATAAAAATGGCAATTGAAGCATTAGCTGTGCTATGCCAGCGACAAACACCCCCCAAGCTAAAGCCATGGCTGTTTGATCAGGTAAAGCCGGTGACACAAAAATCGCCGCAGAAATAATTGATAGATTCAATAACACTGGGGTAAATGCAGGCACCCCAAAGCGTCCAATACTGTTTAGAACAGAGCCACAAAATGCGGTGAGTGATATAAAAAGAATGTAGGGAAATGTAATTTTTAAAAGCAAAGAAGCCAATTCAAATTCTCTATCTTTACCCACAAAACCGGGACCAAAAATAGACACTAACACAGGAGAACCAATAACCCCAAGTATGGCAATTAACAACAAAATCAACCCAAGCGTGCCAGATGTTTCCGCAATCAAGCGCCGAACCTCAAATAGGGTTTTATTGGTTTGATATTCAGATAGAACGGGCACAAAAGCTTGAGAAAATGCCCCTTCAGCAAACAATCGACGCAAAAAGTTAGGGATTTTTTGGGCAACCAAAAAAACATCTGTTGCCCAGTCAGCTCCCAGTACATAAGTCATAACAATATCACGTACCAAACCCAATATACGCGACAATAGTGTCATTAAACTGACGATAATGCCTGATTTTAATAGTTGCTTTGACATCAACGAAAACTCCAATTAGGCGACACCATTGTTAAACCCGATAATCTTCAATATTAACCGCTATATAATATAAAATACCGCTCAAAAAACCGGGTAAGATTAGCGACTCTAGAGTTAGGCGTCAATTAGTTAAATCAAGCTCAAGCAAGTATATCTATTATCCTGCTCAACCTAATTATTTATGACAACATACGGTTTAAACCAGCCCGTTGGGAGGCAACTTTATTTTCAGTAGATGATAAATAGTGACAGTTACAAGGTAAAATATGGCTGAATAGAATGAAAAACACCGAAATCCCCTTGCCTCTGCTTTAAAAAACGGGTATATTCCTGCACCTTATTTTTAAGCCTAGATTTCAGGAGCAAAGCCTTGGCAAATATTAAATCCGCAAAAAAGCGTGCACGTCAGGCTGAAGGTCGTCGCCAGCACAATGCTAGTCGTCGTTCAATGATGCGCACGTACATGAAAAAAGTTGTTGCCGCAATCGCATCTGGTGACAAAGACGCTGCTCAAGCGGCTTATAATACTGCAATTTCTGTGTTAGATGTTGCAGCAGGAAAAGGTCTTATTCACAAGAATAAAGCAGCGCGCCATAAAAGCCGTTTTAGTGCTCAAATTAAAGCAATGGTATAAAATAATTTATCATTAGCCAAAAAACCCGCTATCGGCGGGTTTTTTTGTTAATATTTTTAGTGTTTATGCTTTCTAGTTTAAACACATTTAGTTAGCACTTTAACTTCCGTATCGAACAACATCCTTTTTCAATAATCTTTCAAACTTCCTCTATTAGCAATTAATTACTGATTATCAGGCTCAACCGAATCAGCACTCGCACCAAAATCAGACTTTTCGATTGCCTTATCGCTAACTCGGTGTTCAGTGATAGCATTTTCTGCCTCGCCAGATTCATGAGCTTTGGCCTCAACATTGTCATTACCATGCTCAATTTCACTTTCAATATCCAAAGCAGCATTTTGCGCTTCAATATGTTCTAAAATATCAAAACATAGCGACTTGGTCCCTGTACCTTCAAGTCCCGAAATCACATAATATGGCCCTTCCCAGGCTAGCTTTTCAAGCAGATCTTGTTTTAAATCTGTCAGCTCTTCTTCTGATAATAAGTCGCACTTATTGAATATCAACCACACTTCTTTTTCAGCCAAGTTACTTTGATATTCTTCAGAATAATGACGTAACTCTTGATGAATTGCTCGAATATTTTCCAGCGGATTCGATTCATCGAAAGGCTTGAGATCGACCAGATGGAGTAATAGTCGCGTACGCGCCAAATGCTTTAAAAAGCGAACGCCTAATCCCGCACCGTCAGCAGCACCTTCAATAACACCAGGAATATCTGCCACAACAAAACTACGATGAGGTTCAGGAGCAACAACACCTAAGTTAGGGATTAAAGTCGTAAAAGGATAATCTGCAACTTTAGGACGTGCAGCAGAAATACTGCGAATAAAAGTCGATTTACCTGCATTCGGTAAACCAAGCAAGCCTACATCAGCTAATACACGTAGTTCCAGTTTTAATTCGCGAAAATCGCCAGGTGTTCCGCGACTTGTTTGTCTTGGTGTTCGGTTAACACTACTTTTAAAGCGCGTATTGCCAAGACCGTGAAATCCACCTTTGGCAACTAACAACTTTTTGCCTACTTCGTTCATATCGCCAATCAGTTCATTAGTTTCCTGATTAACGACACGAGTACCAACAGGAACAGGAAGAATTAAGTCCTCACCTTTAGCACCAGTACAATTTTTCGCACCACCCTTTTGGCCATTTTGAGCACCGTAAAATCTGACATATCGGTAGTCGACCAGTGTATTTAGTTCGCTGTCAGCCAACAAATAGACGCTACCACCATCTCCGCCATCGCCGCCATCAGGACCACCTTTAGGTATATACTTTTCGCGTCTGAAGCTACAAAGACCACTACCGCCGTCACCGGCTTTCACTTTAATTGTCACTTCATCAACAAATTTCATATTTACCTGCTTGTCTACTAACAGACTTTGACAATACGACCATTATAAAAAAGCTCCGATTTAACGGAGCTTTTTTATTAAAACTTCAATTTTGTCGTTAACTGATAACTCTCAGTTAACGGCACTATCAAACTAAATTTAGTTAGGGATAATGCTTACCGTACGGCGATTACGAAGTCCTTTGACCTCAAACTTAACTTCACCGTCAGCTGTTGCAAATAATGTATGGTCACGACCAATACCCATATTTGCACCAGGATGGAAATGCGTACCACGTTGACGAACGATAATGCTACCTGCACTAACTTGCTCACCACCAAAACGTTTAACACCTAAGCGTTTACTTTCCGAATCGCGACCGTTACGCGTACTACCACCAGCTTTTTTATGTGCCATTTGCTTTCTCCAGAATAATAATTAGCTGAACTTACTTACTGATGCCAGTAATTTTTACTTCAGTAAACCATTGACGATGGCCCATCTGCTTACGATGATGCTTACGACGTCTGAATTTAACGATCTTGATTTTTTTACCACGACCGTGTTCAACCACTTCACCAGACACTTTAGCACCTTCAAGATACGGCGCGCCAAGCTCCAGATCGGCACCTTCACCAACCATCAAAACTTTATCGAAGTCAATCGACGCACCTTTTTCGGCATCAATTTTTTCAAGGCGAACTACTTGACCTTCTGATACTCGGTGCTGTTTACCACCACTTTGAATCACCGCGTACATAGCGACTATCTCTCCGTCTCTTAAAGCATACCAAAGTATTAAAGGTATACCAGGTTAAATAAGGTTAATAGGTTCCTGTTTTATTAGGATTCCTGTAATTAAGGGCGCGCATTTTAAGCTATAAAACTTATTCTATCAAGTCAATTTCGAATAATTTTTATCAATAGCTCTCTGAAACACTTGAGATTTTTAGTCTGCGCAGTTTTTCCTTGACCAGGCAAGAATCAAGTCCTAGCATTCGATAAACTCATCTGTCAGACAAATCTTTATTGATTTTCAGCTCTGCAGTTTAATTATTCCGGATAATTTAAAGAATTACATGTCAGATATAAAAAGCATTACAAACCTTGTCAAGAATGACTTCGACGCGACCAACCAAGTCATACTCAATCAGTTGCAGTCCGATGTCGTACTCATTAACCAACTAGGTCATTATATAGTATCTGCCGGAGGAAAACGATTACGACCTTTACTGGTACTGATTAGTGCAAACGCACTTGGTTATCAAGGAGATCAGCATCATAAAGCCGCGGCTATTATAGAGTTTATTCATACTGCGACCTTATTACATGATGATGTCGTTGATGAAAGTGACCGGCGACGAGGTCGACAAACGGCTAATGCAGTATTTGGTAATGCAGCTAGCGTATTAGTAGGCGATTTTTTATATTCTCGTTCTTTCCAAATGATGGTCGGGCTTGATCAAATGAAAGTCATGCAAATTCTGGCCAATACCACCAATCAAATTGCAGAAGGTGAAGTTTTACAATTAATGAATTGTAATGATCCCAATGCAACTGAAGAAAGCTACTTTAAAGTTATCCATAATAAGACTGCTATTTTATTTGCTGCGGCATGCGAGCTAGGCGCGGTCATCGCCGGGCAACCGCAATTTGCAACAGCTTTACATCAATATGGCCTTCATCTTGGACTTGCCTTTCAGCTAATGGATGATGCACTGGATTATATTGCCGATAATGACACACTTGGCAAAAATGTTGGTGATGATTTAGCCGAAGGAAAACCTACCCTCCCCCTTATTTATGCCAAACAGCACACCGATTTATCTGGTCAGCAATTAATTACTCAGTGCATTGAAAATGGTGGTATTGAGCATTTAGCAGAGATCCAGACGATCATCGAGCAGACAGATGCCATTGGCTACACAATTCAACAAGCAAAACATCAAGTCGAGTTAGCTAAGCAACAGTTAACAGATTTACCTCAAAATCCATTTTCAACATCACTTTATCACCTAGCCGAGCTTTCGGTAGACAGAAAGTTTTAATAGACTAATTTCTTATAAGGCAAAAATCAAAAAATATAGGTTCGAAATTCAGACATTGTTTTTCGGACAAACTATATCCAGAAATTTATCCAAAAAACCTTATTATCTTAGGTTATTAGCCATATATCCGTAAGGATGTAACCTTATTTTTTGGTCAATTTAAAATTCCCAGTTAAGTCCAATTTGGGGTAGTTTAGCATTTTTTTATCTGTTAAAATCGCGCCCAATTTTTACCCAGTAATATGCCAAAAAAGCATATGCATCTCAAAAACCTATTGGTGGACAATAATGGCAATACAGTATCTCAATTTAACCAGCGACGAATTAATCAATCAGGCTCTTGAAAGAAATGAAGGAAAGCTGGCCGCAAATGGCGCACTCAGTGTAGAAACGGGAGCGAGAACTGGTCGTTCACCAAAAGATCGATTTATCGTCAAAGAGGCATCAACCGAAAATGCAATTGATTGGGGCAATGTAAATCGTCCCTTCGACGAAGATAAATTTAACGCTCTTTGGGATCGCGTAGAAACTTACCTTGTCACTAAAGAGGCATTCTTTGAATCTGAATTACATGTAGGCTCTGATCCCGAACATTATCTGCCAGTAAATGTTAGAACGGAAACGGCTTGGCAGAATTTATTTGGACAAAATTTATTTATTCGTCCAACGCAGTTCAACCCCTCAGCCAAGCCCAACTGGCAAATTTTGAATTGTGCTCACTTCAATTGCGACCCCGAGAGAGATGGAACCAATAGTGATGGTGTAGTTATTCTTAATTTTGCTCAACGTAAAGTGCTCATAGCCGGTATGCGCTATGCAGGTGAGATGAAAAAAGCTATGTTCTCGGTACAAAACTTTTTATTACCAGAATCAGATGTATTACCCATGCACTGCGCAGCCAATACAGACGGAAAAGGTGATGTAACTTTATTCTTTGGTTTATCTGGCACTGGAAAAACCACGCTGTCTGCCGATCCATCACGCTACTTAATTGGGGACGATGAACATGGCTGGGGAGTTGGCACCGTATTTAATATTGAAGGCGGTTGTTATGCAAAAACCATCGATTTGTCTGAAAAGAATGAGCCGGTGATCTGGAATGCTATTCGCAAAGGAACCATTATTGAAAATGTTGTTTTAGATAATGAAGGAATTCCTGATTATAGTGATACAACATTAAGCCAAAACGGCCGTGCGGGTTATCCTCGTGAGCATATTGAATTGAGAGTCGATGAAAACCGCGCAGGTGAACCAAGCGCCGTTATCTTTTTAACATGTGACCTAACCGGGGTTTTACCACCAGTATCAGTACTCTCCAAAGAAGCAGCAGCTTATCACTTCTTAAGTGGTTATACCGCCAAAGTCGGTTCTACAGAAATTGGTTCTACAGCGGCCATCGAGTCAACTTTTTCTACCTGTTTCGGTGCACCTTTCTTCCCGCGTCCAGCCGGAGTTTATGCAGAGTTGCTGATGAAGCGAATCGAAGCTAACAATGCAAGAGTTTACTTAGTAAATACCGGTTGGACAGGAGGCTCCTATGCCGATGGTGGAAAGCGTTTCAGTATTCCAACGACCAGAGCAGTCATTGCAGCAATTCAGTCTGGCGCGCTAGCCGAAACCGAAACGGTACATATCAATGAATTAAATCTCGATGTTCCAGTCGCTGTTAAGGATGTTGATAGCCAACTACTACAGCCTAAAAATACCTGGCAAGATAAAAATGCTTATGAAAAAGAAGCGAAAGCCTTAGCGGCTCTATTCCAAGAAAATTTTGCTCGATTTGATGTTTCCGATGCCATTAAAAGTGCAGGCCCTCAAGCCTGATCAACTCACTAAATGACAGATTGAAATAATAAAGGAAGCGGTTATCGCTTCCTTTATTGCAGCCTTTGGCAGTTAACTGAGTACTGAAATTATATTATTATAAAATTCAGTGTTTACGCCAAGCTCACTGACTTTAAGATATATTATTTTATCTCAAGGCTTTAGCTGAGCTTTTAAGACCATTAAGTTCTACTCGTCACTTCAACCAGGTGATAACCAAATTGCGTTTTAACAGGTCCATGTACAACACCAACTTCATCGTTAAAACAAACTTTATCAAATTCAGCAACCATCATTCCTGGTCCAAACGAACCTAAATCGCCACCAGATTTACCAGAAGGACAACTGGAATGTGCTTTGGCCAATTCAGCAAAGTCGGCACCGTCAGAGATTTGTTGTTTAAGTTCGTTACATTTATCTTCAGTTGAAACAAGAATATGTCTAGCAGTTGCAGTTGTCATTGCGCTCTCCCAAGTTATGACAGTTTTTTAATTGAATAGCCTGCAGTATAATAGTCAATAAAAAAGAGTTGAAGTAAAAGTTTACCTTTCCTTTTGCGTTAGAGTAGCGAGTCATGGATAATGGCAAGATTAAATGCAACAATTTGCAATCAAGTTGAATAATTAATTGCGTTTACTTTACCCACAAATCTCATTTTTTCATAGCAAAAACCCGTTAAAATTTTGGTAAAAAACATGAACGACGATCTCATCATTGCCTGCCCAACCTGTCGAAAAAGTATGCGCTGGAAAGATTGTAAAGAACATCGCCCATTTTGTTCCAAGCGTTGTCAACTGATTGATTTAGGAGAATGGGCTAATGAAAAGCATACGATTGCGGGCCAATCTGTTATATTACCAGATAATGAAGACTCACAAGATTTCTAACTGTTCAATTAATAACTGAAGGTTATAATTTCCTCTAAACTCATTAATGTCTAACTTGTAAACAATATGAACCTTATCACCGCGTTCTGCTAATGAGTAATTGGGACAGCGAAAAAATATCGCTTCCACCTGAATATCATCTTTTCTCAACTGTAGTTTCAGATGTTCATCGGCAAGTAATCGGCTACTGGTTACTTCAAAAATATCATCAAACAAGGGTTCAGGAAATCCTTGTCCCCAAGGTCCTAAGGCACGTAATTGTTGAGCAAAATTTAAATTAAAATGCTCAACAACAAGACCCGCATCGGTAATAATTTCATCTTTAATTGATTGACCACCTAACAATGATTCAACCGCCATATTCAACTGTTCAGTAAATAATAAAAAATCTTTTTGAAAAATCGATAAGCCAGCAGCCATAGCATGACCGCCAAACTTTATGATCAAACCGGGATTTTTAGCATTGACTAATGCCAACGCATCCCTAATATGCACGCCTTTTACCGAGCGCGCAGAACCTTTTATCATTGTACCCTCAGTACTCTGGCTATCAGTTTGATTTAAGTTTTGCGAATGCTCAATAACTTCGCTATCTAAAGCAAAAATAATAACCGGACGATTAATTTGCTCTTTAATTCGCGATGCTAAAATTCCGATCACACCTTGATGCCATTTAGGATCATATAAGCAAAGGGCTGTTGGTCTTAATTCTATCGATGCGCAACCTGCGATTTGTTGGTTTAATTGATTAACATCATTCGACTGTAAAGAACTTTGTTCATTTAGGTAGGCTGCAATGTCAAGATTAGCTTGTTCAACCATTTCTTTTTCTATGGACTTTCGAGAACGATTTAATTCATCTAACTGCATGGCAATAGGTAAAGCACTTTGCAATGTTTCAGCCAATAAACAGCGAATCCCTATCGACATATCTTCTAATCGCCCCGCAGCATTCAACCGAGGTCCAACTAAAAAACCCAAATCGCTCGCCTGACAGCTTGTATAATCTTTTTTAGCCACCTGCAATAATGACTGAATACCAGGACACGCTAACCCTTGCCGAATTCTTTTTAATCCCTGCTCAACTAAAACACGGTTATTTTGATCGAGTACCACAACATCTGCAACAGTCCCTAAAGCAACAATGTCGAGTAATTCAGCTAAGTTGGGTTCTTGAATATTTTGCTGTATAAACCATTGTGCTTGACGCATTAACGATCTGAGCTTTAGCATTAAATAAAAAGCAACACCAACTCCCGCCAAGTTTTTACTTGGAAATTTATCTCCTGGTTGGTTAGGATTGACAATTGTTAATGCATCCGGCAACCTTTCACCAGCTAAATGATGATCGGTAATTATCACAGGAATACCTAATTGCTTTGCTCGCTCAACGCCTTCAACATTGGCAATGCCATTATCAACTGTGACAATCAAGTCAGGTTTAAGTGAACTGGCAAATTCAACCAAGTCAACGGATAGTCCGTAACCAAACTTAAAACGATCTGGCACCAAAAAGTTAACCTTTGTTGCACCAAGCATTGTTAATGCTTTGATCATAACAACACTGCTGGTCGCGCCGTCTGCATCAAAGTCGCCAATAATTAAAATCGCTTGCTGTAATTTAATAGCCGTAAACAAATAGTCTGCAGCAACATCTATATTTTTTAATTTGTCAGGTGATATCAGTTGTGCAAGACCATAGTCTAAATGTGTTTTATTTTCTATCCCACGAGTAGCCAGTATATGCTGAATTTTCTGATCATAATGATTCAAGCTAATATCAACTTCAACACTTTGACGATGAACAATTTTTTTTAAAAACATATAATTTAAACTTATTTCATTAATATCGGTACAAGAAAAAACAGATCAATTTCAACGACTTTACTTTCTCATAATAACGCGTTTCATTTTTGCCAATAGCCCTAATGGCTTTTTCACAGTTAATTTCGCATCCTGACCGATTAATTGACAACTGACTTGCGACTTTTCTATAGCGTACTTTACCCAGGTTTGAACAACGGCAGGATAACTTTCTTTTTCTTCGTCGTGCGCGATCAGAACACAATATTCGGTATTTACTTGTGGTAACTGCGCTACTGGTTTACAGGCCAACATACTTTGTAAACAAAACAATCGAATTAAGTCATTGTTGCTAACAACCGTTAGATTTTCATTCTTAATAAATTTTAATTCGGGTAACTGCTGCGGATTAATAAGATCAGAAAAGTGCACGCTCATTAACGTTTCAGGCGCTGTTGCAGCCAACCCCTGATAATCAACCATCTGTTTAATTAACATTTGTAACTCGGTGCCCAGTTGTTGCCAAAAAGAAGCATCATTCCCTGCATAAGGATAATTAAACAAGTCCTTTCCAATTAAGTCGCTGACCGATAATGCCGATAACTGAAGTGCTTTCTCACTGGTATAAACCCAAGCATTTTTATCAATAAATAGTAATTTTTCTCCGGGCCGCATTAGCTTTTCGTTAATTTGAGAAACTATACGCAAAGAATCATTCGCACTGAGCGCTAAAGGCTGTTGCCCCAGCATATAAGCCCCGCGATGAGTCATTTGAATGAGAACAGGCTGACAAGTACAGGCAGTTTTGACTTCCTCACCAATATCGAATTGCGCCACTCGAAGTTGTGTCCAAGGAAGTTCAGGTTGGTTTAATCCAACAGTACGATTAAATGTTTTTTCCCAATTCTCATTGATTGGTTGAATGTCAATCATTGAAGTATCAATTTCAACAAGAGATAAAATTTGTTGTGCCGATAAATCAGGTAAAAATATTGTTAGTTTTTTCATATTATTTGAATCAATATTGACTTATCAAATTACATCTGATCGCCGTCTAATGGCTAATAAGCGGGCAGCATTTATACAGCAAATTATTGGATTATTGGTCTATTTGACCATAGTATCACTTTTCAAATAATAGCCCTAGAGGGGATACACGACAAAATTATCGCACTTCAGTTTTCAGGACCGACTTACATTCACGTTCAAGGAAAGAGCACCATAAAATGACGCAAATATTTTAGCATTCTCGAGTTTAATACAAATCAACAAGTATGCGATTAACAATTTTAAACAGCCCAATCAGAATACCAACCGTATAGCAAGATGAGCTAGATTTTAAACCGTTTAACCAGCTGACTCAGTTGCTCAGAATTATTATTCAGAGACTCACACCGCTCTCTCATTATTTTTGCGGCTTCTGTTCCATTATTTGCCATTAAGCGAAAGCTATCGATAACTTTAGCAACGTCCGCTGCCGCTTGATTTTGTCGTTCAGTAGACACAACAATATGCTGATTTTGGTTTTGCACTGAAGCAATACTCGTCAAAATTTCTTCGAGTATTTGATGAATATGAGTAACCTGCTCGACACTTTGTCGCATTTGTTCACAACTGCTCAACATCACCGAACTGGCTTGTTTTGAACTGGTCTGTACCCCTTCAATAATAGACTGAATACTATTAGTCGACTCCTGAGTACGGCTTGCTAGCGTGCGCACTTCATCGGCAACTACCGCAAATCCTCTCCCCTGTTCTCCAGCTCGTGCGGCTTCTATGGCAGCATTTAATGCCAGCAAATTAGTTTGATCTGCAATGCTTTTAATAACATCCAAAACTTCACCAATTCCTTCAGAGTCCACTCGCAACTTATCCATGACACAGGATGCTTCCTCTAATCCTTCTGATGTACGCTGAATTGCCTCGACTGACTGCATCACTTCAGTACGTCCATGACTGGCATTACTGTTTGCCCTTTCTGCTGACTCACTGGCCAGTTTGGCATTATCAAAAATTTCCTGCGCAGTAATGACCACTGAGTCAACCGTATCTCCCGCAGTATTTGCTTGTTCCATTGCATGGGTAGAACGCCCAGATGCCGAAGTACTCAGTTCAGAAAAATCATCAACGGTTTCACGCAAACTTTCAGTTGATGAGGAAACCTGTTTTATCAGTTCATGGATACGATCAACAAATCGGTTAAATTCTAATGCCACATGCCCCACTTCGTCATTTGAATTGATAGTTAACCGCTTTGTTAAATCGCCATCACCATGAGCAATTTCAGCCATTACTGATTCAATATGTTTTAATGGCTTAACAATTGAGCGGGTTACCAGTAAGGTAACAAATGCAATAGCACCTAAAATAATTGAAATAAAAATAATACTGGATGTGATTGATTGGTTAACTTTCTCTTCAATTAATTTTTTAGGCACCATCAATGTTAAGACCCACTCAAATGCCGGTTGTTGGCTGGCTACTTCAACAAAAGTTACTTCTTGCTCAACACCATTCCATATTAACGAACTGGTTCCAGTGGACTGACTTTTAAAAAGTTCTCCTAACTCAGCAAAACCTTCATTTCCTGGTTGTTCATCAAGAGTCACCAGTGGAGAATTATGTGGTAATGCTTTTTCATTAACGGCTTTTGGCATATACAAGATATCGCCATTTTTTTTGGTCAGTAAAGCAATCCCTTGCTCTCGATAACGAATTTCGTCGACAATGTTGCCCATCGTTGTCAATAATATATCCATTCCACCCAGACCAATAAACTCTCCCGAAGCGCTTCTCACAGGCACATAAGTGGCGCAGTAAATCGCCTTATCAAGGGTATCTACATCGATATTTCCAACATGTAAATTATTTTTTGCTTTTGCATCAACATACCAAGAGCGAGTAAGCATATCGTAACCTTCACGATAGACAATGCCTTTTTCATAAAAGTATCCTCCACTCTGGTTATGTGCAAAAAATATCGACTTTATTGTTGGATCACTTTGCGACTCCAATTGAAAGTTTTTGATCATCTTGTCATAGGCTTCACGATCAGGTACGCCTTGTTCTTTATTTTTATAGTTAGATAACCATTCAACAATATATTGGTTTCGAAAAAAAGTTTCTAAACGTCGGCCCTTTTCTTCAAAAAACGCTTTGATTTTTTCACCCTCGAGTTCGACAATATCCGTTAATTCTTTACGAACACTGTATCGGCTATCTTGCGCCAGGCTAGAAACAACAATGTAACAGCTTGCCAACAGTAAAACAAAAATAGAACCAAGCAAATATATGAGAAGCTTTCGAGAAATCGACATACAACTTTAAGTTAGTGAAAAATAATTAATTGAGAGATTATTATTCAATTTAGACTTGAAATGATTAATTTTCAAATAAATCAGTCAGTTAAATAATGTTTTTGAGCATATTTACCAGCAGCTAACAGATTGGCTTATGCATAGAGGCTGTAAGGTATTAATTTATTTAAAAAAATAGCCGATGCGTTTAATCGTAAGCGGCGACCTGCATCGACAGGCCGCAAAATGTACGAGAAGATTACTTTTTATTTTGACGGTTAGCGATTAAATCTTCAACTACCGCCGGTTCAGCTAATGTGGAAATATCCCCTAGATTAGCAAATTCATCTTCTGCTATCTTTCTTAAGATTCGACGCATAATTTTTCCAGAACGAGTTTTAGGCAATCCTGGTGCAAACTGAATAATATCTGGCGTAGCAATAGGACCAATTTCTTTTCGCACCCACTTGACCAGCTCATCACGTAGTGCTTCATTTCCTTCTAAACCGGCATTCAGGGTGACAAATGTGTAAATACCTTGGCCCTTGATTTCATGTGGATAGCCCACTACCGCAGCTTCTGCAACTTTAGGATGCGCAACCAGCGCACTTTCAACTTCGGCAGTCCCCATACGATGCCCTGAAATATTCAAAACATCATCAACTCGTCCAGTAATCCAGTAGTAGTTATCTTTATCACGTTTAGCACCATCCCCCGTAAAATAAGCGCCTTCAAAAGTGCTAAAGTAAGTTTCGATAAAGCGTTGATGATCACCATAAACCGTTCGCATTTGTCCAGGCCAACTGCGCTTCATAATCAGATTCCCTTCGGCTTCCCCTGACAGCTCTTTTCCTTCGCCATCTACTAGCGCAGGCTCTATACCAAAGAACGGGCGAGTTGCAGAACCTGGTTTTAAGGGCGTAGCACCTGGCAATGGCGAAATTAAAATTCCTCCTGTTTCAGTTTGCCACCAAGTGTCAACAATTGGGCATTTGGCTTCACCAACGACATCATAATACCATTGCCATGCTTCTGGATTAATCGGCTCGCCGACACTGCCCAAGAGCTTGAGAGACAGGCGTGATGTTGACTCAACATAGCTATTACCTTCACGCATTAGCGCACGAATAGCGGTCGGCGCGGTATAACAAATATTAACCTGATGTTTATCACAAATTTGCCAAAACCGGCTTGAATCAGGGTAATTTGGTACCCCTTCAAACATTAAAGTGGTCGCCCCATTGGCCAGTGGTCCATAAACAATATAACTATGCCCGGTAATCCAACCTACATCGGCGGTACACCAATAAATATCATCTGGGTGATAGTCAAATACATACTGATGTGTCAAAGAGGCATAGACCAGATAACCCCCACTTGTGTGTAAAACACCTTTAGGTTTACCTGTTGAACCAGAAGTATAAAGAATAAATAATGGGTCTTCTGCAGACATTTCTTCTACAGGACATTCAGCAGGAACCTGCTCCGCTTTTTGGTGATACCAGTGATCAAGTGAGTCGTTCCAATCAACCGCCACTTCAGAATTTTTAACGACCAATACAGACTCTAAATAATCGCTCACCCCAGCGATTTTAGCAGCATCATCCACGTTCTTCTTCAAAGGAATTGATTTACCCCCCCGATGGCTGAAGTCGGCGGTGATTACCAATTTACTTTGACAATCAATAATTCGTCCAGCAAGTGCATCAGCTGAAAACCCGCCAAAGACAACAGAGTGAATCGCACCAATTCGAGCACAAGCAAGCATCGCGTAAACGGCTTCAGGAATCATCGGCATATATAGAGTCACTCGATCCCCTTTGGAGACATTTAGTGACTTCAACACATTAGCCATTCGACAAACTTCATCAAAAAGTGTCTGATAGGTAATGTGCTTTGAGTTTTCAGGATTGTCCCCTTCCCAAATAATTGCAGTTTGTGATGCTTTTTCAGGTAAATGCCTATCAACACAGTTTGCACAAACATTCAATGTACCATCGTGATACCAACGAATATGCAAGTCAGACTTTGCATAAGATACGTCCTGTATTTGCGAGTAAGGCTTAATCCAATCAATTCGCATCCCTTGCTCTGCCCAAAAAGCATCATTGTTATCGAGAGATGCTTGATATAATTCAAAATATTTAGATTCGTTAATTAATGCGCTTGCGGCAACAGCGGCATCTACGGGAAATATTTTAGACATTTTTATTTTCCTGTCACACGATTAGTTGTAATTTTTTAAATAATTGTCATTGCTAAATAGCGGTAATTAATTAGTGGCGCCAATTTATGTGATAAATTTTAATTTAATCATCTCTATCTAATTATGAGAAATCAAAGCCTTTTGCTTTACCCTAACCAATAGTCGGTGTCATACTATTTTAACCTAGACGACAAACTTTGAATAAAACTAAAGAGATAATGTAAACTTGTCAATTAGACTAACATAATTTAATAATGGAATTTAGCAAAGTTTATGGGAAATGTCGGTTACTTGAATGCCTTAGATACGATATTTAGTAACGACTTCCAAGTAAAAATGACAACTCAATGATGCTGAATTCTAGATGGAACTAAATAATATGTTGATACAAAAAGAACCCAATACAGGCCCTGTTTCAATCAAACATTACTCGCCTGGCAAAATACATATTTCGGGACAGGATTATCAATGTACCCTTCACCTCACCCCAACCAGTCTGACACCTGTCGGTGATGATATCCAATTTTCGACATTAACAACTGATTATTTGCTGTCACTAACCGACTCAGAAACAGAGGTACTTATTATCGGTACAGGCGAATCTCATCAATTTATTTCGACAGATATAGTTCAAACCCTAAATCAGCAAGGCGTGGCAATTGAGGTGATGGCAACCCGACAGGCTTGTCATACATTTCAAGTATTAAATTACGAACTGCGTAAAGTAGTAGCGCTGTTATTTTTATAACACAACGACATCAACTCATTAATATTGTGCCTTTAAAGCATTATGCTTTTTAGATAGCTTGCAGTATTGAAAACTATCAAGCTACCCTCAAAAATTGATTAGTGAGCAGCATCCGCTTGAGCGCTGGTTAATCGGTTATTAGTGGTGGTTTCTTTTTGAGCTAAATGACTTGCCAATTTTTGGGCAGGAACATATCCACCGATCAACTCACCGTCATCAAGAATAATTGCGGGAGTACCAGCTAAATTAAATTGGCGGGTTAAATCATAATGCTGATTAATTGGGTTATTGCAGGATTTCGATTCAAATTTGCGTCTTAACTTTGCATCATCCATTGCGGCTAATCGATCATCGGCACACCATACAGAAACCAACTTTTGATAAGCATCTGAACCAATGCCTGCACGAGGATAAGCTAAATATCTGACGGTTATGCCTCGATCATTAAAATCTTCTATCTCACGATGCAACTTACGGCAATAACCACAATCGACGTCGGTAAAGACTGTGATAACATGTTTTTCATCTTTTGCCCGATATATCACCATATCTGCTTCTTTCAATGAAGCGATCGCCTGCGCTCTCATTGGAGAAAGGCGGTTTTGAAAATTATCAAGAGCATCTTGCGAGTGATTAACCGGAGACCCTTCCGCTAATTCAAGCAAATTTCCCATAAAGAGATATTGACCATTATCTGAAACATAAAGTAATTGTCCCGAATAAAATACCTGATAAAAACCTTCAACAGGACTTTTTTCAATATCATTAATTTCAATACCAGGGAGTTTTTCTTCCAGCATATTCTTCAGCGCTTGGGCTTCAGGCGATACACTTAGCATATCTTGAGTTTTATTCTGATAAGCAACTAAAGGTCGTGTAGAATTTTCAGCCAATTGCTTTTGTGATTGAGCACCCAGAAAAGCCAATCCGGCAACCAATCCTAAAGTTGCGATAACACCAATATTTTTAGTAAGAGACATAGTCATGATTCTTTAAAAGGTAAATTTAAAAATAATATAATTTGGTCAATCCATTATATAACAAAAAATATAACAAAAAATATAACAAAAAATATAACAAAAAATGTAGCATTGAGTTTCACCAAGACGGCTAAAATGGGTTAATTAACCCTATTACGCTAGAATGCACAGTTTAATACTACCAAATTATCATAATCTGACAAAAGTTGAAACCGTTGAATATTTCCAATCATTCTCATAGCAGCCAGTTAATTTACTTGATAATTCGGCGAAGCTATAAATGACTCAACATAGAATCGACAAACGTTATAACCTTTCCGACGAATTAAGATTTAAGCCAGGATACGAACGCTACTTCACAATAACAGACCCAAACTTTAATACAATTTCCCGTCATCCTCTGGGATGATGAGTCTGGTGAATCAATTTTAGGCGCTCTTTCTCAATGTGAGTATAAATTTGAGTAGTTGACAAATCACTATGCCCCAATAACATTTGTAACGAGCGTAAATCGGCGCCATGAGCCAATAAGTGCGTAGCAAATGCATGACGAAGTGTATGCGGTGACAAGTGTCGGCTGATTCCAGCAAGCTTTGCATAGAACTTAATACGGTGCCAAAATGTTTGCCGGGTCATTTTTTTACCCTGTTTCGAAATAAACAAGTACTCACAGGTTTGATGTCCAATATATTGGTTTCGCGCAAATTTTAAATATCGCTCTATTGCTGCGCCAGCCTGTTCTCCAAATGGCACTAATCGCTCCTTACTGCCTTTGCCGGTTACGCGTATCGCCCCCTGAATCAAATCAATGCCATTAAATTCGAGAGAAACTAATTCAGAGACTCTCAGGCCACTAGCATACATCAATTCAAGCATGGCTTTATCTCGAATACCAATTAACTCATCAAGATCGGGCATAGACAATAAAAGCTCCACTTCTTCCTCCGACAGCGAGTGAGGTAGCGGATTACTCAGTTTGGGAGATTCTATTCGCGCAGTGGGTTCTTGAGTAATAATTCCGGACTCTAATAGATAGGCATAAAAGCGCCTTAGGCAGGAAAGTAACCGAGCAGTAGAACGTGAAGAATAATGATGCTCACTACGAAATGCTAAAAATCGTTGAATATCAGCACTATCTGCAGCCAACAAAGAACTGGAAATCGTTAGCAACCAGCGGGCAAACAGTGATAAATCTGTTCGGTAACTATCTAAAGTATGCGTACTTAAGCCATCCTGTGCCCATAAATAATCAATAAAAAGCATAATTTGATTCGCATCAGCTTCTGCTAATTCTTTTGGTAAAAGAGCAACCGCTGAAGAGCTAGACTTACTCAAAATTAACGCCTTCAAGCATTAGCAGCTGCCGCTTAATGTCAACCAAATGACCAACTTGCTGCCCTGAAAACCCACCAATTCCCGTAGCTGATACAACTCGATGACAAGGCACAATTACCGGTGTTGGATTTTTACGACAAGCCGTACCAACCGCTCTAGCACTTGAGCCCAATTCAGCGGCAATTTGGCCATAAGTTCTTACTTCACCTGCCGGTATTCGAGTCAAAGCTCGCCAGACTCGCTGTTGAAAATCAGTACCTTGTCGATAAATAGGCACTTTAAATGAGTTACTTTGCTTAGAAA
The DNA here is from genome assembly GCF_040719265.1 of Aliikangiella maris. Lineage (NCBI taxonomy): Bacteria > Pseudomonadati > Pseudomonadota > Gammaproteobacteria > Oceanospirillales > Pleioneaceae > Aliikangiella > Aliikangiella maris. Next base: position 22,585 of record NZ_JBFDAH010000001.1, on the reverse strand, counting down.
AGTAGGCGCCAATTTGCGCACAGATAAGCTGACTTGCGCTATCATTAGCGTCACTTAGAGGCAGTTCAGTTCCTATTTCAATCGCTTTTAGCTGAGCTTCCTTTACGTAAATCGCTAAATTACCTATTGGAGAAGCAATTACCGTGATATTTTTAGTCAAAGATGGGTTATCTCCGCTGTTAATCTGGATTTAAACAAATCATTACCCAGTTATTTGATAAAACCGTCGAAACTACACATTACAGTTTAAAAATAACAAAATAAGCAACTAAGAATCAAACAAGACTAAATGGATATTAAGGTATTATATTCACTTTATACCTAAAACAGATTAAAACTGAGATAAAACTTAGTGGCTTAGGATAATTCTCCCACTTAGCAAAAGAACTCACATCAGCTTTAAGAAAAAATGGTGGGTCGTGGGCGATTCGAACGCCCGACCAATTGATTAAAAGTCAACTGCTCTACCGGCTGAGCTAACGACCCGATGCGGAGGGCGCATTATCCATGTTTTGAAAAAAAAAACAAGACTTTTTTTATTTTTTTATATAAAACCGTCAAACTGCTTGATTACAGAGCAATACTATTGATCTGTAAACTGTCAATTTACGATTAAATTTCATGTTTTTGCCGAACAGTTGAAAGCTATTAAAAGTTAATACAATAGCGAATTGTAAAGCGCATAAAATTACGACAGAGACTCAAACTATTAATGCAAGCCAACTTATAATTACTATCAAAATAACGAAACAAACTTAAATAAAATTTTAAAGTGTTCACCTTCCTCTTCCTGTCTTTTCAAAGAGTAAAAACATTTAAGTTTTAATCTCGACATATTTAAAAAATTTAATTCATGTGATAAGTCACACTAATAATTCTTCAGTAAATACCCTCTTAAAAACTGGAGAGGCAATATCCAACAGCAAGTTGCTACGAAAAAGATAAGGAGACAAACAATCTAAGTAATAATAAATTATTGTCGTCTAAAGCTTATAAATAATGAAATGTTAAAACTAAAAGATTCATTAGTTTTAATTAAAAGAAAATTGGTGGGTCGTGGGCGATTCGAACGCCCGACCAATTGATTAAAAGTCAACTGCTCTACCGGCTGAGCTAACGACCCGATGCGGAGCGCATTATGCGGGTTTTAGAAAAAAAAACAAGTCTTTTTTAATTTAAAAGTCATTTAAGGTCATATTATTAGTGTAATTTACTATTTTTTAGGCAATTTGAATAAATATTATACGTCAAAATAGAATACTCTTTTATTGATGCATGAAGGATTGCTTAGCGAATATGCTCATTTTCAATCACACTCATTTATTTTTTTGTAATGTATTCCACTCGGGCGACATTGATCTTAATTTCATAACGCCTTGTGTAACAATTTCTATTGCCTTATCGATATCTTCTTCAGTGGTAAAACGACCAAATGAAAACCGAAGTGATGCATGGGCTGCACCATCATCAAGCCCAATAGATTTCAATACATGCGAAGGCTCTACGCTAGCCGAAGTACATGCAGAACCTGATGAAACAGCGAGATCTTTAAATGCCATCAATAATGTTTCGCTATCAACGTATTCGAAATGGATATTAATAATTCCTGCGACCGTTTGCGCTAAATCACCATTGATATGAATGTGCCCCACCCTCTCAATGCCAGACCAAAAGCGTTGTTTTAATTCATTAATTCTTTCACCTTCTGCAACCCGATTAGATTGCGCCAGCTCAAACGCACTCCCCATACCAACAATTTGGTGGGTCGGTAATGTACCGGAGCGCAATCCTCGTTCGTGGCCGCCCCCATGAATTTGAGCCATGATATTGGGTTGTAAATTACGCCTTGCATACAGTACACCAATTCCTTTAGGACCGTAGATTTTATGGGCGCACATCGAAATAAAATCAACAGGTAATTGGGTAACATCAATTGGTAGCTTACCGGCACTTTGTGCAGCGTCAACATGCATAGGAATATGGTGTTTATGAGCGACTTCACCTATGGCTTGAATATTTTGAATTGTCCCCAGCTCATTATTTACATGCATGATTGAAATTAATATTGTATCGGCTTGTATTGCCTTTTCAATATTCGCTGGGTCAACAATACCGTTTTGTTCCGGTTGAATATAGCTGATTCGAAAACCTTGAGTTGCCAAGTATTCGCAAGTATCCAATACAGCCTTATGTTCAAAAGCACTGGTAATAATGTGTCCCTGCCCCGACGATTGAGCGATGCCTTTAATCGCCAGATTATTCGCTTCAGTCGCTCCCGAAGTCCAAATAATTTCACGCGGATCCGCACCAATTAAATCTGCGACCTGATTACGTGCTATATCGACTTTTTCTTCAGCTTGCCAGCCGAAGCGATGAGACCGAGAAGCAGGATTTCCGAAGCAACCATCAAGTGTCAAACATTCGGCCATTTTTTGTGCTACCAGCGGATCAACCGGTGTGGTTGCGGCATAATCAAGATAAATTACTTTCTTCATAGTCTAATTTTTAATTTCTGATTTCTGATTTCTGATTTTCAATTCATCATTTGTGTTAGCATTATCAATTCGTATTTTATCAATCCAAAGACTTTCCAAACACTAAAAAATCAACAGATTAGTAAATACTCAATCAATTTTTATCCTTTAATTTCAAACAGCGAATGACTTAATTATTGGCAACGATAAAGCACAGAACGCAAAAAGCCACGTAAAATGTTCATTTCACTATGCGTTAGATTAGCTTTGCTAAATAATCGGTTCATGCGTATATCAATTTGCTTTTCATGATTTTGTTTTAAGTAACCTGTTTTGCGCATAGCTTCGTCAAAATGTTCAAGCAGTCCGCTTAATTGCTCTCTGGAAATAGGCTGCTCATTATCTAAAATGCGCTGTTCTGGCAATTCGGGTGTTTGTGCAAAACCCAAGCGAAGTTCATAAGCAATCAACTGAACCGCAGATGCAAGATTAAGTGAAGAATATTCAGGATTCGTTGGAATACACACATGGTAATTGCACATATGCAGTTCATCATTTGTTAAACCAGAGTTTTCTGTACCAAATAAAATTGCAACAGGAACCCTGGCAGGTTGTTGCAATATTAATTCAACGAGCTCTCTCGGGGTAACCAACTGACTCGGTAAAGTGCGCGTTCGGGCACTTGTTCCGACAACCAACCGACAGTCTGCAACCGCCTCTTCCACCGTAACGAAAACTTGAGCACTTGCTAAAATATCATCAGCTCTAGAGGCCCTTTCGGTAGCCTGAGCAGATGGAAAATTAGACGGATTGACTAGCGCCAACTGTGATAATCCCATGACTTTAAGGGCTCTTGCCGAAGCACCGATATTTCCAGGATGAGTGGTATGAGATAATACAAATTTAAAATTTTCAAGCATTTCTAGTTTTTTACCAAATTTAATTTTAAACAAACGGATTCGAATAGTTGTTTATAATAAAGCCAACTATATAAAAAACTTTATAGAATTTTAATCTATAACATAATAGGCCAAGTTCGGCAGTTCACTGCTACTTAGCGATATTCTATGCTGACTTTAGCGATCTGTGGAACTTCAGCACTGAAACATTCTTCAACATTTCGACACTTCTTCATATATTCATTAGTCTATAATCAATGAGTAGTGTGTTTTTCCAGATATCTTAAATAGCAAGTGATTATAAGGAATGTGAAACTTTTTGCTATCAAATATCGTCTTAGAAGATGACGCTAGATTTAGCGCTATTAGATTAAGTGCTAGATCTTAAGTGCTATTTTTTTAAGTACGAGATGTAAGTACTAAAATTTCAGTAGTTTTAACTCTCCTTGTCATGGAGTTATCATCCCGGCCTGATCTGCCAATCCGTCCGGGATTTTTTTGTCTTATAAAAATGATTAACCCAAGGACTAGCGAATTTATTAATTCGCCCTATTTGATATAGTTAGATCAGATAATCTCAATAAAATCTCATCTGTACCAAAAGAATGATTTTTAAACTGACTTTATTTTGACTTACGATAGGCAGATACAACATGTTGAGACTCCTGTGAAAGAATTTCCCAACAACGATCAAAGCGTGACTCCAAAAAAGCCGCCTCTCTCAATAGTTTACTGGTAATAAACTTTGGTTCCCCTAACAAAATCTTTTTGCTTTTGGTAGACGCAACGATAAGAGCAAATTCTAGCAAATGTTCTTCGGCACCATATCTTCGATCATGCTCACTTGAGGTATTCACTTCTTTGATATAGTAATTTGGATCATAATCAAGCATGTTTTCATTAATTAATGGTCGAATCATTTTTAATATTTGCTGACGGCGGGCAACATTAACGATTGCAGCATTTTTACCATTTTGTTTCGTCAGCGTTTTGACCACATTAGTTGTTTCAATCTTTTTCGTAATATCGACAATTTCCATCAAGTGATTAACATCGGAACGATCTTCATCGATAGCCAAACCAAAAAAATCAGATAATGTCAGCATATACCACCTAGCATTTATTGATTAACCGGGTAAATGGAATTAACCCGCTTAATTCTTATTATCGATGAGTATAGCAAAAATTTATTGGTTAACCGAAGAGATGATAAATTAATGATTTCGCTTCATTAAATAAAAACCAACTAAGGCAAAAATTAATAGCGGTGAAACCGCGCCAAATAATGGAGGCAAATTAAATACCAAACTAGCAGGACCAAAGGTTTGGTTGGTTAAATGAAAACCAAATCCCACCATAACGCCCCCCAATATTCGAGCCCCCATAGAAACATTACGCATTGGACCAAAGACAAAAGATGCCGCGAGAAACATCATTACAGCTAATGCCAAGGGTTGCATCAGTTTTCCCCAAGCAGCCAGTTCAAAAGCCTCAGTTTGCATTTTATTACGCGACAAGTAGTCAATATAACGAATTAAACCCACGAAATTAAGCGATTCGGGCTCTACTACCAAAGTTTCTAACTGCTTACGCTTGAGTGGCTTTTCCCATACCGTAGATGTTATTTGACGAGTCTCGATATGCTTTGCAAAAAAGCGGGTTTCCACAACCTCTTTAAGCAACCAATTATTCTCTTGCCGATTTGCCTGCTGAGCTTGAATTATGCGCTGCAATTGATAACCTTCATTCATTTCAAATATCATCACATCGCTAATTTGTCCTTTAGCATCAACCTGACCAATATGGATAATCTGGTTTTCGTGTTTGGCCCAAATCCCTGAACTAGAAACACTCACTTCGCCCTCGCTAATGGCGGAGGTTTTTAGCTGTTGCGCTGATTTGGTTGCTATTGGCGCAATCCACTCCCCGATAATGATTGCGGCAATCATCAAAATGATCGAACCTTTAATTGCTGAAGCGGCAATTTTCCAGGTGGTAATACCTGCGGCTCGCATTGCAGTTAGTTCGCTATTTGCGGCAAGATTTCCCAAACTAAAAAGCGCTCCAATTAACACGCTCATCGGAAAAAACTCCAGTAATCTAGCAGGCAACATTAAGCCAATAAAAAGCAAAGCATCGGCAATCTGATATCTCCCTGCTTCAATATCAGCCAATTCATCAATCAGACTGAAAAGACTACGCAGCATTAACAACAACACCAAAATAAATAAACTGCTAACGACAACCTGACGAATAATATACCAATCGATGATTTTAAATTTCATGTGTTATCTCTAAATATCATGAACTCACCTTGCGGTATTTGGTTAACGTTATTCGTTCTGCGAACATCCACCAGGTAAAAATGATCGCCGACAAATGAATCCACCAAAAGCCCATTTCAACGGGGATTGCTTGAGATTCAATTAAGCGCCTTCCGTTCATCAATAATAGTGCGTATACCAAATAAACCATTATTGCAGGAAACAAACGTGAAAATTTTCCCTTGCGCGGGGCGCTCCGCGCAAGGGGGATTGCCAAATAACATAAAATCAAAATCGATATGGGTGCAGATATACGCCAATGCAACTCGGCCCAATCTGCCGGTTGCGGATTTTGTAGCAATTGTAAAGTTGAAAGCGCTTTACTTTTTTTCGAAGGGGACTCAGTCGCATCAGCTTTAATTCGCATAAAATAACTGTCATATTCAGAAATTTGCCACTGCTTTTTAAATGGATTAAAGACATAGGTCAGGCCATCTTGCATCGCTAAAAAGTTTTCTTTGGTTTGATCAGGTACTGCAATGTCAATTTGCTCAGCCGATTTAATTTGTGCACTTCGCGCCACCTGAATTTGCAGCGATGCTTCCGGATCGTTAAATCCACTTAACGCAAAAACCCCATGAATAACCCCTTCATTATTCTTTGAATTGGCGAACATCACCCCTGTTTTTGTAGAGTTTTCCTGAAAACGTCCGGGTGTAAATACGCCAAACTTGGCCTCAGCTTTTTCTGCCGCCATAATTAAATTAACCTGCTGATTTGCCCAAGGCGTAATTATCAGCGATAAACAGCCCGCCAGTAAGGCAAGCACTAATGCCATTGGAAAAACAAAATCAGCCAGTTGTTTTTCACCAATACCTGCTGATTTAATAATTGCCATTTCATGTTCACTATATAGCCGCCCGAGAGTTAATAAAATCGCAATATAAAAAGACATGGGTAATAAAAAACCGGCAACCCCCGGTATTTGCAAGCCAAGTAAGCTAAACACCGCATCGGATGAGATGGTGCCATCAACTGCCAGTTGAATATATTTGATAAAACGCGTACTGATAAAAATTAATATCAGCACAACCAGAATAGCACCGGTAGTTCGTAGGATTTCATTGTTGATATATCGTTTAAGAATCAAGTTAATTACTCAGAAAAGTACGACTTTCACTTAATAATTGGCTTTTTTTCAGTTAGACTCTCGTTTTTTCGGCTTTTGTTGCCATACTTAACCACTGAATCCGGCTCATACGGGGGCAATATACCATACGATTGGCGATATCAGTAGCGGTGAAAATCAAATGGTACAGCCAACCGACAGTTTAGCGAAAGACAGACTGGGTGGCACTGCTGACCAGCTCAAATTGCGATGGATTGATAACGCTGAGTTTGAGTTATTTTGTTGCAGCATGCGATACAAATTGAGTTTTACATCCTGAGTTGGTTTGGTTTAATTTGAATAGTTAGCTAGATAGAAAGTATTCCAAAAAGCTGCCGAAAAATAGTGAAAGATTAAAATTTAATAACAGCTGATTACTAGGTGAGTTTGTTAAACAATGAAAACGACAAACTTAATTTTTATTTAACCCATTGAATTAAAAAGAGATTCATCAAAAGAACAAGATGATAAGGTAGAAGTGAATGGAATTTAATGTCAAAAGCGGTAATCCAGAAAAGCAACGTAGCGCCTGTGTGGTTGTCGGCGTTTTCGAGTCACGTAAACTCTCGGCAATGGGTGAACAACTGGACGCTGTCAGTGAAGGTTTTTTAAGCAATATATTGCGACGAGGCGATCTCGAGGGAAAATTGGGTCAAGCATTGCTGTTACATAATGTGCCAAATACGCTGTCCGATCGTGTCTTATTAATTGGATGCGGCAAAGAGCGAGATTTTTCTGACAAACAATATCGTAAGGTTATAGCCAAGACGATCACCACTTTAAATGACACCGGTTCAATGGAAGCCGTTTGTTTCTTGAGCGAGCTCAATGTCAAAGGCCGAGATACCCGCTGGAAAGTACGCCAGGCTGTTGAAACCGCACAAAATACACTTTACACCTTTGAACAATTTAAAAGTAAAACAGACTCCGCACGTCGCCCTTTACGTCGTTTGACATTTAATGTAACCACTCGTAAAGAGCTTACCGTTGGCGAAAAAGCTATCGAAGAAGGACTTGCAATCGCCAAAGGGACCTGTCAGGCAAAAGATTGGGGAAATCTTCCACCCAACATTGCTAATCCCGTCTTTTTAGCTGACCAAGCCAAAGAATATGCCAGCAGTTGCGATAAGGTGAGTTGTCAGGTCATCGATGAAGCTGAGCTGGAAGACATGGGCATGGGTGCCTTTCTGGCGATTTCAAAGGGTTCCGATATTCCTGGAAAATTAATTATTCTTAATTACCAGGGTGCGTCGCAAGACCAGAAGCCTGTTATTCTGGTAGGTAAAGGTATCACTTTTGACAGTGGCGGAATCTCACTCAAACCCAGCGAGGGCATGGACGAAATGAAGTATGACATGGGTGGTGCAGCGGCAGTGTACGGCGCATTTATTGCGGCAACACAAATGCAGCTGCCTATTAACCTGATGACGATTATCGCTGCGGCCGAAAATATGCCAAGTGGTAAATCCTGTCGTCCGGGAGATATTGTTACTTCGCTTTCTGGGCAAACTATCGAAATATTAAACACCGACGCGGAAGGTCGATTAGTGTTGTGTGATGCACTAACCTATGCTGAGCGGTTCGAGCCAGAAATTGTTATTGATGTTGCTACCTTAACCGGTGCTTGCATTGTAGCATTAGGTGCACATGCCTCAGGATTACTTTCCAACCATAACCCACTAGCTCACGATTTACTTAATGCAGGCGAGCAATGTGGAGATAAAGTCTGGCGATTACCGTTATGGGATGAATATCAGGAACAATTGGATTCTAACTTTGCCGATATCGCCAATATTGGCGGCAAAGGCGCAGGAACAATTACTGCGGCGTGTTTCTTATCACGTTTTACCAAAAAGTATCATTGGGCTCACCTTGACATTGCAGGCACGGCCTGGAAATCAGGTAAAGAAAAAGGCGCAACAGGACGTCCCGTGCCGCTATTGATGCAGTACTTAATTAACCGATGTGAGAGTTAATTAACAAACAAGAAACAAACACAGTGCCGGAGTTATTATCGACCTGTTGATATTATGTACCGGCATTTTTCTTTTTGGCTGCAAGTGAGTTGATATAAAAGAATAATTTTAAAATTCAATTTAAATGATTAATATACAAGACTGAGTTTAAATAGAATAAATTTTTATCTAACTCTATTTATACAAGATTAAATTATTCACTAACTCAGTAGCCTTAGCGAAAACCCAATTAATTTATTGAGCCGATCGACATTCAGGAAAACAATTGATGACCCAGGTAGAGTTTTATTCTGTAGAATCAGCGGATCCCAAAGTCCCCTACTCACATATGTGTGAAGTCATCAAGCGTGCCTATCGTAAAGGACAAAAGGTTTTTGTACATACTCAGGACCGCAAACAAGCAGAAACCATTGATGAACTGCTCTGGTCTTTAGATGCGGCCAGTTTTTTGCCTCACCAACTCGCTGATGAAGCACCAGATACCAAGCCCCCCATTGAAATTGGATTTGGTCAAAATCCTGCGGTAAAACCTGATGTTTTAATCAATATGGCGGCACAGGTACCTCAGTTTTTTAGTCAATTTGCCTGGGTGTTTGAATATGCGTGGGGAGATGAAGAACAAAAAGAACTCGCCCGCAACCGGTTTCGCTTTTACCGTGAACGAGGCTATCCGCTGAATCACCGTAAAATCAATAGCTAAATTCAACCTTTATTAACTAAATAACCATTAACTTATCGAGTTTTGCAATCATGGAAAAATCATACACTCCCCAGAATATTGAGCAAAAGTGGTATCAATCCTGGGAAGATGCCAATTATTTTCAAGCCAGTGGTACAGGCGACCCCTATTGTATTTTGATTCCGCCACCCAATGTCACTGGCAGCCTGCATATGGGACATGCATTCCAGCATACCATCATGGATTTGCTGACTCGTTATCATCGAATGAAAGGCGATGATACCTTATGGCAATGCGGTACCGATCATGCCGGTATTGCGACCCAAATGGTTGTCGAGCGCATCCTTAACCAGCAAGGAAAAAAGCGACAAGACTTTACTCGCGAAGAATTTATCGCAAAAGTCTGGGAATGGAAAGAAACTTCGGGCGGTAACATTTCCGCACAAATGCGTCGGCTGGGTGATTCACCAGACTGGCAACGTGAAGCCTTTACAATGGATGAAGATTTGTCCAATGCAGTACAGGAAGTATTTATCCAGCTATTTGATGAAGGAATTATCTATCGTGGTAAACGATTGGTTAACTGGGATCCTAAATTTCAATCGGCACTGTCTGATTTAGAAGTTGAAAATCACGATGAAAAAGGCTTTTTATGGCACTTTCGCTATCCGCTTGCAGATGGCGCAACAACCGCCGATGGAAAAGATTATTTAGTCGTTGCAACAACACGTCCAGAAACAATGCTAGGCGATAGCGCCGTAGCCGTTCATCCTGAAGATGAACGTTACCAAAGTTTGATTGGCAAATCTGTCATGTTACCGCTGGTCAATCGTAAAATTCCCATTGTTGCTGACACTTATGTTGATAAAGAGTTTGGAACTGGCTGTGTAAAAATAACGCCTGCTCACGATTTCAATGACTATGAAGTCGGAAAGCGACACCAATTACCGCTAATTAATATTCTCTCGCCCACTGCTGATATTTTACCCTCAGCACAAGCTTTTGATTACAACGGACAGCTATTAACAGATATCGACCTTTCCCTCCCACAAAACTATCAGGGACTCAATCGATTTGATGCGCGTAAACAAATTGTCGGTGAATTTGACCAAGCAGGCTTATTAGAAAAAATTGCTGATCATGCATTAAAGGTTCCGCGAGGTGATCGCAGTAACGATATCATCGAACCACTGTTAACCGATCAGTGGTACGTAGCGGTAGAGTCTTTAGCGAAACCAGCCATAGATGTAGTCAAATCTGGCCAGGTAAAGTTTGTTCCCGAAAACTGGGATAAAACTTACTTTCACTGGATGAAAAATATTCAAGACTGGTGTATCAGCCGCCAACTTTGGTGGGGACATCGCATTCCTGCTTGGTATGATGAAACGGGAAAAGTTTATGTTGGCAAAACGGAACAAGCGATTCGAGAAAAACATCAACTGGCTGACTCAGTCATTTTGCGTCAGGATAATGATGTACTCGACACTTGGTTTTCTTCGGCTTTATGGCCATTTGCTACAATGGGTTGGCCAGAAAAAACAGCCGAGCTTGAAAAATTTGTCCCCTCCAGCGTATTAGTTACCGGCTTTGATATTATTTTCTTTTGGGTTGCCAGAATGATAATGATGACACTCAAATTTACTGACAAAGTGCCATTTAACGAAATTTACATTACTGGTTTAATCCGTGATGAACATGGCAATAAAATGTCAAAGTCAAAAGGCAATGTACTTGACCCGATCGATTTGATTGATGGCGTTGATTTGGAAACACTGGTAAGTAAAAGAACCAGTGGCATGATGAATCCTAAAGACGCCGAAGAAATCGAAGCACGTACACGAGACCAATATCCACAAGGTATCGAAGCTTACGGAACGGATGCACTCAGAATGACATTTTGTGCATTGGCCTCAACGAGTCGTGATATTAACTTTGATTTAGGTCGAGTTGAGGGCTATCGCAACTACTGCAACAAACTTTGGAACGCCGCGCGCTATGTCTTAATGAATACTGAAGATCAAGATTGCGGTAAAGATAACTCTGAGTTTGAATTAAGCCTTGCCGATCGTTGGATTATCAGTCGCCTGCAAAATAGTATTCAAGCGTTTGAAAAACACATTAATGAATACCGTTTCGATCTAGCCACACAGGCACTTTATGAGTTTAGCCGTAATGATTATTGTGATTGGTATTTAGAACTATCTAAACCTATTTTATACAGCGACAACTATAATGAAGCACAAAAACGCGGCACGCGGCACACGCTGGTGAATGTTTTAGAAACGATGATGCGTTTATTACATCCTATGATTCCATTTGTTACCGAAGAAATCTGGCAACGTCTGGTACCAATGGTAAATACTTCGCAACAGTCAATTATGATTTCTTCTTTCCCACAATTTGATTCGGCATTAATTGACGAGACAGCCTTACAGGATTTAGAGTGGTTGAAAAAACTGATTGTTGGCGTCAGAAATATTCGCGGTGAGCTGAATATTTCACAAGGTAAACCCGTGAATGTTTTACTCAAAAACATGACAGAAAATGATCATCGCTGTTTAACTGAAAACCTGAACTTCATCTCTGCGTTGGCAAAGCTTGAAAGTATTCAACCGGCATCGGAAACAACACCACCAGCATCAACAGCCTTAGCTGGCCACCTTGAAGTGCTAGTTCCTTTAGCAGGTTTGATCGATGTCAGTGCCGAACTGGCAAGGCTGGAAAAAGAACTAGATAAATTAGCTAAAGATCACGCCAGATTAGCAGGTAAACTGTCAAATGCCAACTTTGTTGATCGTGCGCCAGCAGATGTTGTTGCGAAAGAAAAACAAAAGCTGGCAGAAGCGAGTGAGGCAATCAGCAAACTAAACGAGCAAAAGCGGCAATTAGAAAATATTTAGTCTTCTTACTCAATAAATATAGGACTTAATTAGCGCCGATATTAACGGCTCTGTTAATTAAGTCCTATCAAAAAATAATTTAAAGCTCTTCCATCGCGGGTGATGCCACTCGCATCACTTCAGCAATCGTTGTTTGTCCTTCCATCACTTTCTTAGCACCACTAATACGTAATAATTTCATCCCGTTTTTGAGTGCTTGGCGTTTAATGGGCGCGACTTCACATTGTTCAGAAACTAATGCCTTGATATCACTATCAACCTCTAACAATTCGTAAATTCCCACTCGTCCCGAATAACCAGAATGGCGACATTCATCACATCCACCCGGCTCGAACATTAACTTGGGTAATGGCACTTTAAAACCAACAGTTAATTCTCGCCAACCCGCTTCATCAGGCTGAATAGCGACCTTACAATGAGGACATAAAGTTCGTACCAATCGTTGGGCCATTACCCCTAACAGCGTTGCGTTAATCAAATAAGGCGGTACCCCAATATCCTGCAAGCGAGTAATGGCTGAAGACGCATCATTTGTATGCAAGGTTGAAATGACCAAGTGTCCGGTTAACGAAGCTTGAATAGCCATTTCAGCCGTTTCGCGATCTCGAATTTCTCCAATCATGATAATATCGGGATCTTGTCGTAGTAAAGCTCTGATCCCACTGGCAAAATCTAACTGGATATCGTGATGAACCTGCATTTGATTAAATGACGGCTCGACCATTTCGATAGGATCTTCAATGGTACAAACGTTGACTTCTGAAGTGGCTATCAACTTAAGCGTGGTATATAAAGTGGTCGTTTTTCCCGAACCTGTAGGTCCGGTTAATAACACAATGCCAGTTGACTGCTTTGCCATTTGCAACCAACTTTTTTCAGTCTGTCGATCTAGGCCCAGCGCTTTAAAATCACGTAACAAAACCGTTGGGTCAAATATCCGTGCGACCAGTTTTTCACCAAATGCGGTAGGCAAAGTAGAAAGACGTAATTCGATTTCTAAACCGTTCGGTGTTTTGGTTTTAATTCGTCCGTCTAATGGCTTGCGTCTTTCAGCAACATCCATTCGCCCCAGGATTTTAAATCTTGCCGTGACTGCTGCCGCAATATTAGCAGGCATTTCATAAACCTGATGTAGTACCCCATCAATTCTAAGGCGAATATTGGCCATTTCACGCCTAGGCTCAACATGAATATCACTAGCCCGTTCAGCAAATGCATATTGCAGTAACCAATCAACAATTTGCACAACATGCTGGTCATTTGCATCAATATCTCCTGCTTTACCAACTTCCAATAGTTGTTCTAAATTGGAAACTTTTAGATTTTGTAAAGACTCGCCCGATGCGCCTTTAATTGAATGGCTTAAATTATAAAGTTCGTGCTGCAAGCGACGCACCGTTTCAGGATTAGCAAACACTCGCTTGATTGGACGACGTAAAATATGTGTTAAACCGGCTTCCCAACCTTGTTCATCTGGGTCTATTACTGCAATGGCCACTTCATTTTTATTCACATCACACGCCAAAATATCATGACGAATAGCAAAAGCTTTCGACATCACAGAGGTAACCTGATCCACATTAATTTTTAAGGGATCGATGCGAACATAAGGTAATTGATGTAACTCAGCAAACCATTCCGATAAAACTTCACCCGTTAAAATTTGATTTCGGCGCATTTTAGAGCGAATTTTCAAAGAACCGATTTGATTGAGTGGATGACCTACCGGCTTTGACGCACGCAGTTTAGTCAATGCTTCCTTAGCTTGTGTTGCATCAATAATTTCCATTTTTTCTAATTGACTTAAAATACTGACAATATCCGTTTTTGAATGAGCAGTTTTCAGCATAAATCAGTTTTACCTTGGGTTAATTCTCAATTTGTTAACCAGACTGAAAAATTGGTTAGTTGCCTAAAGTAAGTCTAACCTATTGATAATAAATCGCAAATACCTCACACCATGAAATGCGACCGATATCTACTATTCACAACAACGATAATAATGACAATCTGAACATTTTATTTATGCTTGGGCATTCATCAGCGTTGGGCTTTATTGCAAGACAGGCCCAATATTTTTATTTGTATAGTAGCGGTATCATAGTGCTTATCTTGATTTGACTTTGAGGTGAGGCTATTTATCCAGCTTAAGTACCGACAAAACATTAGCGGTAGTTTGTTTGGCAATCAGTACACCGCTTTGCTGTCTTAACTCGACCAATGAACGAAAATTATCAAAAATATGAAGTGGTGTATTAAATGGCATTTTACAAGTGATTGGTAGCATATCTGGCGCATCAGTTTCTAGCACAATCGACTCCAAGGGTAAAGTAGCTGCCAGTTTTCTCAATTTTGCAGCCCTTGGAAAGGTCATTGCACCACCAAAACCCAACTTAAAGCCAAGCTCAATATATTTCTCAGCTTGATATTCGCTGCCATTAAACGCATGACAAATACCACCCAAATTAAAATGGCTATTACGTAGCATTTGCAACACTTCATCATGTGCTTTGCGCACATGTAAAAGAATGGGTAATCGTGCCGTTTTTGCAATATCAATTTGTGCTTGAAAGTATTTTCGCTGTTCATCACGATTACTATCAGATTTATAATAATCAAGTCCAATTTCACCGACAGCAGCCAAAGGCCCCACCGATAAGGCCATTTCTAGATCGTGCAAATGGCTCTCCTGATGACTATCGATAAACATGGGATGAAGACCCAAGGCTGTATGGCAGATTCGATGACGCGCAGTAATTTGGCGAATAACTCGCCATCCTTCACGCTTAACACCGGGTATTAAAATACCACAAATTCCGCTTTCTTCGGCCTTGTGCAGCAACGCATCAATTTTTCCCGCAAACTGCGGAAAATCCAGGTGGCAATGTGAATCAAATAATTGTAATTGGGCTGTCATGTACTTCCTAAAAACCATCACATCTCAAATTGAAATATGATTTGCTGTTTGTAATGTAGATTGACTCTTTAAATTTAGCAAATTCTAGTGAGATAAATAGACTATTTTGTCTCGACAAAATTAACTAATCTGTAAAAACTTACTTACATTTCAATCATTTCGCATACAAACATACAAAAATTAGTTTAATTGGTAATTTTGGCAAAATATTTAATAATATGCACAACTATTTAAAACTAATTAGTTTGTATTTCTTTTAATTTACCTCAGATAATCTACCTATTCGCTATTGACTAAATCCACTTGCAGGTAGTTTAGTGTTCTCGTGTTTCACAAAATTGAATATCAGGCCAACGCTCTTGCATTAAATTCAAATTAACCCTTGTAGGTGCTAAATAGGTTAAATTATCGCCACCATCTAAAGACAAATTATCATCTGCCTTGCTTTTAAATTGTTCTAACATTTTTTCATCATCGCACATTATCCAACGTGCCGTATGAATTGAAACGGGCTCGAAAATGCAGTTCACCTTATATTCATCTTGTAAACGATGCGCTACAACATCAAACTGAAGTACACCCACGGCACCCAAAATCAGCTCATTAGAATGAAATGGCCTGAAAACCTGGGTTGCGCCCTCTTCCGATAGTTGAATAAGCCCTTTGAGTAACGCTTTATTTTTAAGTGGGTCTTTTAACCTTACCCGTCGAAACAGTTCTGGCGCAAAGTTGGGAATGCCCGAAAACTTAAGCATTTCACCGGCAGTAAAAGTGTCACCGATTTGAATTGTGCCATGATTATGCAACCCGATAATATCGCCAGCGTAAGCAGTTTCAAGATTAGCCCGGTCACCAGCCAAAAAGGTCACCGCATTAGAAACCTGAATATCTCGATTTAAACGTACATGTTTCATTTTCATACCTTTTTCGTACTTACCTGAAACAATACGCATAAAAGCAATCCGGTCACGATGCGCGGGATCCATATTGGCCTGAATCTTAAAAATAAAGCCACTGAACTGATCTTCGTTAGACTCAACTTCGCGCTCGTTCGATTGTCGGCTCAAAGGCGCGGGTGCCCAGTTAACAAATCCATTAAGCATTTGTGTCACCCCAAAATTCCCTAATGCAGTCCCAAAGAATACGGGCGTCAGCTGCCCTTTTAAAAAAGCTTCCAGTTCAAACTCATGACTGGCACCAAGAACCAGCTCAAGTTCATCCCGTAAGTCTTGCGCCATTGCACCAATTCGTTTATCAAGCTCCGGATTATCAAGTCCTTCAATACAGTCTTCTTTTTGTATGATATGTCCTTGCCCTGTTGAGTAAAAATAGATCTTATCTTCGAGAATATGATAAACCCCTTTAAACTGTTTCCCCATTCCAATAGGCCAGGTTATGGGTGCACATTGTATATTCAGGACTTCTTCGACTTCATCCATCAGTTCAATCGGATCTTTAATATCCCGATCGAGTTTATTCATAAAAGTAACGATTGGCGTATCACGCAGACGACAGACTTCCATTAACTTAATAGTACGATCCTCAACCCCTTTACTACTGTCAATCACCATCAATGCCGAATCAACTGCCGTTAAAGTACGATAAGTATCCTCAGAAAAATCTTCGTGGCCGGGGGTATCTAAGAGGTTAACAATTCGTCCGTTGTAGGGAAATTGCATGACAGACGTAGTAACCGAAATACCCCGTTGTTTCTCCATTTCCATCCAATCAGAGGTGGCATGTTTACCGGACTTTTTGCCTTTAACTGTCCCAGCTTCCTGAATTTTCTGGCCCAATAACAGGAGCTTTTCAGTAATGGTTGTTTTACCAGCATCCGGATGAGAGATAATAGCAAATGTTCTTCTAAGGTTTGATTCTGTTGACATGTTAGTGAGGTTCACAAGTTACTATTTGTGTCACTAGTCTGGCACAAATTTGTTAATAATGGCGTATACATAAAAGGAGCGAGATTTTAGCAAATCTGAGGAAAATAGCCAGTAGGCATGTAGTTTTTAGCTGGGGTGTAGTTGCTTTTGTTCTCCACTGTTATAGGCTGCTAAATCCGCTACATAAATTCTTGGCTGTGTCATAGTCTTTGGCTCCTTAATCTTCAATTTCACATTCCCCCCGCAGGGGTTGAACCCCCCTGTGAAAAAGCGATAGAGAAAACCCAAGTGAATCGATTGAGCGTTAAAGCTGCGCCTAGAGAAAAAAATCCAGCTAGCACACGCAAGTCCGCACGCACACCAGCTTTACCAGTGGGAACGGGTGAGTACGATGGCTTGATTTTTTAATCGCGCAGATTACGCTGTGTCCTCCCCTGCGGGGGGACAATAAATTCTTAAAAACCTGCTTTTGAAAAAAGTAACCTAATGGATTTTAAAGGGCGTTACGGGAATCCCGTTAGAAAGGGGTGCCGGAAAACACTTATGTTTTTTTAAAGTGTTTGCAGCAGAGGAAAGACTTTTCCCTTTTAGAACATTTCTCTTTTTATACTTAAAAACTCAGTTGTTTTTACTTCAACCAATCTCCCATCATCTTTTTTACATTCCTATTTCTTAAGACGAAACATTTCATACCTTTTCTAATTCCAAACCAAGCATAAAGCTTTAAACCTTACCAAGCGTAAAGCTTCTACACATACGTTACGACCAACGGTGTGAGCCTTAAATCTCAAATGCATCCCTCGGCCTTATCAAAAGTCGTGAATGTCACGGCCTCCAATACAGGAGGTAAAAATGAGATTGATTACAAGATTTGAATTAGCCACAAAAACTGCCACAGAGCTTAAAGTACTACACAAAGAAGTATTTAACTGGATAGTGAATACCAAGCCTTGTTCTGCTGAACAAATTGCCGCAAAAAAATCATTGGAAAATATCGAAATTGAAATGACATTAAGGGCACCTTGCCCTTAATACAGTGGCACACTATAAGCCGAGTTTATGGCGCATTAATTTTCTAGGTTTAAACTTGTTGGCATCACAATCAGAAATCAAAGGTGCATCTTTATCAGCTAAAGCAGCTCTTCTAATATCTTCATCGGTTAGCTTTTCTACCTTCTTCCAATCTGTCTTACCATCACCTATGTTATTGATATCATTTTGTGTATATTTAGTCACCGCTTTGAAACCTCTTACGGTATTCGTCACTAGGACGTTTAAACTTCTTGAGTTCTTCTTCGGTTAAAGGCGGATTGTCGGGATCTGATTTAGCACCTTCTTCTATTTCTTCTTCGGTCATGTTTCTAAGACGCTCGATATCAGATCTATCTTCCAAATTTTCAAGTTCTTCTTGCGTATATTTTTTAATCGTCATCGCATCACCATGAATTACTTTGTTGATATAAACGTCGTTCTCTCTTATCTGCTTTACGAGCTGAAATGAGCCTAATTGTGTCTTCATAACATTCTGTATAAATTACAACCAAAACACCATGAGGATCTACTGCACCAATAATTTGAAATCGATTTTCATCATAATCATATCGTGTATCTTCGCTTACAATAAAATTAGCATCTTTAAAAACTTTAGAAGCAGCCCTAAAGTCAATACCATGTTTCCTTATATTGGTCTGGTTTTTGTTTTCATCCCACTCAAAATTCACGGCTCTCCCCTTATTATGCCATAATATGAGGCAGCCCTACCAAACTATGAAGGTCGTGAATTTGGGATTGTTCACAGTTTTATCAATTATTATAAAACTTGAAAAATCGTGTTAAAAACAATCTCAGTTAACAATAAAAACTCTATCTAAAGATGAAAGTATGGCTTTTTGAGCTATTATCGGAACCATTCTCTCCCATGCTAAAATAGCCGATACTGTCAGTCAGTTATTTGGTTTAGTTCTTATCAAACCACCACCTCAGCTCTATCTATACAAGCATGGTGATTTTTTATACAAAAGGCTTTAAAGCATGAGCAAGATAGTCGATATCAATGAAAAGAAAAAAGATAAACCAATGAGCGATAAAGAAATTGCTGAATGGGCAAAAAAGCAGGTCTTTAAAAACCGTAAGGCCAAAGACGAACCCAAAGATTTAGTATCAGGAAAAACCGCACCTGACGGCAGCTTTGTTCATGAGGATGATGACAATGACGAATAACACAAAACCCACCTCACCCGAAGAAAAACAAAGAACCCCGCTAGGGATAAGTTGAGCTAAATGAAACTCATGCTAAATCCAACTTTTTTGCCCATCAGTTTGCGGCGGAAGTTAGAAGGAAAAGAAAAAGACGGTAAATATAAAATCTTTCTAACTATTCTTCAGTATCTTCCTTTGTTTCTGTGATAACCATTGTCGTTGATGAAAAAACTTCATTAGGATTTGGTATAGCCATAAAGTCGTCAGTATTCGGATCATAAATAATGTGAGATATATCAGGAAACATATCAGGATCTACGGGATAAAGAGCAAATGGATTATGGTACATAACAACTCCATCCCCCCAAGCTTCTTCATAATTTTCATCATCAACATCACATACGAAAGGCATTGCTGAAAACGATGATGGTTCTGGATGAGCTTTCATTCCCTGACGAAGCATTTTTACCCGACTACTACCTAAACCAGCAAGCTTGCCCATACGATTAAATGTAGTAATGGTCGCCGCATTTGAAAAAAGTATGGCACTTACATATTTAGAATTTTCTTGTTTGAAAAAGTAAGATGGAATCTCTTTGTTACCCTGTAGTGGCATACTAATTTTGGCCACCTAACAAGAGGTGCTATTATACCTCGTGAATAAAATAGGTGACAGAATGAACAAAAGAAACAGACCAACTTTTACAGCCGAATTTCGTTTAGAAGCTGCGCAATTAGTCACAGAAAAAGGTTATTCAATTCGTGAAGCAGCTATCGCCATGGGGGTTGGTAAATCAACCATGGATAAATGGGTAAGGCAACTCAAAAAAGCACAACAAGGTATACTCTGTTGTGGGTTCATTGATTCGCANTTCTACAGAAAAATTAAGTTTCCCGAATTCACGTTATAAAGAAGAATTGAATGATCATGTTAATTTGGCTGAAAAGGATTGAATGGTTCGACATTAATGTGGGAAATCACAAGTGTTTTGGGTGAAATTAAATGTGAAGCATGTGATATAGAATTAAGATTATCAAGTGGTGCGATAGTAAGAAATGTTCTTATAGTTTTAACATTTCTTCTATTTAACCAGTATGGTTCTAATTGGTTAATTTTGATTTTGGTATTAGTCTTAATTTTCATAGTATTTGAAAAAACTGAACGGGGACAGCCATCAATTTACTTAGATACTATTAACCATAATATAAATGTGGATGATTTCAATCTGTAAAATATAAGTTAAGTAGTCACTATAAAGTGAATTTTGTAAATGTTTGCAGTACAATCATCCCACATAAGGAGTTTGAATAGCGATAAAGGTAAAAAAACAAAATGAAATTCAAAGAATTATGGGATAATCACCCAACAGTAAGCGCGTCAATATTTTCAGATGATGCACCCTGTCTTACTAATGGCGCGAGGGCATTTACAAATCAATGTGCTATTCGATTGGGAGTCAGTCTAGAAAAGGCGGGGGTTGATTTGAAAAGTTTTAAAGGCGTTCGTTGCTGGCATGGACATAAACCTTCACATATATTAAGAGCAGAAGAATTAGCAAAATGGTTAAAAAGCTCATTTTCTCCATTTAATAGAATAATTGAGTTTAAAGCATCTGAAGGATTTAAAAAGATTTATGGTAAAAAAGGAATAATATTTTTTAAAGATTATTACGGAGAAAATAATCAAGGTGATCATATTGATTTATGGAATATTAACCGGCTAACAAAGTTTTCAACTTGGTTCGAATTTAACTGGAGAGATGGAGAACATTATGAAAAGGCGACAATTTGGTTCTGGCCGATACAATAATATTGATGTGGCTATCCGTTTTTTAATATCTTTAATTTTATTGGTTACTGTTAGTTGTCAATTAGAGGAACGACCATCTGATGCCGTATTTGAAAACTCATTACCAATAGGAGGAATAGTAATTCAATTTATTCCAAATGAAGGTTTAAAAAATATTGACCAAATTACACAAACATTGAAAAAAGAGAATGTTAAAATATTTAACCAATCGTTAGATTGGTACAGTACTGAATCTGACTTTCCTTTAAGTAAGCTTGATGGCAAAACAGCTAAACAGTTAGTTGATATTGTCAACTGTCTTAAAGTTGCCAATGAACAGAGGCAACAAATTAATTGTTTTAGTTAACCAGAAAAAGACATCCATAGAATTAGTTATAGAAAAAGTTTGTTTGAATATGAAAACTGAACGGGGACAGCCATCAATTAAAATGATGAGTAGATGAGTGGCGAGTAACGAGTGGTGAGTATTGAGTAGGTGAGCAAGGAGTAACGAGTGGTGAGAATTTAGTAGGTGAGAGTTTAGTAGTGGCATAGCATGATCTTTGTCTGTCTAGTTCTTAGTTTTGCATAATGCCACTTGTAATACTAATTGACTGGATTAAACTGATTTACAATACAATAACCTGTTCCACCTGAACGACCTGAAGTATATGCAGTACCCGACTTGTTATCCGAAGCCCAAGCCGCTAAAACTGTTGATATAATTGCAGTATGCTCTTGTTTGATCAACATCCAACCATATGGAGTATCTTTACAATTATCAGGAAGCCCTGTATCCATTATGAACATTATGCCATCAGTAGTAGCTGTAAGATTTTGAATTTTTCCGCTTTGGTAATTAGGTGCGGAAATGAGACTATAAATTATTTTGTGTAACTGCCTATCTTTAGTATCCTTATTATAGGAGAGATAGGCAAATGATAGATAAAAAAGAGTTAGAAAAGTTTGGCAAAGAAATGGCCAAAGGCATCAAATCAGAGCATGATTTGAATGAATTCCGAAAAGTACTTACTAAGGTAACGGTCGAGGCAGCATTAAATGCTGAGCTCGATGAACACCTTGGTTATGAGAAAAATAGTAAAAGCCAGTCTAGCAATAGCCGTAATGGCTATTCTTCCAAAACGATTCGAACGGAAGATGGTCAGTTTGAATTAAACACCCCCCGAGACCGTCAAGGTAACTTTGAACCGGAATTAGTTAAGAAGCATCAAACGCGCTTTACCTCAATGGATGACAAAATACTCCACCTGTATTCACAAGGTTTGAGTACCCGAGAAATCGTCAAATCCTTTGAAGAAATGTATGGGGCTGAGGTCTCAGCCTCTTTGATATCTCGAGTAACTAACGCAGTGATAGAGCAAGTTGTGGAATGGCAATCACGCCCCCTTGACCCAGTTTACCCCATTGTTTATC